>QIJH01000216.1 GCA_003232725.1 Chromatiaceae bacterium | reverse complement strand
AAGAAAGCTGCTAAAAAGAAGAAATAGGGGCTGAATCATCACACCCCTTTTAATTGGGTGTTGTTAACCCCGATGGTTAAGCAAAAGGTCCGGTTTCGGACCTTTTGTTTTTTATATGGCCTGGCAATGACGTTTAATTAGTGTTGATGTGGCGCTTTTGCTAAAAAGAGTCGATAGGCCGGATTATTAACTTCTTCCCAGTAGTCATACCCAAGATTTTCAAAATAATCAATTAATTCAATGTGTTCCGATAGTTTTACCTGTAGGCCAACAAACACACGGCCGTATGCCGCACCATGATTGCGATAGTGAAACAGGCTGATATTCCAGCGCTGGCCAATCAACGTCAGGAACTTAAGTAATGCACCTGGGCGTTCAGGAAACTGGAAGCGAAACAGCACTTCATCATCAATAGATTCGGCATGCCCGCCCACCATATGACGGATATGCATCTTGGCCATCTCATTATCAGTCATATCAGTAACCTCGTAACGGCTATTGGTAAGTCTGTCTATTAATGCATTCTTCTCTTTATCGCCTTTAGATAATTCAACGCCGACAAAGATATGTGCGTTGTGTACATGGGCATAGCGATAGTTAAATTCCGTGATACTTCGCTTGCCAAGCAAGTTGCAAAATGCCAAAAAACTACCCGGCTGTTCGGCAATGGTAACGGCAAGTAGCGCCTCTCGCTGTTCGCCAACCTCGGCACGTTCCGCGACATGCTGTAGGCGGTCAAAGTTGATGTTGGCACCGCTATCGATTGCCACGAGATGTTGACCGCGACATTTTTCACGCGCGATATATTTCTTTAGGCCCGCCACTGCTAATGCACCTGCTGGCTCTGCAATTGAACGAGTATCATCAAAGATATCCTTGATGCCAGCACAGATCTCATCGGTTGAGACAAGAATTACCTCATCCACATAGCTTGTCGCAATATTAAAGGGTTCCACACCCACCTGACGAACCGCCACACCATCAGCAAAGATACCGACTTGATCAAGCACCACGCGTTCACCAGCTTCTAGTGCATGATGCATGCAAGGTGCATCCTCTGGCTCCACCCCTATCACCTTTGTTGATGGTGATTTCGCCTTGAAGTAAGCCGCTACGCCTGCAATCAGGCCGCCACCACCCACCGGTACAAAGATCGCATCAATAGGCATTGATGGTGTCTGCTGTAGCACTTCCATTGCCACCGTTCCCTGACCCGCAATCACATCTTCATCATCATACGGATGAATAAAGGTTAGCCCTTGCTCAGCAACCAACTGTTTCGCATGTTCATACGCTTCATCATAGGCATCACCATGCAAGATGATCCGCGCCCCTTTTGCACGCACCGAATTGACCTTAATCGCTGGCGTTGTTTTGGGCATTACGATCAACGCATCGATACCCAGTTTTTGTGCTGCGAGTGCCACGCCCTGCGCATGATTACCCGCAGATGCGGCAATCACTCCTTTGTTTCGACTCTCTTCTGACAGTGAGGCAATCTTGTTATAGGCGCCGCGCAATTTAAACGAAAAGACCGGTTGCAGGTCTTCGCGCTTTAACAACACCTCGTTATTGAGGCGTTTGGAGAGCGTTGGCATCGCATCAAGCGGGGTTTTGATGGCCACCTCATAAACAGAGGCATTTTCGATTTTTTCTACCGGTATCAGCTCAAGATCGCTTTTCCTACCGAAATTCACTGCCAAACCGTTGCTTATCATGACTTTTTGCCACTTCACAGGTATCATTTCACCGATCAAAAGATTGGAGAGTGGAAATGACACAAGATGAAATGAAAAAAATGGTGGCCCACGCGGCTCTGGAGTATGTAGAAGCAGGCGCGATTATCGGCGTTGGCACTGGCTCAACGGCCAATCATTTCATTGATGCGCTAGCGGACATCAAGCATAAAATCGACGGCACGGTTGCCAGTTCCGAGGCAACAGCGGAGCGTCTAAAGGGACACGGTATTGCTGTATTTGAATTGAATGAAGTGAGCGACATCCCGGTTTACGTCGATGGGGCAGATGAGTCCAATCAATACCTGCACCTGATTAAAGGTGGTGGTGGTGCATTAACGCGCGAAAAGATTATCGCAGCAGC
This sequence comes from Chromatiaceae bacterium, assembly GCA_003232725.1. GTDB lineage: Bacteria > Pseudomonadota > Gammaproteobacteria > SZUA-140 > SZUA-140 > SZUA-76. The sequence goes on along the minus strand of QIJH01000216.1, from coordinate 2,990 downwards.
GAGTGATAAATTCGTTTGCGTGGCTGACGAAAGCAAGCTGGTTGATGTCATGGGTGCATTCCCACTGCCGGTTGAAGTGATCCCAATGGCACGCAGTTATGTGGCGCGAGAGATCGTTAAGATGGGTGGCCAGCCGGTTTGGCGTGAAAACTTTATCACCGACAACGGTAATCAGATTATCGATATTCAAAATCTTTCGATTATGGAGCCGGTTAAGCTGGAAGAGCAGCTTAACAATATTGTTGGTGTGGTCACCAACGGTCTGTTCGCAATTCGCCCTGCTGATGTCCTACTGTTAGGTACCGAAGAGGGCGTTAAGACCATTACGTAACAGAGCCGGATAGCGCTACGCCATGCAAAAATTTTTGATTATCGCTGGCGCAGCTTTGTTGATTGCAGGCCTGTTATGGCCGTGGATCGCAAAGTTAGGATTGGGCCGGCTGCCTGGTGATATCGCGATTGAAAAGGAGGGTTTTGGTTTCTACTTTCCGGTGATGACATCGATCATCGTCAGCATTGTTTTATCACTGCTCTTCTGGTTGTTTCGTAAATAATCAGAAGAGCAGCTTTAATTACTTAGAGCAGTACCCGCTCAATACCGCCTTTTTTCACCTTGTCGATAAAGGCTCGTTGCCACTTCTCACCGAAGTAACGATTAACCAGTTCAACCACGATATATTTTGGCTCCATGCCGGTCACATCACTATAGCGGGCCAGCCCTTGTTGACAGGCAGGACATGAGGTTAGTAGACGTACTTCATTATTTTCGACCTTTGGTTTATTAGTCAGCTGCTCAATGCCCATTTTTAGCTCTTCTTCCTTGCGGAAACGCACCTGTGTCGCGACATCGGGACGCGCCACCGCAAAGGTGCCAGCCTCACCACAACAGCGATCTGTGAGTGTTGTTTCGCCATTCAGCAGTTTGCTGGTCACGGTCAGTGGTGAGTGATGTTTCATCGGGGTGTGACAAGGGTCGTGATAGAGGTACTGCACTCCTTCCACACCATCAACCGAGATTCCTTTCTCCATCAGAAATTCATGGATATCCAGCAGGCGACAGCCGGGGAAAATCTTCTCAAATTCATATTTCAATAGTTGATCCATACAGGTGCCACACGATACCACGACCGTTTTGATATCAAGGTAGTTGAGTGTGTTGGCAACACGATGGAACAACACCCGATTATCGGTGGTGATCTGCTTCCCCTTCGCCTGATCGCCGGATGACGTTTGCGGGTAACCGCAACATAAATAGCCAGGCGGCAATACGGTCTGTACGCCACTTTCATAGAGCATCGCGAGCGTCGCCATGCCGACTTCACTAAAGAGCCGTTCCGAGCCACAACCAGGGAAGTAGAAGACCGCTTCCGCATTTTCATCCGTTTTCGCAGGGTCGCGTAGAATCGGGATCGTCTTTTCATCTTCCACCCCAAGCAGCGCGCGAGTGGTTTGCGTTGGAATGTCCGCGGGTAGCGGTTTCTTCATAAAATGAATCACCTGCGCCGGTATCGATGGCTTGCCGGTGGTCGATGTCGGGCGCGCATCGGGTGCTTCTTTCGGTGTTAGCGCCTTGAATACGCGATGGCCAAGGCGCTGCCCGGCATAACCCCACTGCAGCATCAGCTTGCGCATCACCTTAATCGAGGTTGCGCTGGTGACGTTAAGGAACGCCATCGCCAGGCGAGGCCCAGGCTTCAGTTTGAATGGCAGGCGTGTCTTCAGGATGGTGCGCATACGGATTGACACTTCACCAAAATCGATATCCACTGGGCAAGCGGGTTCACAACGATGGCAAACGGTGCAGTGATCGGCCACATCTTCCATCTCATCAAAGTGACGTACTGAAATACCGCGCCGCGTCTGTTCTTCGTAAAGGAATGCCTCAATCATTAAACCCGTTGCGAGGATTTTGTTGCGTGGTGAATAGAGCAGATTGGCACGCGGCACATGGGTGGTGCAGACCGGTTTGCATTTCCCGCAACGTAAACAGTTACTGATATCGTCGTTCAGCGCGCCCAGGTCGCTTTCTTCGAGAATAAGTGCTTCTTGCTGCAGTAACCTCAAGGAGGGCGTGTAGGCCTTCTCAAGGCCGGAGCCGGGCAGTAATTTACCGCGATTAAAGCAGCCATTGGGATCGATGCGTGCTTTGTACTCGGCAAAGGCATCAATGCTCTGTGCATCCATGTACTGCATCTTGGTGATACCAATGCCGTGTTCACCCGAGATAACGCCACCCAGCGAGCGCGTAATCGCCATCACGCGATCAACAATATGCTCCGCTTCGCGCATCATCTCGTAGTCATTGGAATTGACCGGGATATTGGTATGCACATTGCCGTCGCCAGCATGCATATGCAGTGCGACAAAGAGACGGCTGGAGCGAATCTCACGATGAATATCATCAAGTCGTTTACGCACTGGCGAGAGCGCCTCGCCACCAAAAATCTCTTTCAGTGGGCGCTCAATCTCACGGCGATAGGAGATGCGTACATCGCGACGCAACAATAGCTGAAACAGGGTGTCCTCTGTCTGAATGGACGCGACTTCATCAGCACTCAGCCATTCATTCTGGCTGCTCGCAACAGCATCCATCTGCTCGATCAATACAACCCAGCGACTACGAACCATTTTCAGATGTGCGCAAGCAGCATCACGCTTACTAAGGACAATGACATCACCCTCTTCGCTCGCTTCAAATTTTTCTGAGAGCGGCATGGTCGCCAACTCGTCATCGAGAAAAGCGATGACCGCATCGATCATCTGCAGCTTGTTGCTAGTGGATTGCTCGATGTTGATGCGTTCGATCTGCTCGTTATAAGTTGCAAGATTTTCGAGCGGAATCACCACATCTTCATTGATCTTGAAGGCGTTGGTATGCGCGGCAATTGCAGCGGTACGACCACGGTCCTGCCAGAAACGACGGCGCGCTTCAGGCGTCACGGCGATAAAGCCTTCCGCCTCACGCTCATTGGCAATACGCACCACGGCGG
>QIJH01000180.1 GCA_003232725.1 Chromatiaceae bacterium | reverse complement strand
TTTTGGCATCTCGACTCTTCTTGCTTCCACGACCCTGAAATATATGTTATCCCATTCAATGACTGTATGGGACTAGGTTGACACACAGGGCAGCGTCAGGAATATTTTGAAAGCTCTGGTAGAGCAGGATTTCATATTGTGTGATCAGAACGGATTGTATCGCGCACATGATCCCGTCATAGAGGCTTACATACGTCATAAACAGCAAAGCAGCTCTTTGGTGGATATTATTCACCTCAAATCATGAGGGGACTGAAACTGGTTTTTATGGCATCCTTTGTAAGGATGCTCCGCAAAAAAATCGTTATGCTGCAAGCAGGAACGGATAAAGCGTGCTGCTTTAGCGCGGTGGGTATTAGCACAAAGTGGTGCGCTTTTGTCTATCCAGTGTAATAGAATAGGGTCACGAGAGAACCGATGAGCAGAGAAGACAATCAACCCGACTGGGATGGCCTTGCAGAGAAGTTCGACCTATGGGCACCACATATTGCGCCGGTGGGTGAGGCGTTGCTGGAGGCACTTGATGCTCAGCCCGGTGATCTGATTCTTGATCTTGCTTCCGGCACTGGCGAGCCTGCATTGACACTCGCTAAACGACAGCCGCTGATCACTATCACTGGCACCGATGCCGCCGCTGGCATGGTGCAGGTGGCTGCGCGCAAAGCGCGTGAGCAGCAACTCGATAATCTCCAGTTTCAAACCATGGCAGCCGAGGCATTGTCATTTCCCGATAACCATTTTGATCGTATTTCCTGCCGTTTTGGTGTGATGCTATTTAACGACCCCGAAGCAGGACTACAACAGATGCAGCGCGTTTTAAAACCGGGTGGACGTTGTGCGCTAGCGGTATGGGATACATTAGAAGGGATGACCTCTGTTCACTGGATGCAGCAGGTGTTTAAGAACCGCATTCCTGAGTCGGAACAACCTGCGGTCGATAAAATTATTTCGATGAGTGATGGGGTGCTGGAAAAATTATTAGAGCAGGTTGGTTTTTCCAGTGTTGAGTCTCAGGTTAACCGTTTTGAATACCACTTCCCGGATTTCGATAGCTATTGGCACAATTGTGTTGATTCCGCGATCATGAAGCAGCAGTTGGATGCCTTAAGAGCGGATCAGCTTGGTGAAGTGCGCAATGTCTTTGCTGAATTGGCGGCACCCTATCAAACAACGGATGGGCTGGTGATCCCGCATGAATATCGCTTGGCGATTGCGATTAAGTAGTCATTAATTGCTCAGGTAGAAATATTATCTGTCGTTATGCTTTAAATGGGTGTGCGGTGAGGCTTTAATAATTGCGCTCCTTTTCACAGATTGGTTTTAAAGTGATTGGTAGTGTGGAGATGATTTCTGGATGAGTGATTAAGGAGGATAAAGATGATCAAACGAGTTTCGGCATTTGCATTATTAGGAGTGTTATTGGTAGTGAGTTTGCCTGCGCGTGCGGGCGATAGTGATATTGCGTTGCCAGCAGGGTTTGGGCAAACGACATTTAATACGCTGATAGAGGAGTTGGCTACTGCGGTTGCTTACAACTCAGTGGCGCCGGCTGAGTCAATGGGCATTACCGGTTTTGATATTGGCGTGGTCATCGGTAGCGTTGAACTGGATTCTACCGTGTGGAACCAGGTGGTGAGTGATGGCAGTGCACCTTCAAGTTTGATTGTGCCGAAATTGATTGTGCGCAAAGGGCTGCCATTCGGGGTGGATCTTGGTGTGAGTTATGTCTCGGTACCCGGTAGTAATGTGACGATGATGGGTGGTGAAATTCGCAAAGCGCTGATTGCGGGCTCTATCACTATGCCTGCTGTTTCACTGTCGTTGCATACCGCTAGCTTGGATGGCGTTGATGACCTTGATATCAGTACATACGGTGTTGATGTGGGCATCAGTAAGGGGTTTGCGATGTTTACCCCTTACGCCTCTGTTGGCCAGGTCTGGTTTGATGGCAGTGAAAATACCACGCTACTGACATTACAGGATTATGATGAGTCAATGACACGCAGCAGTGTGGGCGTAAAGATCGGCTTTATGCCAATCATGAGTCTGACATTGCAGGCGGATATGGCAGAAACGAATAGCTATAATATGAAACTCTCTCTGGACTTCTAAGCTACTGTTTGTACTGCATACGCAGCGCAAAATGAAACACGACATCCGGCACGGTACTGGTGACGATGTCTTCTACGACACCGATATCCAGCACCGTTTTAGCTGACAACAGGATGCTGCCACCGACGTTAATCTGTACCGAATCACTGCCCAGGTTTTTCAGTGCACTATCATACATAGCGCTGTTGCCATCCAGTTGTGCTTTGAAAACCATCCAAGGCAAGCGTTCTGGTTGGTAATTGACTCCGGCACTGGCAAATCCGACGACATTCTTTTGCTGCTCATCCAGTAAATCACTGCGGCCATTGATCTGCAGGCCGCCGCCATAATGGAAAGTGTAGCGCTGGTAGGTGCGTGAGGTGGTGTGGGCAAGTGAGAAGTTGAAGCCGCCGCTACCGCTCAGTTTTTCAGCTTTGCCGGTGGGCAGCTTTAGACTGGCGCGCAGTGCGCTACAGTCTGTTTCATCAGAACGGCGGCATGCGAGTTGCCACGCGGCAGAGAGTCGGATATCACCGATGGAGCTGCTGGTGTTGAGCATACGAAATGCAGTCACGCCGTTGCGACGGTATTGGTAAAGAAGTTGGTCGTCCTGGAATTGATCGCGTTCACTGTTGCTGAGACCGAAAATGTTGTGCCAGTTGCGAATGAAGCCGTCCAGCGTGCCACCTCGGTGGCTGATAAAAGGGATGTCAATGCCAACTTCAACCCCTTTCATACCAAAAACAGACTGTTTAAGGCCGTGGCGAAACATTAGATTGAGACGGTAAGTTTCACCGTCGAGGATGATCTGCTCCTGCTGGACAACTTCTGAAATGGAGGCACTGGTGATATCCAACATCACATTAGCGCTGGTCATGCCGCTTTCCATCACGATCCCTTTTTCCAGCGGTGGCAGCCCCTGAAGCTGAGTCAATGGGTTTTGATTAACGTTATAGAACGGCGAGGTTACATCGGCTTGAGCTATTTGCGGTATTGCTATCAATGCGGCAATGCTGATGGTGCGAATAAAGAATGCTTGAGTAGATGGCATGGTGGTTTTTAGTCTGGTCTCTATATAGTTTATCTGGAGTCACTTATTCAGCATAGTGAAAAATGAAATAGTCATTGGTCAGGCTGGATTATATAAAGAAATGAGTGTGTTGTGTGTATCATATGATGGCTTGATGCGTATTTAGGTGGTGTGGTGGCGATGAGTGAACAAAATGAAACTCCGGTAATATTTTTGATGGGGCCGACGGCCGCCGGTAAAACCGATATTGCGGTGCAGCTGGTGAAGGCCTTGCCATGTGAGATTATCAGCGTTGATTCCGCATTGATCTATCGCGGCATGGATATCGGTACCG
>QIJH01000106.1 GCA_003232725.1 Chromatiaceae bacterium | reverse complement strand
GCGCTTTAAAGGGCTGGGTGAAATGAACCCACTGCAACTGCGCGAAACAACGATTGACCCTGATACCCGTCGGCTGGTTCAGTTGGTACTGGATAGCGGTGATGATACCGACGAGATGATGGATATGTTGCTGGCCAAAAAGCGTGCCGCTGATCGACGTGGCTGGTTGCAAAGCAAAGGCAACCTCGCCGAAGTCTAATCTCGTTACTCTGAGACCTTTGCATGAGTCTACTTTCCGCTCCAGCTACGTTATCAATGATCTCAAAATAGCCATTTACTTCGTGTAAACTCCGTTTTTTCGATCATTTATGACTTGCAGGGACGAAAACTGGTTCCCGTGCAAAGATGTCCTCTTAATTTTCCCACTACTTTTTTTCTACTTAGCCACACTTGAATTGACTGGCTTTCACATGCTTGCGTGGGAACCCTACAACATCAATGAGAACTTTTTGAACGATTGTTTTGTTGTCCTCTGGTGGTGTTAAAAGCGCACTTGATCGGTCATTTATAGCGATAAACTTTCTCTTTTATACGTTTTGCCTTGCCATTTTCAGTTGTGCTATTTAACAAAACCCGCCAGATCAAACAGGGTACAATGCAGGAGTTGCAGACGGGAAAACGCAGTTAGTTAAATATTTTTAATAAGGGAAGTGCTAATGGCTGATATAAACCAGAATCACACTTATACCAAAGCACGATACTTTAAGTGTGCATTACAGGTGAACCCTGCTGGGTACATTAAATACCGAGGTCAGCAGCCGTTGCTTTCTGAAGATGACTATAACCAACAGTTGCTGCATGTCGCGTTAGAATCAGGGGTTGAAGTGATTGGATTGGCTGACCATGGTTCGGTAGATAGCATTGAGAAGATGCGCACCTTGTTTGCCGGCAATGGCATTGTGGTATTCCCGGGTTTTGAGATTGCCTCCAGTGAAAAAACACACTTTGTCTGTTTGTTTGATGAAGATAAGACTTCACAAGAATTAGAGCGCATTTTGGGGCGCTTAGATTTGCTTGACCCAGAAGGTGGTGTGCTACCAACCAATTTAACTGCAATTCAACTCATCGATAAAATAAACGAAATTGGTGGTTTCATTTTTTCCGCTCATAGCACCAATGACGACGGGGTGCTTAAACGCAGAATGAACCACATTTGGCAGCATAAAGGGCTGCTAGCAGCACAGATTCCTGGCTCAATTGATGACCTCAAGGGTGTAGAGGGTGATTTTTATAGAAAAGCCTTTCTCAATAAGGATGTAAATTACCGCCGTGAACGTGAAATGGCCGCGATTAACGCCGCTGATGTGGCTATGCCTGATGATATTAAATGTGATAGTGCTTCTTGCTTAATCAAAATGACCCAACCCTGTTTTGCCTCTTTTAAGCAGGCTTTTTTGGATGCTGCTTCGCGGGTTCGCTTAAATTCGGATAAGCCTGAAAATTTTGCTTCTGCTATTAAACGAGTCCATGTTGTGGGCGGTTATCTGGACGGTGTGGATATCGAGCCATCTGAGCACCTTAATGCAGTGATTGGTGGTCGTGGTACGGGTAAATCAACCTTATTGGAATGTATTCGATTTGCCTTTGATCTGAAGCCTTTTGGTAAGGCTGCGAAAATGCAGCATGACGCCATTTTGAGAAGTAACCTTGGTAATGAAAGAGGCCTGGTGGAAGTTACTGTACGTTCTGCTGCCATGCATGGCCGTATATTTACCGTGAGTCGAAAATATGGCAATCAGCCAGTAGTGATGGATGAGGATGGGAATGTGTCACCTTATAAGCCAAAGGATTTGCTGCCGGGTATCGAGCTTTACGGTCAAAACGAAATTTATGAGATGACCCGTGATACTCAAAGTAGGAACAAGTTAATCGAGCGTTTCCTAGAAGGCGAACAAGAGCAGTTTGATACGACGATAGCAAAAATTCTCACGACATTAGGTGAAAATCGTGATGCTATTGAGCGTGCGCTTGATCAAAAATCTGATATAGCGGCAGAGGTTGAACGTCTGCCGAAATTGCTAGAGCAAGAGAAGCAATTTCAAAACTTAGGTCTTGATGAAAAGCTCAAGATTATTCCAAAGCTTGAAAAAGAAAAACAACTGAATGAACGCGGCAATGAAGAGGCGCTTCGCATTAAAGAAGCCATTGAAACACTCCAGGACAGTCTGCCGGAGACCATTTTCTTGAGCGATGCCAGCTTAGAAAATTTGCCGCATGCGAACCTGTTAAAGCAACAACGTGAGATCTTAGATAGTGTCAGAACAGCATTAGTTGCGAATCGAAGCAACAGAGAAGCTAAAGTCTGTTCAGCAGAAACTCAGTGAGGTGGTTCGTGAAGAAGAGCAACAACTTGGAAATGCATTTAAAGACATTCCCACAAGCCAGGGGAAAACAGGTCGGCAAATAGGAGCTGAATATCAGCTGCTACTGACTCAAATTGAGCAAATACGCCCTAAGCAAATGGCCTTGCAAAGCAGGCAAATGCAAATTGATGCGCTTTATAGTCAACGCAAAAAACTATTGCTTGAGTTAGATCAGCAAACCAGCGCTCGCGGCAGTGCGATGCAACAATCGGTGAAGCGTTTGAATCGTAAGCTGGAGCAAAAAGTACGACTGGCGTTGACAGCAGAAGGGAATCGCCAAGTGTTGGTGGACTTCCTAAATGCATGCAACATGGAGGGTATTGGTCTTAAACGACTTGTCTGGGCTCTGGAAGGTGAATTTTCGCCAGCCAGTCTTGCCGCAACCATTCGTAACGATGAGTGGGGGGTAACGCTATCTGTTGATCTCGGTCTTACTGATGCTGTAGTGAAGGCCTTGTGCCGCTTACCTGAGCGTTCATTGTTAGCATTAGAAGAACTTGTGATACCTGATACGATGGCGATAGAGCTAAACGTGACTCATGGTGAAAGAGATGCTCAATTCAGATCTATAGAAGAGTTATCAACGGGGCAGCAATGTACAGCCGTGTTGCATCTATTACTTTTGGATAACGAAGACCCGCTTATTCTCGATCAGCCGGAAGATAACCTCGATAATGCCTTTATTGCTGACCGAATTGTTGCCGAGTTGCGTAGGGCAAAGTTAAACCGTCAGTTCTTATTTGCAACCCATAATGCGAATATTCCGGTATTTGGTGATGCAGAATGGATTGGCGTGCTGAGTGTTGAAGACAATCAAGGGGTAATTCTGCCAGAACAGCAAGGCGCAATTGATGTGCCAGCAGTACAAAAATTAGCAGCAGATATTTTGGAAGGTGGTAAGAGTGCATTCAATCAACGCCGCGAGAAGTACGGTTTCAATTAAATGTGGTATCACCTTGGGAGAACAGCATGTTAAAGACTGAATTACTAGAAATTATAGCCAATGGTGAAAATTCAGGGGTAGAGTTTAAACGCGATGATATTCGTCCAGAGCAGTTGGCCAAAGAGGTAGTCGCCATGGCCAATTTTGAGGGGGGGAAGTTACTACTAGGTATCGAAGATGATGGTTCCATCAGTGGCATTCAAAGGGAAAACGTTGAAGAGTGGGTGATGAATGTTATGCAGGATAAGATTCACCCGATGATTTTACCTTTTTATGAAGAAATTAAACTGGATGACGGTAAGTCGGTTGCGGTTATAAGCTTTCCCAAAGGTATCACTAAGCCCTATGTCGTTCGTGATCGTGGCAAAGAAGATATTTATATTCGCGTTGGTTCAACTTCTAGGTTGGCGACGAGAGAGCAGCAAATGCGCTTGTTTGAATTGGGTGGTATGCTGCACACAGAGGTTATGCCGGTACCCAGAACCGATATAGGCTGTTTAGATGATGTGCGGCTAACGAATTACATTAAAGATATATTGCATGACCCTGAGGTTCCTCAAACTCCGCAGGAGTGGCAGGATAGATTACTTGGCTTAAGCTTCCTGACCGAAGCGGCTGGGAATATCTGCTGCACTATTGCCGGACTGGTGTTGTTTGGTAAAAACCCTCGTCGTTTCCTCAAGCAATCTGGCTTGCGAGTCATGGCGTTTAACGATGTAGATAAAGAGTATCAGGCAGCACTTGACGAAATTATGGATGGGCCTATGGTTGGCAGGTGGGATATAGGTAACGGCGATAAGCGATTGGTGGATGGTGGGATCATTGAGCGTTTCATGGTTGCAATGAAGCCATTTATTTCACAGGAAGCGGGAGAGATTGATGAAGGCCTGCGGCGGGTAACTCAGTGGTTTTACCCACTAGAAGCAGTTAGAGAAGCCGTCATTAATGCCCTCGCGCACCGCGATTGGACTCGATTCGTTGAAATTGAAGTCGCCAGCTATTCTGATCGATTTGAAGTGACCAGTCCTGGTGCACTACCTAACTCAATGACTGTTGAAAAAATGAAGGCTGGCCAACGCTCACCCAGAAATACGATCATTATGGAAGTGCTCCGTGACTATGGTTATGTTGATTACCGAGGTATGGGAGTTAGAACAAAAATTGTACCGTTGACTAAAGCATTGACAGGAAAAGACCCTGAATTTTTTGCGTCAGATGATTATTTGAAAACAATTTTACGTCGATAGTATCAGGGAGTGAGCTTTGAGCACTGTTTTTAAGACACTTTCGTCCATTGGTCGCCGCAGGGCATGTCTATGTCGCGATGCCACCACTCTATCGAATCGATGTCGGTAAACATGTTTTTTACGCACTCGATGATGACGAACAACGCGGTATATTAAGTCGCATCGAAGCCGAAAAACTGAAAGGTAAAATCAACGTACAGCGCTTTAAAGGGCTGGGTGAAATGAACCCACTGCAACTGCGTGAAACAACGATTGACCCTGATACCCGTCGGCTGGTTCAGCTGGTACTGGATAGCAGTGATGATACTGATGAGATGATGGATATGTTGCTGGCCAAAAAGCGTGCCGCTGATCGGCGTGGCTGGTTGCAAAGCAAAGGGAATTTAGCCGAAGTCTAATCTCGCTCCAACAGATAACACTCCTCAAGGGTGTATGATTACACAATGCCAATGGCAATAGATTACCTCATTCCATTTTAATATTCGGATATTGAATTAAAAAACCCTTCATAAATATAGCTACTGCGAATGGTTTCACAGTCTTGATTGTTGACTCCGGCACGATGTAAGCAGAAGCCCCATTCAGACCTAATGATGTCTGTCATATCGTCTATGATGAAATTCGCTTTCTCCTCATTGAGGAGAAAGCGAGCATGACCGCTCAAAAGGTTTTCTTTATTCGCCATACGGCCGCGCAAACCGCAAGCCATTGCTAAATCCCTATTTTCCAGTGCAATAGTGGGAGTGGGTGTTAAATCATAGGCTGGCTTAAACGCCAATGAGTGTTTTTAGCAAGAATGGCATGATTGCGAGGGTGATCATCAAGATTGGAGACAAGTGCGTTAAAGCACATGCGTCCATAAAGCTCTCTCAAGTCCTGCCTGGGAGTCTGTCGGATTTAAAATATAAGGCTCAGCCCCCTCCCAGCAACCTCCCGATTTATCCTTGCAATTTGCCCCTTTTCGTCCTAAATTACAATGATGATAAGTCGGAAAATACGCGCCAAGATAGAGCGTTCATTAAATCGTCAGCCTGCTGTCGCCATTGTTGGCCCTCGTCAGGTCGGCAAAACCACCCTTGCACTTGATATCGCGGCAGATAGGCCGTCAATTTATCTTGATCTGGAGTCTTATGAAGATAGAGAGAAATTAAGTGACCCTATTTTATTTCTTGAAAAATATGAAGACAGCCTTGTCATTCTTGATGAAATTCA
>QIJH01000250.1 GCA_003232725.1 Chromatiaceae bacterium | reverse complement strand
AGTGCATTGCAACTTGCCGACCAACATGCTCGTGAAGTGGCATCAAAGCAAACAAGCATGTTTGGTTCATCAAGCCCGACAGAGCCGAGCGAACCGGATGAGGCGATCACTGGCATTAAAGTGGCTGAGTGGAGTGAAGAGCAGCGCCTGCTGGGTGAAAAAGAGACGTTGGGGTTGTACCTGACAGGGCACCCGATTGCGCGTTATGAAAAAGAACTCAGCCATTTTATTACCTGTCGCATTGCAGAACTGCGCGCCAATAAAACGGTTTCGGTGGCGGGGTTTGTCACCGCTATCAATACACGTAATGACCGCCGTGGCGAAAAAATCGCCTTTGTGACGCTGGACGATCGCACTGGGCGGGTTGAAGTTGCGGCATTTTCGGATGCCTATAGTCGATACCGGGATCTGTTAACAAAAGACCGCCTGGTGATTGTGAGTGGTGAGGTGAGCGAATCTGATTTCTCCGGTGGCTTTAGAATGAGCGCCGAGGCAATTTACGATATTGACCAGGCACGCGCACGTCATGCGCGCGGGCTTGAGATCGATATCGACGAGGCGCGCGCAGGTAACGGTTTTGTCACTTCATTAAGCAAAACGCTGCAACCATTTCGTGAGGGGCGCTGTACGGTATGGATCAATTATCAGCGCAAAGATGCCACCGTACGCCTGGCACTAAGCAAAGAGTGGCGGGTGCGGCCAACCGATGAGTTGTTGCAGCGACTGCGCGAAGTGGCCAACGATGTACGGGTGATTTATAAGTAGACGTGGAATAGGGGTGGCTGCCATACACTCAGCGTGACATACACTCACTGGCGCTAACCTGCTAGAATGACGGGGAATATTTTGATTTTGGATTGATATGAACCTGAATTACCTGGAATTTGAACAGCCAATCGCCGAAATGGAGGCGAAGATCGAAGAGCTGCGGAATGTCGGTAGCGACAATGATATCAACATCTCTGAAGAGCTGGCGCGTCTGGAAGAGAAATGCACCTCGATGACGGAGTCCATTTTCTCCAAGTTGAAACCATGGCAGGTTTCACAACTGGCACGTCATCCACTGCGTCCTTATACACTCGACTATATTAATCTCATGTTTACCGATTTTGAAGAGTTGCACGGTGATCGTATGTTTGCCGATGATGCGGCGATAGTCGGCGGCGTTGCGCGCCTCGATGATCGCCCTGTGATGATTATCGGTCATCAGAAAGGGCGTGATACCAAAGAGAAAGTACGGCGTAATTTCGGCATGCCGCGCCCGGAAGGGTACCGCAAGGCACAGCGCTTAATGGAGATGGCGGAACGCTTTAAGATGCCTGTATTGACTTTTATCGACACCCCGGGTGCCTATCCCGGTGTTGATGCAGAAGAGCGCGGCCAGAGTGAGGCAATTGCACGCAACCTGCGTGTGATGTCAACGCTGAAGACGCCGATTATCTGTACCGTGATTGGTGAGGGTGGCTCGGGTGGCGCACTGGCCATCGGTGTCGGTGATCGGGTATCAATGCTGCAATACAGTACCTATTCGGTGATTTCACCGGAAGGTTGCGCCACGATTTTGTGGAAGAGTGCAGACAAGGCAGAAGAGGCTGCCGAAGCGATGGGCATCACCTCTGAGCGCCTTAAAGAGCTGGCGTTGATCGATGAAGTGATCGATGAGCCGCTGGGCGCCGCTCATCGTAATCTTGACATGATGGCCTATCGCCTTAAATGTTCAATTAAGCAGGCGCTGGCGGAATTTGATGGGATAGAACTGGACCAGCTGATTGAGCGTCGTTACCAGCGTCTGATGGGATACGGCAACTTCAAAAGCGAGTAACGAGAGCGATGGCGGCTGCAGCGACAACCCGCTTGTTACAGCAATTAGGCGAGGCGTTGCAACAGATACCGGCAAACCGCTACTGGCTTGCCTTTAGCGGTGGTATTGATTCTCATGTATTGCTTCATGCCATGGCGACCCTGCGCCCGCAGCTGTCAGCGACCCTTAATGCCGTTCATGTTAACCACGGGCTAAACGCCAAAGCAGCACAGTGGGCTGCGCACGCAGTGTCGGTGTGTGATCTGCTTGATATCCCTTGCCATGTTTTTAATGTGAACGCCAGCGCGAAAAAAGGCGAAAGCCCTGAAGCTGCCGCGCGCGATGCCCGTTATCATGCCTTTTCAACGCTCATTGAAACGGGGGACGTGCTGTTAACCGCACACCATCGTGAGGACCAGGCAGAAACATTATTGCTTCAGCTGATGCGGGGTGCTGGCCCGCATGGTCTGGCTGCAATGCCGCATAGCCGCTCTTTTTCAAATGGGCAGCTGGCACGCCCTCTGTTGGCGATTGAACAGGCCCTGATCAACGATTATGCCGCTGAAAAAGCACTTCTGTGGGTTGAAGATCCGAGTAATCAAGACCTCGGTTTTGAGCGTAATTTTCTACGCCATGAGGTGATGCCAATCCTTAAGGCACACTGGCCCGCATTAAGCACAACGCTATCCCGTTCAGCGGCTCACTGCGCAGATGCGGCTGGTTTGCTGGATGAGCTAGCAGTGGAAGATCTGAAATGTGCTGCGCAGTGGCAGCTGGGCAGACCGCTACCGGAACGGATTTCGCTGGATTATTTGCACCAAATGAGTGTGCGACGACGCAAAAATTTATTGAGATTCTGGATTAAGAAATTATATTTAGGTGTTGTTTCTTCAGTTGTTATTGAGCAGATCGAGGCGTCAATGATGAATGTCAAAGAAGACGCGACGCCGCTGGTCTCATGGCAGGGTGGTGAGTTACGACGCTACCGCCAGCATCTTTATGCGATGCCGCCACTGCCTTCGTTTGATGCTTTAGTTATGCTGCACTGGCAGTGGTCAAAAGGTGGGCTTAAACTACCCGCTGCACAAGGGGTACTGAATGCCCACATCAGCAAGACCCATGTTAAAAACGAGAATACGCACGGTTTGAGTCTCGCACAGTGTGAAAGGTTACCCATGACGGTGCGATTTCGGCGCGGTGGCGAGCGCTGCCAGTTAGCAGGCCGTCAGCACCGGCATGAACTGAAAGGGTTGTTACAGCAAGCGGGGGTACCGCCGTGGCAGCGCGAGCGAATTCCGTTGATCTACCTCGGAGACCAGCTCGCGGCAGTTGTTGGGTATTACGACTGTGAGCCGTTTTTGGCGCAGGACAATGAGCCTTCTGTCACGTTCACAATCCGCTGATTGCCATTTATCGATGGCTCCCATCAATATATAATGGCGTTGCCAAACAAAATTCGATTGAGCAATAAGGGCTACTCTTGTAATATACCCTCCCGTCCTGTTTGTTGTTTTTAAACGCAAACTTCTTACTCGTTAGGTATTCATGACCAAGTATATTTTTGTCACAGGCGGTGTGGTTTCCTCTCTTGGAAAAGGCATTGCCTCCGCCTCTTTAGGTGCGATTCTCGAAGCGCGGGGTCTGAAAGTGACCCTGATCAAATTAGACCCCTACATCAATGTTGATCCCGGCACCATGAGTCCGTTTCAGCATGGCGAGGTCTTTGTGACCAA
>QIJH01000239.1 GCA_003232725.1 Chromatiaceae bacterium | reverse complement strand
GCGCGATAAAACCACCCCCCTCATCGCCCGCCCCCGATTCAAGGATCGTACGCAGCCGCAACCGCTCTGCCTCATCCTCAATTTTTTGTGAGATACCGAGGTGCGTCATCGACGGCATAAAAACAAGATAACGCGAAGGGATGCTGATCTGCATCGTCAGGCGAGCACCTTTACTGCCCAGCGGGTCCTTGAACACCTGCACCATTACCTTCTGTCCATCACTCAGCAGCGACTCAATCGGCACATCAGGCTTCACACCCGCATTGTCATCATCCAGTGCAAGCCGTTCAGGCAACTGAATATCCGAAACATGTAAAAAGGCAGTACGATCAAGTCCGATATCAATAAACGCCGCCTGCATGCCCGGCAATACCCGGCTCACCTTGCCATGATAAATATTCCCCACCAGACCACGCTTACAGCTACGCTCAATATAGATCTCCTGCAGCAGGCCATTTTCAACCACCGCCACCCGCGTCTCCTGTGGCGTCACATTTACCAGTATTTCATCACTCATGGGTCATTTTTCCATCAAGGCCGCGAACTATATAGATGTAGCCGACAGAGTCTACCCCTTTTAACCGCAAGAAACATAACCAGAAAAGAACGCAGAGATACTATTCATGCGCTTTAACATTAAAAAAGGACAATTGAATCCCAAAATCGTGCATCAAAGCGGCCGTTTCAAACAATGGCAGCCCCATTACTCCAGAATAGCTCCCCTCAAGTCGCTCAATAAAGCGTGCGCCAAGCCCCTGAATACCATAGCCACCCGCCTTATCCGCAGGCTCCCCGCTGCGCCAATAAGCACGGCTCTCTGCATCGCTGATACCACGAAACGTGACATGACTGACACTCAGACAACTCACCTCCACCACCTCATCAACCAGCGCCACCGCACTGATCACCCGATGGGTTCGCCCAGCGAGGCGCTGCAGCATCGCACATGCATCCGCCTCATCATGCGGCTTACCTAAAATTTCATCATCAACCACCACCGAGGTATCCGCCGCCAACAACGGCTTATCGATCACAGACAAGCTTGCCCGCCCCGCGCGCGCCTTTTCTAATGCCATTCGGCTCACATACAGCTCTGCCGCCTCGCCAACATGTGGCGTTTCATCGATATCAGCCAAAAGCACCTCATGCTCAACACCAATCTGGTGCAACAATTCACGCCGACGCGGTGACTGAGAAACGAGATAAATCAAAACATTTTTCATAAAAACAACCTAAATGACGATAGCTTAAACAGTTCACATAGAATAAAAAACACTAACGACCATGCTGAATAGCAGCAAAGCCAAACAGATAGCCAATACACAGATGTGGTCTCCCCTGCGCCTGTTAAATCTGTATCGCATTACCCTCGCAGGCCTGGCCTCTATTCTCTGCTATTCGGACTCAATCCCATATCCGTTAGGCTCCAGCAACTTCAAGCTGTTCTACGCCACCAGCATTGTCTACCTCATTGTAGGCCTGTTAAATGTCATATCGATCAAAAGACAAGCACCGCACTTTGAATCCCAGGTTTACGCTCATGTGCTGGTCGATATCGCCATCATCACCTTGCTGATGCACGCCAGTGGTGGCATTGGAAGCGGCATGGGGATACTACTCGTCATCGCCGTTGCTGGCGGAAGCCTCCTGATCTTTGGTCGAGCGGCCATTTTAATCGCCTCAATTGCGACTATCGCACTACTGTCCGAGCAGATCTACACCTCATGGAGTCACCCACTGTGGAACACTAATTACACCCAGGCAGGCTTGCTGGGCGCCAGCCTGTTCGCAACCGCCATCCTTGCTCAGGCATTAGCAAAAAGACTACATGACAGTGAGGCCCTGGCTGAAAAACGCGGCGTAGACCTCGCCAGCATGGCACAACTGACTGAATACATCATCGAGCGCATGCAAACCGGTATTTTAGTGATCGACCATCACCAAAAAATCCATCTGATCAATGCCTCAGCTCGTAACCTGCTAGGTGAAAAGCAGTCAAATGAAATTACGATTAGCAAATTATCAGCGCCGCTTATGCGCCAAATCGAACATTGGTGGGCTCACCCAAACGATCAACCACAACCATTCAAATCATCAGAAACAGCTCCCAGTATCATGCCTCGCTTTGCCCACCTGGGAAAAGACAATGACTCAGGAACGCTTATCTTTCTTGAAAATATGGCGGCCATTGCGCAACAGGCACAACAACTAAAACTGGCATCGTTAGGCCGCCTGACCGCTAGTATCGCGCATGAAATCCGCAATCCACTGGGTGCAATCAGCCACGCAGGACAACTGCTTGCAGAATCATCAAACCTCGATAAGGGAGAAATTCGCCTCACTGAAATCATCCAGAACCACTCTCAACGAGTCAATACCATTATTGAAAACATCATGCAACTCAACCGGCGTGACCGCTCTAGTCCAGAAGAGATAGACCTCAATCAATGGCTCGCATCATTTGTCGATGACTTTTGCCTTAATGAAGATGTGCTGAGTTCTCAGATACACCACACCTTAAGCGATAACATCAATATCATTCGCTTTGATGAAAGCCAACTACAACAGGTTGTACTGAACCTCTGTCAAAATGGACTGCGCCATGGCGACCAGGACAGTTTGCCCCAACTATGGCTACAAGGCGGGATCGTTAAAGAATCCAACATCCCCTATCTTGAAGTCATCGACAATGGAAAAGGGATAGAACCCGAACTCGCCGAACAGATCTTTGAGCCATTTTTCACCACCGCCGCCAACGGCTCAGGCCTTGGACTATACATCTCCCGCGAACTATGTGAGTCCAACCAGGCGCATCTTAATTATATTCCAGACGATAGCAGAGGTAGCTGCTTCCGCATCACCTTTGCCGACCCCCGAAGACGACAGGTAATTTAATATGAGCCAACCCACCGCCCTTGTAGTAGACGATGAACCTGATATCTGCGAACTGCTGGAACTTACCCTGTTAAGGATGGGAATCGATTGCCACACCGCAGACTCTGTCACCGCAGCCAAAGCAGTGCTATTACAGCACCCTGGCATCGACCTGTGCCTCACTGACATGAGGCTACCAGATGGTAACGGTATCGACCTTGTGCAATTCATACAGCAGCGCCACCCTGAAATTCCTGCGGCCGTCATCACCGCTCACGGCAACATGGAGTCCGCCGTGCTCGCACTAAAAGCCGGCGCATTCGATTTTGTCTCCAAGCCGGTGGATTTAGGGATGTTACGTTCACTGGTCACTACCGCACTTAAGCTCAGCCCAAAACAGCAAACCAACACGCCAGAAGCAGCACTGACACTGCTGGGCAATTCCACTGAAATAGAGAACACTCGAACGACCATTAGAAAATTAGCACGCAGCCAGGCACCGGTGCATATCAGCGGTGAATCAGGCACCGGCAAAGAACTTGCCGCTCGCCTCATACACGAGCGCAGACAAGCACTTTATTCCCGTCAATTGTGGCGCAATCCCCGAGGCATTAGTAGAGAGTGAATTTTTCGGCCACATAAAAGGCAGTTTTACCGGCGCAACCACTAATAAAGATGGCCTCTTCCAGGCCGCGGATGGCGGCACGCTGTTTCTTGACGAAGTGGCTGATCTACCACTCCATATGCAGGTCAAACTGCTGCGCGCCATCCAGGAGAAGGCCATTCGTCCCGTCGGCGCACATCAGGAAACCCAAGTTGATGTGCGCATCCTTAGCGCTACCCATAAAGATCTTGCGCAACTCGTCAAGGAAGGTAAATTCCGACAAGATCTATTTTACCGCATCAA
>QIJH01000031.1 GCA_003232725.1 Chromatiaceae bacterium | reverse complement strand
ATTCGATAAACCATGACACCCGACCAATACTGCCAGAACAAAGCGGCCAAAAGCGGCTCCAGTTTCTACTACAGCTTCCTGTTTCTCCCGCCTAAACAGCGCCGGGCCATCGTTTCACTGTACGCTTTCTGCCGTGAAGTGGATGATGTCGTCGATGAAACTGAAGAGCATGAGATTGCACGCATCAAACTGGCCTGGTGGCGCGAAGAGGTCGTCCATGTGTTTGAGGATAAAGCCGAGCATATGGTGGGTAAGGCACTACAGCAGACAATTAAGGATTTTGACCTCTCGCAAGAACATTTTATTGAAATCATTGATGGCATGGAGATGGATCTGGATTACAACGCCTACCCCTCCTTCAAAGAGCTATCGCTTTACTGCTATCGAGTAGCAAGCGTGGTCGGTTTGATGTCTGCCGAGATCTTCGGTTACGATGACCGTAAAACGCTAAAATATGCTCACGCCCTTGGCATGGCGTTTCAGCTCACTAATATTCTGCGTGATGTACATGAAGACAGCGTCCGTGGCCGACTCTATATCCCGCTTGATGAGCTGGATCGTTTTGGGGTCACAACCAATGATCTGATGGCAAACAAAACCACCGACAACATCCGTGCACTCTTTAAATTCCAGGCCGAGCGCGCACAGCGCTATTACAACGAAGCTTTCGAGTTACTACCAGACTGCGATCGCCACCCACAACGTAGCGGACTCATCATGTCCACCATCTACCGCACCATTCTCGATGAGATTGAAAACGACGGCTACCGAGTACTGGAACACCGCACCTCACTCACCCCCATTCGGAAATTATGGCTCGCATGGCGCACCTCACGTAAAGAGAAGCAACGCCATAAAGCCTTCCTGAAAAATGCGACCGCCGCATGATTTAAGAGCAGCGCATTTAGAATGGTGCTGCAATCGCCAGTTTAATACGCTCACCACTGACAGGGTGATCAAAACAGAGGCGCTCTGCATGTAGTAATAATCGTTCCACTGCCTCACCATACAACTCATCGCCATAGATCGGCGCATTGAGTCCCAATTGATGAGCGGCATGCAGACGTAGCTGATGCGTGCGCCCGGTGTGAGGATAAAAATAGATACGTGTTGTATCCTCGCCGCGTTCAATCACTTGCCAGTGTGTCACTGACATCCGCCCGTGGTCATAACAGACCATTTGACGCGGCCGGTCATCAAAATCAACCCTTAAAGGCAGCTCGATAGTACCCCGATCCAACACAGCCCCATCATCTGCCCATTCCGGTAATCGCATAGAGAGCACCGCGACATAACGCTTTTCGACAGTGCGTTTTATAAACTGCTGCTGTAAATCCTTATGAACCGGGCGATATTTAGCCACCAATAATAGACCTGAGGTGGACATATCAAGACGGTGCACCAACAATAACCCCTCCAGTTCAGGATAACGCTGTCGCAGGCGTGTCTGCACCGAGTCAACAATCTCTTTCCCCGGCACCGATAGCAGACCACTCGGCTTATTCACCACGAGTAAGTGCTCATCTTCATAAACGATCGTTGGCGCATCCGGGTCATCAAAGATCAGTCGAGTGAACTGACGCGGCTGCAGATCAAGGCCTTGCAACATAAATGGCAGTATCGGCTGACATTTTCCTCGGCAGGCGGGATAGAAATTGCCATGATGGCGAATCCCTGCCTGCGGCGAACTCCCCCACCAGAATTCTGCCAGCGCTACTGGCCCCAGCCCTTGCTGATGTGCATACTGAATCAATTTAGGTGCAGCGCAATCCCCCGTCCCACCCGGTGGCAGGCGCTCATCGAAAAATTCAGACACACTTTTCTCTTCACCCAGCCGGTTACTTAATCGATAAGCCTTAAACAGCTTGCGATGCAATCGACTGGACAACCGCGAGCGCTGCTGTTTAAGCGCCATTAGCTGCTGCTCAATCAAGCCGACTTGCTGCTCAACAGGCGCCAGCCTGTCACGCCACTCAGCACACAATGAACGCCGTTCACGTTTATCTTGCTGGCTCTCAAAAGAGAGCCTGATCAACAACCCCTCGCGCTCTGCCGAATCAACTGTCGCACGTTGAATTTGACGCAATGCTTTACGCTTACTATGTGTCACAGCTAACACATTAAGCGCAATATCTCGCTGTTGTTGCAGCGTAACAAGCTGATCATTCAGTCGCGCGAACGCCGGGCTGTATTGAAGCTCATCAAGCTGCACCTCTAATTCATCAAGCTGGGCTTCGCCATCAGGCATGAAATCATCTATCATCTGCTGATCAAAGAGCGGTGGCACAAATCCTGGCAATTCCCACTCTCCCGCCAACATGCCAGAAAAGGCGGCAAGATAACCGATCTGGCCACTGCCATCTCTCACCACCAGCACACCGAACATTTTACCGCCACTAGGTTCATCAAACCCATGCTGCCAATCATGCTCACCACTTAATCGATGCTGTAACGCAAGCGCGGCCTTTCTCGCGATTGGATGCGGTATATTGCTAAAGGGGCTTGGAAAGCCCCGTGGCAGCGTTTCATGTGGCAATAAAGGTGGTGAAAAACAGGATATACAGTTCATATTGAGGCGATCTTAATGCATGACCTCAGATTCTAACATCCACCCCAACAACAACCCAATGCCACCATAAAATTCAGCTCATCAATTGGGGAAGCCAGAGAGCATGTGCCCACCTTGGTCGAGAAAATCGTGTTAGCCTCAAAAAGGATGCTGACGGCCTGAAAATCGACCTTTATGGCGATCTGAGTAGCCACTGTTAATTTTGACTACTCGCTGAGTAGTTACGCATTACGCAGGAAAGGTGGCTGATCTTCAAGGAAGACATCCCCGAAATACCCAAAAAACGCACACGGGACGAAACAGTCCGCCAAGATCACAAACAACTCGCAAAGCTTTTGGGCGCTCTGGGCAAGTCTCGCATTGCCAATAACATCAACCAGCTTGCCAAGGCCGCTAATTCCAGCTCCCTGCCCGTATCCAAGGAAATAATCAAAGCTCTGAAGAATCCGTAGCCGCGATTAAGTGGATGAGAGAAGCCATTATAAAAGGAATGGGCTCAAACCCCAAAGCAAAGATGAGGATGACAACAATGATCCTCAAGGGTAATCAGCGCGGCGGTGGACGCCAGATGGCACTCCACCTGAGAGCGTTCAGAATTCTGTGTCAGCTCATTATAAAGTGATCACCGCCTCAAGCTTACGAAGAAGTTCTTCACACGTACCGTCACCAGATTTATCAAGATTAAGTTCTCGCCACCTGACAGCAGGCAAGTTTTCTACCCCATCAATGCCAAGTAATTTCCACTTTGGCTTTCGGCTATAAAACGTGTGCAAAAATTCTTTATGATTGTCGGGCATATTTCCGGTTACATCAGCAATTAATTTTCCTCTAGCCTCAAGAAGTGTAGCTAGCATTATAGTCTCCGTTGTCATGCCAACAAAGTTTTACTCAAAATCCTGGGATATATCTTTTAATACTGGTGCAAGCAATGGCGAATGATCATGACTGATAAGATAAACAATGAGAGCCGTGCGCAGCTCATCTGTGATGCCTTCATTTTCTAGTAATTGGTGAACATCAAATAAATCGCGCGGATGCTGGCGATCAAGGGCTGCCATAATTTTTCCTGCATAAATATCAGCAAAAGACAGCACATTAATTTCTGCAAAGCCGAACAGGTCTTCGGTCTTCTGCGCAACGGTC
>QIJH01000144.1 GCA_003232725.1 Chromatiaceae bacterium | reverse complement strand
TAGCTTTTTACGCGGTTTCGATGTCGGCAGCTGATCAACCAACGCCCCCGCCAATGCCATGCAATCCTGCGACACCGGGCACTCGCCACACCACGGCTTACTACGCCGACAAACAGTCGCGCCCAGATCCATAATCGCCTGGGTATAAAAATCGGTATTTTTCTTTGGCGTGCGTTCTTCAGCTAACAGCCACATATCTTTCTGGATCGATGGCGTACCCGGCCAGCCGTCGATGGCACAGTGACGTGCCAGTACTCGTTTTACGTTGCCATCCAGGATTGGATGATATTGTTTCAACGCCAACGAGAGCACCGCCCCAGCCGTTGAGCGGCCAATACCCGGCAATGCCATCACTTTATCGATCGTTGCAGGAAATTGCCCACCATGCTGCGCGCAGATGACCTGCGCCGCTTTATGCAGGTTACGCCCACGCGCGTAGTAACCAAGTCCAGCCCAATGGTGCAGCACTTCGTCCTGCGTTGCCGCTGCAAGTGCCTGCACATCGGGAAAGCTTTTCATGAAGCGCTCAAAATAGGGGATCACCGTTGCCACCTGCGTCTGTTGCAACATAATCTCCGATACCCACACTCGGTATGCCGTTGGGTTTTGCTGCCAGGGGAGGTCTTTACGCCCATGTTGCTCAAACCACGCCAACAGGCGTGTACTAAATCGCTGCCTGCTCATGCACCACTACCGCCCCAATAACTCTTTTAATTTCTCTTTCGCCTTACGTTCCAGGCGCGCCTTTTCTGCTGCTAATTTTTCCTGCAACGCCGCCTTTTCATTCACCTTGAGCTGCTCAAGCTTTGCCTTGGTCTTTGCTTTTAGTTTCGCCTTCTCTTTCGTCAATAGTGCTTTTGCCTGCGCCTTCAGCGCATTACCCAGTTCAAGTTTAAAGCGGGGTTCTGCAAAAGAGCCCGTGACACGCAGTGGCAGTTTCAAGCCTCGCAGTTCATCCAGCCCCTTACCACCTTGCCCTTCTTTGGTTTTACTGAGCACGATGGTCGCAAGATAGTTAATCGTCTCATTCGCAAGATCAACCTGACCATCGCCACCAACCCGCAGAAATGGTGATTTAATCGCTAGATCACGGTTATTGACCACGCCATTTTTAATCTTGAAAGAAGCGCTTAACTCAGAAAAATCGGTCTCATGTCTCTCAGCAGAAGCGGGTGACACTGAACGCCCTTTTAACTTCGCCTTCGCCTCACTCACCATCTGCACAATATTGAACCCTTTGATTGCACCATCTACAAAGACGATGCTGGCGGTACCATTCAGACTTTTGATAATCGCAGCCTCGGTATCGCCTTCAGCAGTCAGTGCCATCTGCATAGAACCAACGCCACCCACCTTCTCTTCGCCCATATAATCTTTTAACAGTGGTCTGATATGAATCTGCGTCATTGATTCATTCAGTGAAATTTTTGGCTTATCACCACGCACATCCAGCTGCATCTCGCCACGGTATTCGCCCTGATAAAGCTGCGCATTGAATGGATGCATTCGAATGACTCCATCCGCCGCATGCACCTTCGTTTGGAGCGCGCTTAGTTGCAGGCCCGATACCTTAAGTCTATCGATATTAAGGTTGCCATCGAGATCAAGCGCGCGCAGTGTTTCCAGTGGTAAGGTCGAAGCAGCCACACTAGCGATGGCTGGCGTAACAACGGGAGCTGCGCCACTAGTGGCTGTGCTCGAACGAGTGCCAACCACGCCACCGGCAGGCTCATCCGCCGCCGGAGGCAGGTAGCGATCAAGGTCCAGCTGGTCAATCGTCAAGTCATACCTCACCGCAGGCAGTGGTGCATCAGACATCTCCAATTGCAGCGCCCCTTCAATACGGCTCTCATCCAGCATCAATACCAGCTGATTCAACTGGTATTGTGCCAGCGAGCCTTCCACCACAAACGTCAGCTGCAGTCGACTTAACACACTTGCATCGGCAGTGGGCGGCAACTCAATCCCCAGCGTGGATAACACGGTTTTAGGGTTAAATTCCGCAAGATGAAAATTACCATCAAATACCAGCTCAGTCAGCAACTGCTCAAGGTTTAGCTCACCACTGAGATCAAAACCATAACCAGCCAGCTTGAGTGACGAAAATGCCGCGGTCTGTTGCACCATATCCAGCGCGATATCACTCGCAAACGTTACCACTGCCTGCCCAGCGGGAAGATCACTGCCATTCAATGTCGCGTTGAGTGTCGTGCTAGCGAAACGGTAACGCTCATTGGCATGATCCACTACTATCGTGGTTCGAAATTCAATCTGGCCAGCAATGGCGGGTTGAGACGCCTCAAACTGACTGCTCAGAAAAACATCCACTGGCCTGTTCAATGCCAGCGGGCCAGTCTCCAGGGTGAGTTGGCTGATGGCATAGCGCACATCACTGGCATGATCAACGTAGTTCACCTGCGCATCTTTCACTTGAACCCCGCCAATTGCCAGCAACGCAAAACCCGCCTCACTGAACTGCACATCTGGCGCGGTAACAGCGCTCGATGGCCGCGTTACTGGCCGTACCGTCTGTTGAGCAGATGAGGCTTGCGACTGACCACCCGCAAGATCAGCCCAATTGGTTACGCCATTATCAGCGACAGTCAAATCAAGCCGAAGGCCGTGCAATATCACTGTGCGCGCTTCGATTTGCTGACTTAACAATGGCAACAGACGTAACTTGACTTCAGCACGATCAATGCTTGCAAACTGCCCCGCCCCAAAAGCGGCCGCATTCGCCAGCGTCACATGACCGGTAGTGATGCCAATCCACGGAAAGAGTGAGAGCTCAATATCATCATTGATACTCAAATCCCGTCCAGTTGCATCACTCACTAACTGCTCAATCTCGGCGCGATAATCATTCGGATTAAATAGCACAGGTATCGCTAATACCGCCACCAACAGCAGCGCCACTAACGATGAAATTATTATCCCGATTAATTTTAAGATTTTTTTCATTCCTCACCCTCAAATGCCTCTGAAGCACACCCTCCTCAATGTCTCTGCCCACTCAACTTGCGCAATCGCTATCATAATGTATATTGAGTCCCTTCCTAAATATTACTAACTGGCAGTTTAACAGGCAACACAGGCATGAGCACGACGCGATATCGCACCATCAGCATTAAAAATGCGGATAACAACAGCACCACCGGTCAACTGCACATCACCCACTACTCGCAGTCGGAACGAACGGCGCGTGCGCTTAAAATGCTGGCACTAATGTGGCTGCTGGCAATCATCACCGTCTTTATTCCGCTTGCCCATTTTGTGCTGGTACCCGCCTTCCTGATCGCAGGCCCTGTGATCGCCTACAAACGCTACCAGATGGAAGAACACCCCAGCAATGCTGACGGTGAATGTCCAACCTGCAAACAGCCATCATCGATTCACCTTGAACCTTCTGACACCCTCCCCATGTGGACCTACTGTTCGGCCAATAATGACCCCGTGCAACTACTGGATGACCCTCAGGGCGCAACCAATACAACCCCCGCTTAAGCGACTGGAGAAAATGTTATGAGAGGCGTTTTTGCGATCTTTATTCTATTGTTATTGCTGATTTCCGGCACCGCCACTATTATGCTGATGCTCTATCTATTT
>QIJH01000072.1 GCA_003232725.1 Chromatiaceae bacterium | reverse complement strand
CTGCCTCCACTTCCATATTGTCGCCCAGGCTTAAGATCACACCCATGCGACCCAATAATTCCATGGTGGTGGTGATATCGTGCAGATGCGGCACGTTACAGACCGTAACAGGCTCATCCGCGAGCAGCGTCGAAACCAAAATTGGCAGCGCAGCGTTTTTTGCACCGGACATACGGACCGCACCGTTAAGCTGCGTTCCGCCGGAAATTATCAATTTATCCATGATTAGTCTTTAAATAAACCATTATCGAAATGTAGCGGGTGAAGCCCAAGATGAAGACAGAGGCCTTCATTATTAATCGAAACTACAACACTCTGCGCTTCTGCGCCTCTTCCCACTGAGCGGGAGTATAGGTCTTCATTGAGAGCGCATGTATCGAAGCATTTTCAATATTGTCACCCAGCGTAGCGTAAACCATGCGGTGCTGCTGCAACATCCCTTTGCCTTCAAAGGCCTTGCTGATCACAACTGCCTCAAAATGAGAGCCGTCGCCATTCAGGCTCACCTGACTATCCGGCATTCCTGCTTCAATCATCTTTTTTATTTCATCAATTTGCATCAAAAAATCTCGATCAACAGCTAACGCACGATTTACATCACCATCGGCTGTTCTATTATTATGGTAAAAATATCGCGCTATGGTACCAGAAAACGCTGCAAAACGAGATGATTAGCGCCAATAGCACTATTTTAAGTACAATCACACGCTACGCGGGTATTTTTGACAACCCTAAAACCGCCTCAAGCCCGCTCAAGCGAGTTAGCGCCAACATCTGTGGCGGAATATTGAGAAAGGTAATGCCTCTATTTTGATTGTTAGCATTACGCAGCCACTCCACCAACAGGGCAATACCAGCGCTATCACTGCGGCCAACGCCCTGTAAATCAATCGTGATAGTAACATCACCGCCATTGCGGCTCACGAGTAACGGCTCACTTTCACGAAGCACACCAGGCACGCTAGCAAAACTAAGTTCACCTGATAATAAAAACACCCCTTCAGATTGACGTTCAAATTGTGCCTTAACGCTATTACTGGCCATCACGCGCGTCCTGATTGCGCTTTTGCAGCTGAGCAATCAAGCCATCGATCCCTTTCAATTTACGAATTTCACCCGAAAAGGTGGTGCGATAGTTCAACACCAGGCTCACCGCGTCAATCTTGACGTTATAGACCTTCCACGCGCCCTCTTTCAGGTGCAGGTTGTAATCAATCGGTATCGGAAAACCGCCTTTTTGATCGATCTCCGTTCTGACCACCACCTCATCTTTCTTTTTCCCTTCACGAAAAGGCAGGTAGATCACCTCCTGCCCGCTGTAATCCATCATTGCGGTCGCATAGGTACGCACCAGCAAAAAACTAAATTCTTTAACGAACTGTTCACGCTGCGTTTTACTCGCCTTGCGCCAGTGTTTACCCAGTACCAGTCGCCCCATACGCTCAAAGTCAAAGTGAGGAAAAATAGTACCCTCGACCAGTTCATAAATATAGACGGGGCGCGCCGTAATTTGCTCACGCTCAGACTCAATCAATGCCAACAATTTGGTAGTGGTATCGATCACCAACTGTTGCGCAGGTGCATTAGCCGCTACCGCGCCGAGCGGCAATAAAGTGAAGAGATATAGACAAACAATGACCAGTAGCCGCTTCATAAATAATCCCCCGTCACATGGCGCAGACGCGCAACATGCATATTATAGTTATTCACCGCCATCAGGTAGTCGCTATAGATCAGCACATACCCCTGAAAAGCAGCCAGCACCGCCTCTGCCTCTTCAAGCCCCGCTTCGAAATCGACATAACGACTGACCATCCAGCGCCTTGCAGCGCGACTGCCCTGCTTGAGTTCCGCGACCATCTTATAGTGCCCCTGCACATGATGAAACTGTTCCGCAACCTGAAAAGGAATCCCTTGCTGCGCAAATGAAGCACGCTCAGCTAACGCCGCTAACGCCGCATTCGCCCCCGCGACTTCAGCCGCCTGCACGCCCGTTGCCCAGTTCCATTTCACACCGACTAATGGCGTTGCGCCGTAATCATTAAACGCGTCATATATATAAGGGTTTTTTAATTTCTCTCGTTTCGGTGAATAAGCCGCCATACCAGCAACCCCCGCATAAATATTGGGTAACTTTCCGGCACGATGTGCGGCCACCAGTGAACGCCGCGCCTGCAATCCCGCCGCCAGCTGATTCATTTCTGGTCGCCGTTCCAGCGCCATCTGCTGTAACTCTTCCAACGCCTCCGGCGGCAAATCAACTGGACGAATACGTGAGTCAGCCAACTCAAGCTCGGCATGACGCTCAATGCCGGTCAACATTTTCAACCCCGCCAGGGCAATCGCCTCAACCGACTCAGCCGTGGCGTGGTATCGCCTCACAATCGCCATGCCACTCTGCAACGCGTAGAGATCGGCCTGACGCACATCACCACTCTCCTCTGCAATCCAGCGCTCAACCAGATCTTGCGCCTTTTGCAAACGCCCCTCAACATCTTCAAACAGATAACGCGTATCACGCGCTGCAAGGTAGCCATAATAAGCACGCGTCACATCAAGTGTGGTCTCTGCACGCTGAAGACGCACATCTCCTTTTTTGACTGTAATATTGCCTTTCGCCGCATCGCTAAAGTGTTCAATCTTACCAAAGGTGTAGAGCGGCTTGATGATACTGAACTGCACCGAAGTCCACGTAGTGAGGCCGTTATACTCATATTTATCAGAGCGCGGCGTGGTCGTACCCGGCTCAAAAAAACCGCCCTCCACCTGCGTAGTCAAACCAACAAAAGCGTTCACATCGAAGATCAGATCATCACTGCCTTGTGCACGCTGCAATAGCGCGCGCGCCTCATTCACCAGATGTAGACGCTCTTCGATACGCGGATCCGCTGCCAGTGCACGTTCAACCGCCTCATCCAGCGACAACACAATACTTTGCGCAGGTTCAGCGGCGAGTGCCGACGAACTTCCTGCCACCACACCAAACAGAGCCACGGCAGCTAAGCTACGCCTAAAAAATAGTTGTGAACGCATTACTCGTCCACCCCCTCCGATGCCTTGCTAAACATGAATTGACCAATCACCTGCTCCAGCACAATCGCTGACTGGGTCAGGAAAATCGTATCACCCTCTTGCAAGAACGCCTCTTCACCACCTGGTTCAAAACCAATGTATTGCTCACCCAACAAGCCCGATGTGAAAATACTTGCGGAGGTATCGGTTGGCAGGCGATTATATTCAGGATCGATCGTCATGGTGACAACCGCTTCATAATCCTCCTGATCAAAACCAATCGATGTCACACGGCCAATACGCACTCCACCCACGCTGACTGATGAGAGCACCTTGAGGCCACCAATATTCTCAAACTGCGCGCTCACCTCATAGCCTTCGACATCAGAAAAGGCGTTAAAGTTGCTTACTTTCATCCCTAACATAAAGAACGCCGCGATGCCTGCTGCGACAAAAACCCCTACCGATATCTCGACTAGTCGTGTGTTTTGCATATTAACATCCCTTAATCTCAAGCCTTTTTATACTTCACTACTCAGCGAGTAGTCAAAATTAACAGTGGCTGCTCAGATTGCCCATGAAATCTGCCAGTTCAAAGTTCAAGGCGAAAAATGTGAGTTTACACGTGTAAATGATCATTTTTTAACGCTGAACGGGTGGATTTCATGGGTTAGCTGAGTAGTTACTTTTATACTTCACCAAACATCAGGGTGGTCAACATAAAATCGAGCCCCAGTACTGCCAACGAGGCATGAACCACCGTACGTGTCGTAGCACGACTCACCCCTTCGGCGGTCGGCACTGCATCATAACCTTCAAAAACAGCAATCCATGTCACCACCACACCAAACACAATGCTTTTGATCACGCCATTCATAATGTCTTCAT
>QIJH01000118.1 GCA_003232725.1 Chromatiaceae bacterium | reverse complement strand
AATCAATCACTGGCAGTGGCAGGCTCATCACCTTGGTTTTGAATGATGGCAGTGCTGCAAATTGTGCCGCCATTGGATAGCGCGGCAGTGCTAGCCGGTCTGAATATTGGCTGATAACCCCTGATTGTTGCCCAAATGCACTCCAGCCGAGATCCTTGACGATCTGCTGTAGCGCTGAGTTATATTCCCCGTAAGGATAGGCAAAGAGAGGTGGTGCGCTGCCGAGCTCAGTTTGCAGTCGCTGTTGTGCCGCCTTTAAATCGTGACGTATTCTGAGCTGCCAATCATGCGCTGTTTCATTTGCTATCTGTTTAATTAGAAAATCGTGCTGAGTCGTGTGGTTGGCAAAGGAGGCACCATGTTGTTGCATCTCGCGCATCTGCTGCCAGCTCATAAAGGCGGGCATTTTTTTATCGATAGGGTCGGTGGAGACAAATACGGTGAATGGCCAGTTGCGCTGTTTGAGCCGGGGGTAGGCGTGGGTATAGATTGAACGGTATGCATCATCGATGGTGATGGCAACCACGCGATCAGGAAAAGGTTGCTCTGTTTCAAGTTGTTTGATTATTTTTTCAAGTGGCCATATCTTGAACTGGTTTTTTTCGAGGTAGTGAAGGTGTGCGTCAAATTGTTGTAGTGTGACATTGGTGCTTGGAAAGCGTGGTTCACCAAAATGGTGATACATCAGCACCACTGCGCCATTGGTTGGGCTCGATAGCACGATACTGGGGAGCGCAAGTAACCCCCAGAAAAAAAATTGTTTTAATAGCGGACAGTGCAAAGCAGGGCTGGCTCCAAGTAAAACAACGATCCTAGCACGGTTCTCTCATGGTTGAGCGAGATATGCTGTTGCTGCTGTCATTACAGCAGCGACTGCCTATTGGCTTTTAGCCAGTAGTTGTG
Organism: Chromatiaceae bacterium; assembly: GCA_003232725.1. GTDB lineage: Bacteria > Pseudomonadota > Gammaproteobacteria > SZUA-140 > SZUA-140 > SZUA-76. Next base: position 5,999 of record QIJH01000118.1, on the reverse strand, counting down.
ACTGCTCCTCTATCGGTATTTGTCTCAACAGGGGCTGTGAGAGCCGCTTGCGCTGCCTTTTTTTGTGCGCGTTGATCCATCACATTTTTGAGTGCGATCAATAGCCCGAGCGCGATAAATGCACCAGGTGGTAGCACTGCGAGCAGAAAACCGTTGTAGTCATCAATCACCGTGATGGTCATCCATTCTGCAGTTGCGCCAAACATCAGGTGTGCATGGGCAAAGAGTGTGCCCTGGCCGAGCAGCTCGCGGATGGCACCGAGCAGTATCAGGATAGCGGAGAAACCAACGCCCATCATCAAGCCATCAATAAATGAAGGTATCACTGCATTTTTGGAGGCAAATGCTTCGGCACGCCCAAGAATTGCACAGTTGGTGACGATTAGCGGAATAAAGATACCGAGGATCTTGTAGAGATCATAAAAATAGGCGTTCATTGCCAGCTCAATCGCGGTGACGAAAGAGGCAATGATCAGCACAAAGACCGGGATGCGAATCTCCGGGCGTACCGAATTGCGGATCAGTGATACGGTGATGTTCGAGAGCACCAGCGTTAAGGTGGTGGCTATGCCTAGCCCAATACCATTCACTGTCGTTGTGGTGACGGCAAGCAGTGGGCATAGGCCAAGGATCTGCACCAGCGCGACGTTGTTTTTCCACAGGCCGTTGTAGGTCAGTTCGTTATAGCTGCTATTGGCCATTGGTAGTTACCTGTGTTGCTGTGTGCACTTCATCAGTCATCTTAAATAATTCATCGCGGTGTTGCTTAAAATATAACAGTGTGTTGTGTACTGCTTTTACCACGGCACGCGGGGTGACGGTAGCACCAGTGAACTGATCAAAAATACCACCATCTTTTTGTACTCGCCAGCCAAGATCGTCAGGGGTCAACAATGATAATCCTTTAAAGTTATTGACCCAGTTTGAGCGTTCAACCTCAATGCTATCACCTAACCCGGGTGTTTCGCGATGACTCAGTACGCGCACGCCACTGATGGTGCCGTTATAGTTGATCGCGACCAGTAGTTTGATGGCACCGTTGTAGCCATCGGGGGCGATGGTGGTGATCACCGCTGCGATCGGTATCTCTTTCATGCGGGCGAGATAGATTGTATGCGCCTTTTTGCTGCCAAGCAGTTCTCTGGACGTTACTTCAACGGTATCGTTGGCGATGTCGTTATCGTGGCTGGTGGGTGGCACCAGCGCATGAAGACTCTGTAGCAGCGCTTGATACTCATTGTCGACGATACGGACTTCGGTGTTATCAAAGGTGAGCGCTACCATTGCGGTGCCCGCAATCGCAAAGACGCCGAGCAGCAGTGAGGTGGTGAGCATATGTTTAACGGCCACAGTTGCTAACCTTTCTTATGCCCGAAGACGCTGGATTTGAAGTAGTGGTCGATCAACGGTGCGCACATATTAAGCAGTAACACCGCAAAGGCGACCGCATCGGGGTAGCCGCCCCAGGTGCGGATCACATAGGTAAAGATGCCGATACCACAGCCGTAGATGATTTTACCGCGATTAGAGGAGGCCGCCGTGACCGGATCGGTCGCGATAAAGAACGCCCCCAGCATCGCAGCGCCACTGAAGAGGTGGAACAGCGGGGTTGCGTAGTGCTCAGGGTCAATCAGGTAAAAAATTGATGAGATCAGTAGTAGTGAGCCGAGCATCGCGACGGGGATATGCCAGCTAATGATTTTTTTATAGATCAACCATAGGCCGCCGAGTAGAAAGCCAGCGCCGAGCCATTCCCACCCTTTACCGCCGATCGCACCAAAGATCGGAATCACACTGAGGACGCGACTGGTCTCTTCATCAAGGCCGAGCTGGGCACGTACTTCATCTACCGTGTTGCCAAGTGCAATATGGGTTTTGAGCGAGTCGAGCGGCGTGGCCTCAGTGAGCGCATCGAAGGTGACGCCATCGGGTAGTACGTGAAAGAGGATGAACATCGCGGTTTGCAGAAAGTCGAGGCTGTTGTCGGCCAGTGCGCTGGGCGGTATCCAGCTGGTCATCTCGCGTGGGAATGAGATTAGCAGCATCACGTAACCGACCATTGCCGGGTTGAACGGATTAAAGCCGAGGCCACCGTAGAGTTGTTTGGCAATGATGATAGCAAAGGCGACGCCGATCACAGTGAGCCACCAAGGAGAGAGTGGTGGCAGTGTCAGTGCGATTAAGATGGCAGTCAGCGCGGCGCTGCCATCACTGAGAGCAGGCACCACCGGGCGTTGGCGCAGCTTAAGGATTAACGCTTCGCACGACAGTGCGGTGAGCAGTGCGACGCAGATGTTGACGACCACACCCCAGCCAAAAAACCACACATAGGCAATGATGCCGGGGATCAGCGCCAGCATCACGTGTGATGGAGGTGGGGGCGAGCTGATGTGGGGATGTAGGTGTATTAAATGGCATCGCTTTGTTTATCTGTTAGCGCAGTGTGTGCTGCGTCATTGTACCTGTTCATGGTTGTCGCTTGCCGCAGGTGAGTCATTTTTTTTATCGACATCGCTTTTTGCTGGCACATCTGACGGGGCGGGTGTGATTGGGGCTGCTTTCTCTGTTTTGGGCGCCGCACTCTTTTTCTTGGCTTGCACCCGTGCCACCGCCGCCTGAATCTCTGCTTTGCGTGCATCTACGGCACTGTCACGTTGACTCATCGCTTCATCACGCATTTTTTCTGCCATTTTGGCACCATCAACAGATGGAGCCTTCGCAGTCGCGGTTCTTTTGGCTCTTGGCGCTCTCTTTTTAGCGCGCTTTGCTTCACGTTCCCGTTTTTCGCGTTCGATCCGCATCTGGCGGAACTCGTGGCGTTCACGTGCCTGGTCTGATTTTTTCAGTTCCTGTTCCTGCGTCCAGATCGCCCCTTTGGCGAATCGATAGAACTGCACCAGCGGAATGTTGCTGGGACAGACATAGGAGCAGCAACCGCATTCGATGCAGTCGAACAGATCATATTCCTGTGCCTTGTCGAACTCTTTGGCACGCGAGTGCCAGTAGAGCTGTTGTGGCAGTAGTTTGACCGGGCAGACATCGGCGCACGCACCACAGCGAATGCACGGCATCACAGGTTGCTCGAGACCGAGTTCTTTGTGCGTGGCGGCGATGATGCAGTTGGTGGTCTTAATCACCGGCAGAGAGGTGTCGTGCAGGGCAAAGCCCATCATCGGCCCGCCCATCACGAGGCGCTCAATCTGGTCTGATGCTACGTCACACTGCTGCAGTAGTTCTTCGATCGGTGTGCCGAACAGCACTTCGAGATTGCGGGGGCGTTTAACGGCAGCTCCAGTGATGGTTATCAGGCGTGAGACGAGCGGTTGACCGAGGTGAATCGCGCGGTAGATCGCCGCCGCAGTCGAGACGTTATGACATACCACGCCGATGCTGAGTGCGAGGCCGTTGCTCGGCACCTCTTTACCAGTGATGACCTGTATCAACTGTTTTTCACTGCCCTGTGGATAGCGGGTGGGCACCAGTACGACGCGCAAGCCATCGATTCCCTCGGCCGCCTTGCAGACGCTTTCATAGGCCTCGGGTTTGTTATCTTCAATCGCGATTACACTCTCTTCTGCTTGCAGCGCGTGGCGCATGATGAGGGCGCCAGCAATGATCGATTGCGGATCTTCGCGCATCAACATGTCATCGCAGGTGATATAAGGTTCGCATTCGACGCCATTGAGGATAAGCGTTTTGATTTTTTTCTGTGAGCCTGGGTTGAGTTTGATGAATGATGGAAAACCAGCGCCACCCAGGCCGACTATGCCCGCTTCACGGATGATATTGCGCAGGCGGCTGGGATTGGTTTCGGTGTAGTCCTGTTCCGGTCTGTATTCAATCCATTCATCGTGGCCATCGGTCTCAATGACAATTGATAGTGCATTAAGGCCCGATGGGTGTGGGATTGGGTATTCAGCGATATCGATTACTTTACCGGAAGTAGGGGCATGTACTGATGCGCTGACATAGCCATCCGCACTGGCAATCTTCTGCCCTTTGAATACTCGCTCGCCCACTTCGACGATTGGCTCCGCAGCGGCACCAATGTGCTGATGTAGTGGCAGGATCAGTTTTGCAGGCATGCGTGCTCGTGCCGACGGCTCCATGGTGGATTGCAGTTTATTCTGCTCAGGGTGAATGCCACCGTGGAAATCCCACAGTTTTTTTGGTGTGCTGCAGCTGCTCATACTGAAGCCTCTGGTCTGCTGTCTGGTACGGGCTTCTGTGGGTATGGCCACTTCCAGGTCAGCATATCTTTTTTGATCTCGATCATTTCAATACAATCCACCGGGCAGGGCGGCAGGCAGAGATCGCAACCGGTGCACTCTGATTCGATAATGGTGTGCATCTGTTTGGCAGCGCCCAGAATTGCATCCACCGGGCATGCTTGTATGCATAGGGTGCAGCCGATGCAGGTCTGTTCATCAATAAAGGCGACGGTCTTGGCACTCTCGGCACCATTGTCTGGATTGAGTGGTAGTGGTTCAAGGTCAAGCAGGTCGGCGAGGGCGTGAATGGTCGCTTCACCGCCGGGTGGGCACTGGTTAATCTCAGCCTCTTCTGCGGCGATCGCCTCGGCGTAGGGTCGGCAGCCGGGAAAACCGCACTGACCGCATTGCGTCTGTGGTAGTTGTGCGTCGATCTGCTCGACTAGCGGGTCGCCTTCGATTTTAAAACGGATGGCAGCGAAACCGAGGATCAGCCCAAAAACAAGCGCCAGTGCGCTAAGTGCCAGGATCGACGTCAGCATATCAACCCTTTATTAATCCGGAGAAGCCCATAAAGGCGAGTGACATCAGGCCGGCGGTGATCAGACCGATGGCTGGCCCCTGAAATACCAGCGGAACATCGGCGACGGCAAGGCGTTCACGCATTGCGGCGAACAGGATCAACACAATTGAGAAACCCACTGCGGCACCAAAGCCGTAGACTGCCGATTGCAGGAAGTTGAGTTCCTGTTGAATGTTCAGCAACGCCACGCCGAGTACCGCGCAGTTGGTGGTGATCAATGGTAAAAAGATGCCCAGTACTTTGTGCAGTAGCGGGCTACTTTTCTGAATCACCATCTCGGTGAACTGTACAACCACGGCAATGACCAGAATAAAGGTGATGGTGCGCAGGTATTCAATCCCCAGTGGCGCCAGCAGGTAGGTGTTGGCAAGGTAACTGCAGATCGATGCGAGTGTTAACACAAAGGTGGTGGCAAGCGCCATGCCGATTGCTGTTTCGAGTTTGCGCGAAACGCCCATGAATGGGCACAGGCCGAGAAACTTGGTTAACACAAAGTTGTTAACCAGCACGGTGCTGAGCAGGATGAGGGCAAATTCGGTCATTAACGGTTATTTGTACGGTTTTATGTGATGTTATTCAGTCATTTACTTTGCGCTGCCCATGGTACTCTGACGCGCCAATGGCTACAACGCAGATGATGTGGGGCTATTTAACCTTCATCCCTGGTTGTGCGCCTTCATGCGGCTCCAGAATCCATAGCGCTTTGCCACCGGGGCCAGCTGCCAGTACCATTCCTTCGGAGAGACCAAAGCGCATTTTACGCGGTGCAAGGTTGGCGACCATCACGGTGAGTTTTCCTTCCAGTTGTTCAGGTGAATAGGCTGACTTAAGACCCGCGAATACATTGCGTGTGTGCTCTTCACCGATGTCGAGGGTCAGTTGCAGCAGCTTATCTGCCCCTTCAACGTGGGCTGCCTTAACGATCTTTGCAATGCGCAGATCGACTTTGGCAAAGTCATCAAACTGGATGGTATTGCTGGTATCATCATTCACGGCATGTCCCGCTCCATTATCAGGGGTAGTCGTTTCTTTCTTTGTTACCTTACTCTTTTTTTGTTTATTTTCTTTCTGCTGCGCTTCGCCATGTCTGGCGGGTGAAGGGCTTATTTTCTGTAATGTGGCTGCGCTCGCTTCAAGCATCGCATCGATCTGTGGCTGCTCAACGCGTTTCATCAGGTGTTTGTATTTGTTAATGGTGTGACGGG
>QIJH01000247.1 GCA_003232725.1 Chromatiaceae bacterium | reverse complement strand
TGGAAGCGCCCTTGTCTTGCATTGTGCAGGCTCTCCAAAGAGGGCGTGGCCGAACCCAGCACAATCGGAATCCCCGCTTGCTGTGCGCGTCGAATCGCCACATCACGCGCGTGGTAGCGGAATCCCTCAATGAGAGGTCGTGTTCTTCATCAATCAGGATAATGCCGAGCGCTTTCATCGGTGTGAATACCGCTGAGCGGGTGCCGATGACGATCGGGGTATCCCCTGCCTTTGCCTGCAGCCAGCTATTTTTGCGTGCCTTATCATTGAGGCCTGAATGTAGCAGCGCAATTGGCACTGAAAAACGCGCCTGAAAGCGTTTGAGCAGTTGCGGTGTTAGCCCAATCTCCGGCACCAGGATCAGGGCTTGCTGCCCTTTCCGCAGTATTTTTTCTACTGCGCTAAAATAGACCTCTGTCTTGCCGCTGCCGGTAACGCCATCGAGTAGCAGTGCCTGAAAACCACCGAGCGCGTCACCAATCGTATCGCAAGCCGATTGCTGTGCGGCATTCAGCAGCGGTGCAGCATCGGTTTCTGTGGCGGGTATTAAAAGCGTGCTCTGCTCTTGAATTTCGATCCAGCCTTTATCCGCCAACGAGCGCATAATGCTACGCCAATTCTCAAATTGCACGTCGAGTGTGCTAGCACTGAGTGGTTTGTCAGCTTGTTGTAGCAGCTGAAGCAGTGACTGTTGACGAGGGGCGCGTTTTAGGCTGCCGGGATCAATGCTCATTCCCGTCTCATTTAATGACCAGACTTTTTCACCGCTAATGTTGGCTGGCTCACCCTGGCGCAACAGCGTCGGCAGCGTTGCTGCCAGCACCTCACCAGGTGGATAGTGATAATAACGGCTTGCCCATTGCGCCAGCGCTTGAATCTCCGCTGATACCAGGGCCGTGTCATCGAGCAGTTCCAGCGCCGGTTTTAGGCGAGCGCGCTCAAACTGGCTATCATTGGCGAGCGCCACAATGACCCCAATTTTTTGACTTCGCCCAAATGGTACGCGTATCCGCATACCGGGCATAATTTGCTTCATCGCACCATTCACTGGCAACAGATAATCGAAGATCTGGGGTAGTGGAGAGGGAATGGCGACCTGAATAATACCCGCGAAGTCACTGACTGTATGCATGGCGCGGACTCTACCATGTTCACCCACAGGAACCCACGATTCCCGATGACAAGATTACATTCGAATGTTTATGAAAACTCTAGCAAAAGAACGTAACTCCTTGTGAAGAAAGAGAATATGAGGTTATCCACAAAATCTGTGGATAACTCTGTGGAAGAATTGGGATCATCGTTATGAAACCCTCGTTTTTATTGGCTTTGTGTCAAATTGATGACATTTTGGTCGATAGTATTAATTTGATAAAAATCAACTAGTTATAAATTATTTACCCATTCATTGAATGGCTTAAAACGTATATCGTGAACTGATCATTGAAATGAAATTTAACTGTGCATAAGATTTTTGGTTGACATAAAAAAACTCCTGTCAGCTTAGCGAGATAGCGATGAAGCGTGTGACTTATCTCCAGCAACATGATGTAAATGAAGTTCGGTTTCAACCCATTTCAAGCGTAAAAACCAACGGAAGAAATCAACTTTTATGCCGTTAGAATGGCTTAACAACCACTAGAATAATCACCGCAACAAACAACAAAACGGGTAATTCGTTAAACCAGCGATAAAAAAGATGCCCACGCTGATTAATGTCTTGCTTGAATTCTTTAATGATTTTGCCGCAGTAGAGATGGTAGCCAACCAGGATCGCAACAATCAGCAATTTAAGATGTAACCACCCCATACTGGCGTAAAGTGCCCAGCCATAATCAACAAGCATCCACACACCAAAGATAATGGTCAACACGGCGCCCGGCGTCATGATGCCAAAGTAGAGTTTTCGTTCCATGATTTTGAAACGCTCATTGCTAATCTCATCACTGCTCATTGCATGATAGACAAATAAGCGCGGCAGATAAAATAGCGCAGCAAACCAGGTGACCATGAAAATAACATGGAAGGCTTTTACCCACAGCATTTTGGAATTCCTGAAGTTAAGGTTTCAGGAGTAGTATATCGGTTTGTTTGGATGGTAACCGCAAGAAATAGTACTACTTGCACCAATCGCTAACAGATGAGTGTGCTTCAGCCAGCTGCGTAACGCGTTCCTCGTCAGAAACATAGGTACGGATACCTTTGTCGTCTTCTGAGTACAGCCGACTAATCGTTTGCAGTTTATTCAGATAAGATTTTGCCTTTTTGCAATTCTCGGCACGTGTTGTTTGAAGCGCTTGTAGGTCTTTCTGAGCATTTTCTGTTGTACCCGTATTTGCCTTTTTAACCTCTTTTTCAGCACTCTTTGTCGTGGGTATTGGCGGCGCGGGCACATTGGGCGTAAAAACCTGAATATTAATCTGTTCGGCTGTCGTATTAGCAGGGCGATCACTAAACACAACTTTACCATTTTCATCGATCGATTTGTAATAACGGGTCGCACTCACATCCAGTGATATCAGTAACATTGAGCCACACATGGCGACTGCTAAGCCGGTGATCCCTCTTAACATGCTTGGTTTTTCTCTTAATTATGTGAGTGGAATACCCTCTTTATCGGCACTTTATTTTTAGACAATAGCCTTATGTAGTCGATCTAAGCGGAGCCTCTCCCGGTCGTCAAAAAGATGCCGGGCACCCATCGTTACTGCAAAGATAGTACCGAAGCCTGTTCCGGCGGTCACCATAAACATAATCAATATTTGATAGTTCACCGCATCCATGGGTGCGGCACCGGCTAAAATTTGCCCGGTCATCACCCCTGGCAGGCTTACAATGCCCGCTACGGCCATCGCATTGATGATCGGGATCATGCCACTACGAATGCTTTCACGGCGAATATCGCTGATCGACTGTTGTGATGTCTGCCCTAATATAAGACGCGCTTCAATCACATCGCGCTGTTGCCAGGCCGTTTGTGTGAGTCGATCAAGGCCCAGCGCGATACCGTTCATAGTGTTCCCAAATAACATCCCCAATAGTGGAATTGCATACTGTGGGCTGTACCAGGGATCGGCAGAGATAACCACGGTGAGCACTAGCAAGGTCACCACAACCGTCGAGATAAAGAGCGATAATGTGCCGAGCATGAAACTGCGCGTACCTGAAAAACGACGCTGCTGACGCACCATTACCTCGCGCCCGGCCGCCAGCAGCATCATCACTGACACCAGCACAATCCAACCGGGGTGCGTGGTATTAAATAAGAACTTTAATACCAGGCCGATCAACATCAACTGAATCACCGTACGCAACGCAGCAATCAAGATTGAGCGACTCAGACCCAGTTGCATCTGGAACGAGAGCACCGCCAGTGCCACGATCAACAATGCCGCCAGTGATAGATCCCACGGAGTAAGGGTGATTAGCGCCATGCGACCTCCTGCGCAATCAACCTACCCTGTGTGATAACAAAGTGGCGTGAGGCAACGCGCTGTAACTGTTGATGATCATGGCTGATCCACACTACGGCACACCTCTGCTGGTGCTGATAGTCGCCAACCAAAGCTTCAACGCGGGTAACATTTTCAGGATCCAGGCTAGCCGTGGGCTCATCCAGCAATAGCACCTGCGGTCGATTAGCTAGTAGCCTGATCAATGCGAGCCGTTGACGTTCACCACTGGAGAGCGTTGCCGTTGCCGCCTCTAATACCGCCTGCTTAAGGCCTAATGCGGCGAGCCATTTAGGAATTTGATCCTGGTCGATCTTCTCTTCATCAAAATGCTCACGCACATAATCACCCCACCATTGACTCACTGCCGGCAGGTAGCCAATTTTTTTGCGCCATTGCGGGCCACTAAACTCCTCGCGTGGCACACCATCAAGCATCACTTCGCCCAAGTGCGGATCTAAATCAGCAACCGCACGCATCAACAGGCTCTTGCCGCAACCCGACTGACCGCGTAGTGAAATAGCCGCATCACTTGAAACAGTCAGGCTTAACGGCCCTAGGTGGCGGGCCTGGATATTTTTGATTTGTAAGCAGCTCAGCGCAACGTTCCCTCTCTTTGCTGGAATATTCATAATGAGACCTTTGCACGAGTCTATTTCCCGCCCCAGTTACGTTATAAATGATCTCAAAACAGCCATTTACTTCGTGTAAATGCCGTTTTTTCGATCATTGATGCCTTGCTGGAACGAAAACTCGTTCTTGTGCAAAGGCCTCATAATAGTATAACGAGTGAAGCGAACACACATCATCATAAATGGAGTATGGAATGGACAAGGCTATTGTGGCAAAAAAAGGGCCGTATGAATTGATACTAGAGGCGGGTAGTTACGGCTACTGCACCTGTGGCCGATCTCAGCAGCAACCCTTTTGCGATGGATCGCATGCTGGTACTTCATTTATTCCAATAGAATTTGTTTTGGATAAAAAAACCCATGTCACTCTATGCGGCTGTAAACAGACCAGCGTGTCACCACATTGCGATGGCAGCCATGAAGGCATTTAAGATTGATTCTTTGGTTAAATTTTACGTATAGAGACCTTTGCACGAGAACTAGTTTTCGTTCCAGCAAGGCGTAAATGACCGAAAAAATGGAGTTTACACGAAGTAAATGACTATTTTGAGATCATTTATAACGCAGCTGGGGCGGAAAATAGACTCGTGCAAAGGTCTCGTATAAAAAAGGGTGCCAATGGCACCCTTTTCCATTTGCTGCTTTACTGGCTGGTGTTAGTTATGACCACGCGCACCGGTAAATTCAGGATAGGCTTCCAGACCACAGTCTGTGATATCAAGCCCCTGGTACTCTTCTTCTTCGGTGACACGAATGCCCATCACTGCTTTGATGATTGCCCAGGTCACGAGGCTGGTAAAAAATACCCAACCAAAGATCACGCCGACACCGGTCAGTTGTCCCATGAAGGTGGCATCTGCATTTGACAGTATTACCGCCATCACACCCCAGATACCAACCACACCGTGAACTGAGATGGCACCGACGGGATCATCAATCTTCATTTTATCAAGACCGAGGATAGAGAAAACGACCAGTATGCCACCGATTGCACCGATGAAGGTTGCAAGCAGTGGGC
>QIJH01000153.1 GCA_003232725.1 Chromatiaceae bacterium | reverse complement strand
TAAAAAATGATCATTTACACGTGTAAACTCATATTTTTCGCCTTGCACCCGAGGGCATAAAGAAACTGGCAGATTTCATGGGCGATCTGAGTAGCCACTGTTAATTTTGACTACTCGCTGAGTAGTTACCATTTTCCATTATAAACACTCCTATTTCGTGCGCTTTTGCCTTGCCAGCGAGTAAAATCCCAGTTCATGGAGGGCTTCAGCTTTATGATCATTCTTTCAAAATGAGACCTTTGCACGAGTCTATTTTCCGTTCCAGCAAGGCATCAATGATCGAAAAACCGAAGCTTACATGCAGTAAATGACTGTTTTGAGATCATTTATAACGCAGCTGGAGCGGAAAATAGACTCGTGCAAAGGTCTCAAAATAAATTAATAACTGAGCTTAAAGAGTCGTGAATGTCTGCCGATATATATACGTCGTAGATGTAAATGGATATAACAGCGCTCAAATTTGCGTATTTCAAGGATGATGCGATAAGGCTGGTAGAGACTGGCCACCAATGGATTTAGCCAAATGGATTGGTATGGTGGTGATGGAGTGAGACGGATGCCAATCATTGATGCAGGATCGCATGAGGAAATGGAGTTGAATCTACCAGGTTATCCCAAACCTGATAGTGCAAGGAGGAATGTCGCAGCAAGGATGCTGCAAAATAGACCTGATACGTCGTTATAAGTGCCTATAGGCGCTTTTTTTTTGCCTGAATTTAGCACTGTCACCTTGTTCGAAAGCAGTGCGGATATTAGAATGAACCTCTTCTTGTTTTCATGGTTTGAAAACGTGACTAGTAGGTGCTGCAATGAATTGTGCTGTGTATAAAAGTGAAAAGAAGTCTGATTATTATGTGTACCTCAAGCGTGTCGATGATGAGGCAATGGATTTTTCCTGTATTCCGGATGTGCTCGATAAGTTGTTGGGGAATCTTGAGTTTGTGATGGACTTAGCGCTATCGGATGCTCGTCAGCTTGCGCAGGCTGATGTTAATGAAGTGATCGATTCGTTACGCGAAAAAGGCTTCTATCTACAAACACCGCCTAAACATGAAGTAATAAATTTCATTGAAAATAGCAAGTTATGATTGTTCTTTTAGGGTATTCAAAATACTGCCGATAGATGCCTAAGGGAGTAATCCTGGTAATCTGGATGTTTATGTATGAGCGCAATTTTAGAGGGGAATGATTGTGACGGATTCTACGAGACGAATAGATGGAGAAGTGCCAAAGTGGGATATTGCTTTGGAAGGATTAGTGAATGATACTTACCGTATGAAGGGCGCTACTTTAAATATAGATGATTTTCAAAAGCTCGCTGTTGATAACAGAATTCGTTTTGATGACATTATGGTGACAATGTTTGAACTCTGTATTTACGCTGAATGGCAATATAAGAATGACCAGGGCAAGGTGAACATCACACGAGAGACATTAGATCAGCTATTTGTGAACGGTCGATTGCAAGAAAAGGATATGCGCGATTTTTCAGGGGACTGGATGCCAGGTTCCTAAGCAATGGTGAAATTACAGGAGTGATTAAATATGTTGCGCCGTGGACCTCTTTCTCTAAAATCATTTTTGATATCGCTATTGCACGAAGCCTATGATGATAAACAGGCGAATCTGCAGATGGCAGACTTGAGGGCTTTGGCGGCAGAGTATTCAATGCGCATGGATGATGTGGTTAGCACGCTCATTGACCTGGTCAACGAAGGTGGTTGGCATTATCAGAATGAAAATGGAGAGCCTACGACGCATAGTGAGGCGCTATCTAAGGGAGTGGATCGTCTAAGTGACCCTGATCTGAATCAAATGACTGGCAGCTGGTCGCCAGTCGTTGTCGAAGAAGGCTAACTTAACTCTTTTGTAAAGACATTCTGGTGTGCTGAGTCATTGATGGCAATCACTCCAGGGTGTTTGAGTTTGCGTTCTGGCGAAATGGCATAAAACTCTTCATGAATTTTATCGGTCGAGCCGATTGAGATAACGTTGTGCTGTCGTTCAATATCCCTGGTAATCACAGTGGGTGCCGCGAAAACCCCAACACCTGCCTGCCCAAAAGTTTTAATCAATGCACTGTCATCAAATTCACCGACGATGATTGGGCGAATATCCAGGCTATCGAACCACTGCATGATCTCTCGTCTGATCGCATTTCCAGCTACTGGCAGTAACATTGGCGCTTGATCCAGCGAGTGAGGAAATTCAGCCTGGTATTTTTCAGCCAACTTAGGCGCCGCAAAAAAAGAGATGCCACAGGAACCTAAATGGTGATTGAATGCGCGTACATTCATTGAAGGCCTGATTGGGCGATCTGAAATGACCACGTCAAGCTTGTGTGCTGCGATATCGGTTAGTAGATTATCGAGGCTATCTTCATGGCAGATGATACGGACGGGTTCATCTAGCTGCAGTGCCGGTTCTATCAGGCGGTGAGCAATGAGTTTCGGAATCACATCGGTGATACCAATCGATAAGCGCAGCGGACTGCCTTCAACCGCGCGGTTTGAAAGCACGCTTTGCAGTTCAGCACCGAGCAGGAAAATATCGTCAGCGTATTCAAGCGCGGTGCGTCCGGCCTCCGTTAGCACTAAATTTCTGCCAGACCTGGAAAAGAGTTTTTTGCCCACTGATTTTTCCAGTAGGCTTAGCTGGCCACTGATGGTCTGCGGCGTCAGATGTAGCTGTTCGCTGGCACGCGCAATGCTGCCCTCTTTTGCCACTACCCAGAAATAATGAAGATGTTTGTAATTAATGCTATTCATTTCACGGCACCTCGAGTCGAGTTAATCGACATGTAACATGATATTAATCGATTTTTTCAGACTAAAAAAACCATTTATAATGTTTTTTTGAGATGATTGCCAGCAAAAACTGATTCTATCGGCAGTTATTTTATGAGGTTATCAGTTGTGACGCAATTTATTGTCGACTTGCTGGCCTTATTGGCGTGATATTCGTACTATCCGATTTCGTTAGGATGGGCTTGTGTTACATGAGTTTTACCGTTAACTACCTACTTTAAGTGAGTGAAATATTGTTATGACAGGCGCGATAATCTTTGCATCTGCAACCTGCTTATTGCAGTTTGCAGCATTTCGTTTTGCACATATTCGTTCATTCCACGTGAGCGTGATGGTCTCGTTATTGATTTTTGATATCTGCTTTCCTGTTTATCTGTTTATGACGAGAGACTGGTATAACCAGTTGATTGTGCAGGGCGACATTCTTACCTTTGGTGTCTGGATCCACTTTATGCTGGTGATCACGCTCTACGTTTTGTATATTGTGCAGGTTCAGGTGGTCAGGGCAATAATTGCAGGGAAAGAGGATGTTGAGCGTATCATTGAACTTAAAAAAGAACATCGAGCACAAGGGCTGGGAATTTTGGTGACGAGGCCGATGATGATCTTTACCGGCGCATTGTTAGCACCTGAAGTGGCCACGGCAGTCGTGGGGAGTTAGTCTTCGTGGCTTAATTCGTTTGGGCAATCGGGATATATCTTCCAAATCTACTTGAAAAAAAGAATCATTTGCGGCCAAGGTAATCGCATATAAATCTGTAATTTTCGTAACTACTCAGCTAACCCATGAACTCCACCATTTCAGCGTTAAAAAATGATCATTTACACGTGTAAACTCACATTTTTCGCCTTGAACTGGCAGATTTCATGGGCGATCTGAGCAG
>QIJH01000114.1 GCA_003232725.1 Chromatiaceae bacterium | reverse complement strand
GGGTTGATTCAATAAAGTCCGTTGCGTTATTTTCGTAGAAATCCATTACTGCCGTAGTTCTCATTACACCGATCAAGCAAATGAAGATTTTCCTGGCCCATAATATGGGCCAACGAAAGACCAGCCTCGTGGATTTTCATCTTTCCAGACTGGGCAGGCACTATCAATTGTGCTACCGCTAGGGGTAGAGACGGCTCGGTAACCTTCAGTTAACCAGCTATATATAGCAAAGCGCAAAGGTTTCATGGCGTCCGAATACAGCTTTAGTAGGATTAAATAACATCAGAGCTTTCTTTCACCTAGTTCCTGTGATTTAAATAGAGATAACGTAGAATCACCGCGCCCCTCAAGAAACAGCCCCACATTATTAAGAAACCACTGCTTCAAATTCATCTCCCCGAGAATGGAGCGGGATACCCACCCTCATCACCAAGCGCATCATACAACGCTTGCTTCAATTCAGGGTCAATCTCGACGACAATTCGCCCACTAGTGCCTTTAGGGCACCTCTATTAATTCATGAGCACGCATCTTGAACCCCAAATCCGCCACAGCGGCGTTACAAATCTTGCCAATAGGCCCGCTACGTACGATTCGCGCCTTGCTGTGGCAAATTTGGATGTCCAATACCCACGGGCACCCTGTCTGCTGCGCTCAGAATTAATAGAGGTGCCCTTTAGCCATATACCTAATCCTCACAACGACCTGCATGTTATGTAACATGGAGTATCTTGCATAATGGAGCGCCAGATGACAAAACAATATTCCGAATATTAATCAATGGGTTATACCTCGTTCGAAATGAGGTTTACCCTGTTTTTCTCATGGCTTTCATCGTGTTACAAAGAGGTGATAACGCCAGAATCCTGATACTGATGCAATATTTACGTAGCGCCATCAACACAACGGCAGGATCATCACCTTCCAGTGCTTCGTTTAAATATTCACGGCAACATCCAGATTTTTAAGCATCGGTGTGTATATCGTACGTTACGGGTCACCATTGTTGGTAGAGCACTTGCTGCCTTTGCATACCTAATGTTAAGCTTTAAATATGCAAACCTATATTCCGCGTGAAAAAGAAGCTTTAATAATAAAACACTTAAACTCCTTTCCTTGTGTCGCACTTCTAGGCGCACGACAAGTGGGTAAATCAACGTTGGCACACAAGATTATAAGCGAATTCCCTGATTCGATTTACCTCGACCTCGAAGACCCCAGAGATCTTGCCAAACTGCAAGACCCGCTTGCATTTCTAGAGGCAAATAATCACCTGCTTATTTGCATTGATGAAGTACAAATGTACCCTGATCTTTTCCGCTATTTCCGGTCATATCTTGACAAAAACAATCGCAAAGGCCAACTACTGCTACTCGGCTCTGCATCAAGGGATTTAATCAGACAAAGTTCTGAAACATTAGCAGGACGAATTTCTTATATTGAAATCAGCCCCTTCTCTGCACTCGAAGTTGAAGACTTTAAAACGTTATGGCTTCAAGGCGGCTATCCGGATAGTTTTCACTTAGCACCTGATATGAGCTTTGACTGGCGAATCAATTATATTAGAACTTTTTTAGAAAGAGACATTCCCCAGCTCGGCTTCAATATTCCAGCAGAAACGTTAAAAAGATTTTGGACTATGCTTGCCCACTTAAACGGTTCAATATTAAATTCAGCAAAACTTGCCTCATCCATGGGAGTCAGCTCTCCGACCATAAAAAACTATTTGGATATATTGGAAGGAACATTTGTCATTCGAAGGCTAAAACCATTTTTTACCAACACAAAAAAAAGGCTGATTAAATCACCTAAAATATATATACGAGACACGGGGGTAATACACTGCCTTTTAGGGATTGAAACTTACAATGATCTTCTGGGACATCCGGCTCTAGGGAATTCTTTTGAAACGTTAGTTATCTCTTCATTATTAGAAAAATTTCCGCGTTACGAAGCCAGTTTTTATCGCTCATCCAGCGGTGCTGAAATTGATTTGATTCTAGAAAAGGGCAACAAAAAAATCGCCATTGAAATAAAATCTTCCTCTGCGCCCAAACTAACACAAGGTTTTTTTGAGGCGTTAAAGATAATAACCCCTCATAAGGCATTTGTTATCGCCCAGATTGATACCTCTTTCCCCATCAAAAATGATATCTGGGCACACAGCTTAAAAACAGTTCTGCATATGGATTTTTAAACCGGCCAGTCCATACTTGGCGATTTAGCCACGTCGAATCAACGGGGTCATAACTTGACCAAGGGGTACTCTGCTGGCTCGGTAACCATGCCAGCCCTAACGGGATTAAGTTCGATTGCTAGAAACAATTCTCGCTTTCAATTAGATACGATCACACTTTTAACGCATCAAAAATTAAGTCCGGACCGCTCTGACAGATAAAGGCCACGGTGATATCAACCTCCGTGACTTGATTGATGGCATTGAGTAATTGCGGGAGGAAGGGGCTGTTTGGGTAGTGAGTGATTTCATTTACTAGGGTTCTTTAGATCGCTTTCAGTCAGGCCGAATCATTCAACATGATTACTTCTCAGCCCATTGATATCGCACAGGTTTAACTAGTTTTTTAACATATTTCTCTTCCATCGCTTGTTTTATCCATTCGCTAACCTGGCTTTTATGTAGGCTTAATCGTGCGCAGATTTGTTCAGTTGTCAGGGGTGACTTGTCAGCTACGTGCTTTAATTCGGTTAAAAAGAGTTGATAAAAATCAGTTGGGATAGCTTCTGGTCTAGCCTCAATCTCTTCAGACTTGGCTTTTTCTCCAATAATTTTGTACTCCGCCACCGATGAGTTATCTTCAGATACCGCAAATAAATCCATGGGTTTCTCGCCAAATGGCTGAGTTTCAAACAGAGAATGGATTGACACATTGCCAACCACCTCATCACACCAGTGCGCGCCTTTCTGTACAATCTCGGCATTGCCCGCTACTTTATCGCTGGTGGGCTTCACCCAGAGCGGCACCCACTTCTTCCTCAGGTTCTCAAGTGCACCATTCCAAGTGCCGCCTTTGCTGCCGGAATGAACGACAACAGCAGCATCAGCCAAACAATAGATATATTTATTACGCCCCATGGCATTACCCGCATTGAAACCTGCTTCCGGGTAAAATGGCGAGACTAATACCAGGTTGTTATCCATCAACCCTCGTCGCCACTTACTGGAAGTCACCGCTCTTAACAGACTGTCAGCAAGCACGCCCACTACCATCCCACCGGCCTCTACTGCCGCAAGCATTGAAGCTTCATCAACACCACGGGCACCACCAGAAACAACAGAATAACCTTCGCTTGCTGCCTTTTTACCTAATCCCTTGGTAAACAGTAGATCTACTGGCTCAGCATTACGTGAGCCAACAACAGCTACTCCACCGCTATTGAGTAAAGTGGCATTACCACAACCAAATAGTACTGGTGGCGCATCCGTTTTCAGTCGCGCCTTAAGACGGTTCGGATAGGCAGCATCCGAACGGGTTAATACCCAAATACCTGCCCGACTCCACTTTTCCAGGGCCAGCGCCATTGCATGACCACGCGCCAATAGTTCATTAATCCGCTCTTTTGGAATCTTAGTGTCATGCCAACTCTTTAAAATTTCTTCAGAGTCGCCGTTAAGCAGGCTGGCAGGAAAACGATTAGATTTCTTTAACCATAAGGCAAACCGACCCCATTCAGTAGGCGTCAAAGGCTTGGCCGCTCCCTTCACCGGTTTGGCAAAGTAGGTGGTCAGTAACAGCACCGCTTGTGCATTTTCGGTAAGATTCATCACTCTTTTGTCGATGTTGATGCCAGTGCCACGGGATATACCTTTCCGCTACCGGCTTGTTGTAACAGGGCGGCGAGAACGGTCAATGTCCAGCCAGAATCTACAATATCATCTACCAGCAAAACGCTACCATCCGGCACCGGTATTTTAATATGAAAAGCACCATCCAGGTTTCGACACTGGTGAAAGCGATTCTGCTGAGCCTTTTGTGGTTGGTTTTCCTGAACCTTGCTGATGGCATCCACGAACGGCACTTCCAATTTAGTCGCCAAACGCATAGCAAAATTGGATACCAGTTCTGGATGGTTAAGCGAGGGCACACAGCACACCCAGGTTGGGTAGTCTTCAGGCTGCCAGCGTTCACGTATCATCTCGGCAGAGGCCACCACCAACTCATCACAAAAGTGACTGGCGTGTTTATCATCTTTCACCATGCTACCCCAACCAGCATCCCCCCAGCGTGATAGTACTCGACCTTCCTGTGCCTGAAGCGCTTTGGGTAAATTACCGGTAAAGC
>QIJH01000160.1 GCA_003232725.1 Chromatiaceae bacterium | reverse complement strand
GTGAGATCTTTACACTCATCCACCGCTTTTTCGAAGGCCTCTTTTTCACCCTCATCTTCCAACTCACCCAGCTCCAGCGCGCCCTTGGCAACCGATTGCAGTGACTTGCCATCAAACTCGGTAAAGTAAGACATTGACCACTCATCGACACGGTCACTCATCAGCAGTACTTCGATTCCCTTAGTTTTAAAGACTTCCAGATGCGGGCTGTTTTTAGCCGCCGCATAGTTATCAGCAGTAACATAATAGATCTTACTCTGCCCTTCTTTCATGCGTGAGATGTAATCGGCCAGTGAAACATCCTGCGCATCCCCGTCGCTCTCGGTTGAGGTGTAACGCAGCAGCTTGGCAATACGCTCACGGTTAGCGGTATCTTCCGCGATACCCTCTTTTAATACGCAGCCAAACTGGTCCCAGAATGTTTTGTATTTTTCAGCATCTTTTTTAATCATGCCTTCCAGCATACCCAGTACCTTCTTCACAGAGGCACCACGAATGGTGTCGATCATGCGATTATGCTGCAGGATTTCACGCGAGATATTCAATGGCAGATCGCTAGAGTCAATCACGCCGCGCACAAAGCGCAAGTATGTTGGCATCAACTGGTCGGTGGTGTCCATAATGAAGACTCGCTTCACATAGAGCTTGATGCCGTGTTTCTGCTCACGGTCCCAAAGATCAAACGGTGCACGCTGTGGAATGAAAAGCAGCGAGGTATATGACTGATTCCCTTCAACGTGGCTATGCACATGCGTCAGCGGGTCTTGAAAGTCATGGCCGACATGCTTGTAAAATTCATTGTACTCTTCTTCAGTGACCTCTTTTTTAGCACGCGCCCATAGTGCAGAGGCACTGTTCACCACCTCAAACTCACCCGCTTTCTCTTTCTCTTCATCTTTCGATGGCATCATGATCGGCAGTGAGATGTGATCTGAATATTTATTGATGGTAGAACGCAGGCGGTAGTCTTCCAGGAACTCTTCCTGGTCTTCACGCAGATGCAAGGTCACTTCTGTACCACGCCCCGGTTTATCGACCGTCTCCAGCTCATAGCTGCCTTCACCTGCAGAGGTCCAGCGAACACCATGCTCAGTGCCCGTGCCCGCACGGCGGGTAGTCAGGGTTACTTTGTCTGCGACGATAAATGCGGAGTAGAAACCGACACCAAACTGGCCAATTAGCTGGCTATCTTTGGCTTCGTCACCACTGAGTGTATCAAAAAACTGGCGTGTGCCCGATTTTGCAATGGTGCCGATGTTATCCACCACTTCTGTGCGGCTCATGCCAATGCCGTTATCACTAATGGTAACCGTGCGCGCCTCTTTATCAAATGAGACATTGAGCTTTAATTCTGATTCGCCTTCATAAAGTGCATCATCACTCAGCGCTTCGAAACGCAGCTTGTCGCAGGCGTCTGAGGCGTTTGAGATCAACTCACGCAGAAAAATCTCCTTATTTGAATAGAGTGAGTGGATCATCAGCTTTAGTAGCTGTTGGACCTCTGTTTGAAACTCTAATGTTTCTTTATGCGCTTCTGTAGTGGTCTCTGTGGTGGTCATGGTACTAACTAACTCCTTTCATTTTTACTGTATCAGGCCTGAAATTAAATCGGGTTTAAGCATCGCCTCAATCCATAAAACCGGTATCAAAGCGCTAAAATTCGAATATCACGACATATTATAAAGGGATGTGCCCGTGGATAACATAGGGGCAGCTTTTTTAAATTCAAGCGCCTGCGCTAAATCACTCCCACCGACCTAAAGTTCCCCCCCCAATAACAACCGATAGTATTGACAATGCCATAGCGCACTCAGGCATACTGAACGAACTGTATGTTATTTAGCACAATAATTGCTTTTTCGTCGACGTAACAGGAGTGTTTATGCAACACATACACCATTTCTCCGAGCTTACCCTGAATGATATTCCGCGTGTGGGTGGCAAAAATGCCTCCCTCGGCGAGATGTATAACGCGCTAATCCCACTAGGCGTCAAGATTCCCAACGGTTTTGCCACCAGCGCAGATGCCTATCGCCACTTTATTCAGCACAATGAGCTGCATGAAAAAATCGAAGCCGCGCTCAATACACTCGATGCTAACGATGTTGATGCCCTGGCCGAAACCGGCGCGCGTATCCGTGCCTGGATCGCCCACGCCGAGCTGCCAGCAGATCTGGAACAGGCGATCGGCGACGCCTACACTCGCTTAGAAGAGGAATACGGCACCAATACAGATGTCGCGGTGCGCAGCTCCGCCACCGCAGAAGACCTGCCCACCGCGTCGTTTGCAGGCCAACAGGACTCCTATCTCAACATTCGCGGCACGCACAACCTGCTGCTCGCCTGCAAACAGGTGTTCGCCTCGCTTTTCACTGACCGAGCCATCTCATACCGCGTCCATCAGGGTTTTACCCATATGGACGTGGCACTCTCGATTGGCGTGCAAAAAATGGTGCGCGCAGACCTCGGTGCCTCTGGTGTGCTCTTTACCCTCGATACCGAAAGCGGCTTTCGCGATGTGGTGTTCATCACCGCCGCCTATGGACTGGGCGAAAATATCGTGCAGGGGATCGTCAACCCCGATGAGTATTACGTCTTCAAGCCCACGCTGGAAAAAGGCCACCGCCCCATCCTGCGACGTCATCTCGGTGAAAAGGCGATCAAGATGATCTATTCCGGTGACCCCACCGCCGGCATCTCAACCCATAATGTACATGTGCTGCGTGAAGAGCAAGAGCGCTTTGTGTTAACGGATGACGAGGTGCTGCAGCTGGCACGTGATGCAATGATCATCGAAAAACATTACACCAACCATGCCGGGGTTGATCGCCCAATGGATATCGAGTGGGCCAAAGATGGCAATACCGGCGAGATTTTTATTGTACAAGCGCGGCCTGAAACCGTGCAGGCTAACCGAGACCTCAACGTACACCGCAGCTACACTCTCAAAAGTGAAGGTGAAATACTTGCTCAGGGCAAAAGCGTCGGACAGAAGATTGCCACTGGCAAGGCGCGTGTGATATTCGAAGCGTCACAGATGCGCGAGCTGCAACCGGGTGAGGTATTGGTAACCGACATCACCGACCCCGACTGGGAACCGGTGATGAAAATCGCCGCTGGTCTTGTCACCAATCGTGGCGGACGCACCTGCCACGCCGCCATCATCGCACGCGAACTCGGCATCCCGGCAATTGTCGGCTGTGGCGATGCCACGCAAACACTGCGCAGCGGCGAGATGGTCACCGTCTCGTGTGCCCAAGGGGATAGCGGTTATGTCTATCGTGGCAAACAGAAGTTTGAGGTCGAAGAGATAGACCTCAGCACACTCAGGAAACCCAAAACCAATATTATGCTCAATCTTGGCAACCCCGAGCAGGCGTATAAATTTTCGCACCTGCCAAACAGTGGCGTCGGGCTGGCGCGACTGGAGTTTATTATCAACAACACCATTCGCGTACATCCACGTGCGCTGCTTGAATATGAATTGTTAAACAAAGTGACACAGCAACAGATCGATACCATTTGTGCTGGTTATCCTGATCGTAAAAGTTTTTACATCAAACGCCTTGCCGAAGGGATCAGCACCATCGCCGCTGCTTTTTATCCGAAACCTGTCATCGTGCGCATGAGTGACTTTAAATCAAATGAATACGCATCGCTGATTGGTGGCGAGCAGTTTGAACCTGAAGAAGAGAACCCTATGATCGGCTTGCGTGGTGCCAATCGTTATTTTTCAGAACACTTTGCCGAATGTTTCAAACTCGAATGCGCCGC
>QIJH01000256.1 GCA_003232725.1 Chromatiaceae bacterium | reverse complement strand
ATATGCGCGATCAACTTAAGCGCCTCGGTTTTGGTTACGACTGGGATCGTGAGCTGGCGACCTGCTCGCCAGACTACTACCGCTGGGAGCAGTGGCTATTCACCAAACTGTTCGAAAAAGGGGTTGTCTATAAAAAGACTGCGCCGGTCAACTGGTGCCCGCATGATATGACGGTACTCGCCAATGAGCAGGTGATCGATGGCTGCTGTTGGCGCTGCGATACCCAGGTGGAGCGCAAAGAGATTCCGCAATATTTTATGAAAATCACCGACTACGCGGATGAGCTGCTCGATGATCTGGATCAGCTCACTGGCTGGCCAGAGCAGGTGGTGACAATGCAGCGTAACTGGATTGGGCGTTCGGAAGGGGTTGAAATCCACTTTAATTTAGTGGGGGACAAGGTCAATCACGGCCAGCCATTGAAGGTCTTTACGACTCGCCCGGATACCTTGATGGGCGTGACCTATGTGGCTGTTGCAGCGCAACATCCATTGGCGCTCAAAGCCGCTGAAAACAATGAAAAGCTGGCAACCTTCATCGATGAATGCAATCGCATGGAGACCGCTGAGGCGGCGATGGAGACGATGGAAAAGAAGGGGGTCGATACTGGCCTCATGGCGATCCATCCGATCTCAGGTGAACAGGTGCCGATCTTCGCTGCCAACTTTGTCTTGATGGGTTACGGCGAAGGGGCCGTGATGTCGGTACCCGCGCATGACCAGCGCGACTGGGAGTTTGCGCAGAAGTACGGCCTGACGATTAGACAGTCAATTAAACCGGGTGATGGCAGTGAAATTGATTTAAGCAAGGCGGCCTTTACTGAAAAAGGTATATTGGTTGATTCCGGTGATTTTACTGGCCAGACCTCAGCAGAGGCGTTCGATGCGATCGCTCAATTCCTGACGGATAACGACAAAGGAGCCAGGCGTACCACCTATCGCCTGCGCGACTGGGGTGTGTCGCGCCAGCGTTACTGGGGTTCACCGATTCCCATTATTAACTGCGACCACTGTGGTGCCGTGCCAGTGCCAGAAGATCAGCTGCCCGTGGTGCTGCCGGAAGCGGTTGAGATGGACGGCGTGGGTTCACCGATCAAAAAGATGCCTTCGTTTTACCAGTGCGAATGCCCAGAATGTGGTGCAAAAGCAGCACGTGAGACCGATACCTTCGATACCTTTATGGAGTCGTCATGGTATTACGCGCGTTACTGCTCGGCCGATAATGACAAAGCGATGCTTGATGAGCGCGCCAACTACTGGTTGCCGGTCGATCAGTATGTCGGTGGTATTGAACATGCGATTTTGCATCTGCTGTATGCGCGCTTCTTTAATAAATTGATGCGCGACGTACAGGATGTACTAGTGCCGCGTGAGGCAGGGATGCCGGGAGCGGCCGATGTTAGGTCATTGATTAACGATGAGCCGTTTGAAAACCTGTTAACGCAGGGCATGGTGTTAAAAGATGGCGTGAAGATGTCTAAATCAAAAGGCAACACGGTTGACCCGCAGGCGTTGATTGAGCGGTATGGAGCCGATACCGCACGTCTCTTTATGATGTTTGCCGCACCGCCG
The DNA here is from genome assembly GCA_003232725.1 of Chromatiaceae bacterium. GTDB lineage: Bacteria > Pseudomonadota > Gammaproteobacteria > SZUA-140 > SZUA-140 > SZUA-76. The sequence continues at coordinate 2,211 of QIJH01000256.1, read as the reverse complement.
GAGCAGTCGCTGGAGTGGTCTGACTCGGGTGTTGATGGTGCCGCACGTTTTCTTAAAAAAGTGTGGAATCTCGCCAATGCCAATCAAGCGGTCTTGAGCAAGGCAGCAAACGCCGGTTTTGATCATGCGGATGATGCACAAAAAGCGGTGCGACGTGAAGTACACGAAGTATTGAAACAGGCGCTGTACGATTTTGATAAGCAGCAGTTTAATACAGTCGTTGCCGCTTGTATGAAGATCATGAATGCGCTTGGCACACTGCAGCCGGGCGCTGCGCATGATGCAGTGCTGGATGAGGGCTTTAGTATCGTATTGCGCCTGCTCTCGCCAATTGCACCACACATCGCACATGTATTATGGCGTGAACTCGGTTATGGCGATGATGTATTGAATGCCTCATGGCCGACGGTGGATGAGTCTGCGCTGGTACGTGATTCAATCGAGATGATGGTGCAGGTTAACGGTAAGGTGCGCGGCAAGATCACCGTTGCCGCTAATGCGACTAAAGAGGTGGTTGAAGCAGCGGCACGCAACGATGAAAACGTGCAGCGTTTTACCGATGGCAAAGTGATCAAAAAAGTGATTGTGGTGCCGGGGCGTCTGGTGAACATCGTGGCGGTTGGCTAAGTCGATGCTGGCGCTGCGTAACAACTCATTTTCTCCACGGATGTTACTGATTCTTATCAGTTGTCTGATTGTGCTGGAAGGGTGTGGCTTTCGCCTGCGCGGTTCGATTGGTGGTGAACTCGCGTTGCCGTCACTCTATATTCAAAGTAGTAGCGGCAATCTGTTTGTTAGTGAGTTGCGTCAGGCGCTGGGTAATACACAAACCGAGGTGGTGAGTGAGCGTAGTGCCGCAGTGCTGATCATTGGCGTTGGTGCTGAAAAACTCAACCGTCGTGTGTTAACGGTGGATGCTGGCGGGCGAGTGCAGGAGTATGAGTTGCACTATGCGGTTTCCTTTGCGGTGAATGATGCATCTGCGCGTCCGGTGTTGGCTTCACAGACGCTAAGCGAGCGGCGTAGCTTTGAGTTTAGCGGTGAAGATGTGCTGGCCAAAGAGGCCGAAGAGTTGCAGCTCTATCAGGATATGCGCCGTAGTGCGGTGCGGAGTGCGATGCGACGCTTGCAGGTCTTGAGCATTCCTACTGTTGATGAAATTGGTGCTGATGAAGCGGCTGTGGATGGCGACGATGTGGATAGCAGTAGCGTTGACAGGGTGCCATAGCCGATGAAAATCAGACCCGAACAGCTGGCTAGCCAGCTTAAAAAAGGGCTCTCGCCAATCTATATCATCAGTGGCGATGAGCCGTTGCTGGTGCAGGAGGCATCAGATCTGGTGCGTAAGCATGCGCGTGAGGCGGGTTGCCATGAACGGATTGTGATGACGGTGGAAAAAGGATTTGACTGGAATAGCCTGATGCAGCAGAGCAGCGGCATGTCACTCTTTGCTGAAAAAAGATTGCTGGAATTACGTCTGCCGGCAGGCAAGCCGGGGGACGCTGGTGGTAAGGCGTTGCGCGCCTATGCCGAGGCCCCGGCGACGGATGATGTGTTGTTGATTGTGGCAGGCAAGGTCGATACAAAATCGCAGCAGACCAAGTGGTACAAAACAGTGGCGGCGGCGGGTATTGCACTGCCGATCTGGCCGATGGCGGTGGCGGAGCTACCGGGGTGGATCAGCCAGCGGATGAAAGCGACCCAATTGCGTCCAACACGCGATGCGGCACAGGTACTGGCTGAGCGAGTAGAAGGAAATCTGCTCGCCTGCGCACAGGAGATTGATAAGTTGTTTTTGATCCACGGCGCGGCCGAGATCGATGCCGAGATGGTCGCCGATGCGGTCGCGAATAGCGCTCGTTTTGATATCTTTGGGCTGGTCGACACCGCGCTCTCGGGTAACGGTGAGCGGGTGGCGCGCATGATGAGCGGTCTGCGCAGCGAAGGGGTTGAACCCATTTTGGTGTTATGGGCACTCGCGCGCGAGATTCGCACCCTCTCCAGCATGAGTTTTGAGGTTTCACGCGGTAGTAGTCCAGACCTAGTGATGCGTAATCAACGTGTGTGGGAAAAACGTAAGCCATTGATTAAACAGGGCCTTCGGCGCGCGCCACGGCAATGGTGGTATTTTTTGTATCGTGCCGGGCAGATCGACCGTATGATCAAAGGACAGGCCGCGGGCAATGTGTGGGATGAATTGTTACAATTAGG
>QIJH01000057.1 GCA_003232725.1 Chromatiaceae bacterium | reverse complement strand
GCATACTTGAGAGGCCTGTTAGGTGATGAGGTGAAGGTTCGTCGTCTGATTAGTTATGTCTCTACTGCCCAGTTCAAACACCTTCTCTCAGCGAGTGGTGGTGAACGGCACCGTTCCCTCTATCCGCATGCTGAACTACTGTTTAACGGTATTGCGGATGAGATGGATAGTGACACTAGCGCAAAGAGTGGTTGGTTTTTTGCTGTCGGTATATCTACTCTGGCCCGCTTGTGTCACCTGCGGTATTCATAAAACTGCTGGCCGACTATTTATTAAGCCACTCTTCGCGAGATGCTGAGATTGCCGTGCCCCGCCTGGCACTGTTTATTGAGAGAAAAAAGAGTGACGCGCTGAGTCATGTGGTGCTGGATTCAGTAAAGCAGCTGTTTTTTAAAGAGGAGATATTGGCTAAGTCGAATGCAAATACCAGTGCTGCTGAGGGTAATGCTGACAGCAAAACGAGTCGCAGTACGCATGAGCTAGCTAACAAGCCAGCGAACATTGGCGATGCGGTCTATATTCGCAATGCGGGCCTTGTATTGCTTACGCCCTATCTGCCTACACTGTTTGAAAGACTTAAGCTGTTGCAGCATAATCAATTTGTTTCTGCCCATGCCAGTGCCCACGCGGTTCATATCATGCAATATATGGCGGATGGGGTCGCTGAAGCTCCCGAATATATGATGGTGCTGAATAAATTGATGTGTGGCATTGCCACGGCAAAGCCAGTGGTGAAAGATGCCCTTATCTCTGATGATGAAAAAGAGATGATTAACGGTTTATTAAGTGCGGTTATTGGCAACTGGAAAGGGATTGGTAACACCACTGTGGCGGGGCTGCGTGAATCTTTTCTGGCACGTGAGGGACGCTTAACGTTTAAAAATGATCAGTGGCAGCTGCTGATTGAATCGCGTAGTTATGACATGTTATTAGACAGCCTTCCGTGGAGCTATGCCATGATTAAATATTCATGGATGCCTCATGTGATCAATGTGGAGTGGCGATGAGTGATTCGCTAAAGGCATCAAATAATGGGCGCGCACTTGAGATGGAAATTGAGTGGCTGGTGCAGGTGATAGATACGCGTATCCGGCTCTATTTCGAGCAGGAATGTGACTACGACTCAATTTACCAACATGTACCACCACTGCTGAACTCTGAATCTCAGTATGGTGCTCTGGTGAGTGAATATGCCTTTGAGTTTGATGAGCGGTTAGTGTTAATGGCCGCGCTGGCCCCCCACCTGCGGCCGCAAGCCCTGGATATGTTGTTAATCAATAATGGCACAACAGGACGAGGCTATGCTGAGTTTGGTGGCTGGAAAGGGAAAGTGCATGGTGGTTTTTTACCTACCTGTGAAACAGCGGCATTTTTGATTGCGGGAGATGACTTAATCAAACGTGCCGAGATCATGTGCTTTTTTGAGGATAACCACCCGTTTATTAGCCATGCGCTATTGGCGATTGGTGATGAAGGAGCTAATGAACCGCAGTTTAGTCGCTCACTGGGGGTCAGTGTAGAGACGGTTAACCGTTGCACGATTGGGATTCGACACAAACCTGATTTTAGCAATGGTTTTCCTGCGAAGCGAATTGAAAGCCGCTTGAACTGGCATGACCTTGTATTAGCACCAGAGGTGATGGATGAAGTGGCTAATATTAGTGAATGGATTAAACACCAGAGCACTATTATGGATGGCTGGGGACTTTCTCGCATTATTAAGCCGGGCTATCGCGCGCTGTTTTATGGGCCGCCGGGGACAGGAAAGAGCATGACGGCGGTACTGCTGGGTGCTGAAACGGGCCTGGATGTTTATCGTATTGACCTCTCGCAGGTTGTCTCAAAATATATTGGTGAAACTGAAAAGAATTTAGCCAATGTGTTTAATCAGGCCGAAAGAAAAAACTGGATTCTATTTTTTGATGAGGCCGACGCGCTGTTTAGTAAGCGCACTCAAACCTCCAGCTCGAATGATCGTTATGCGAACCAAGAGGTAGCATACCTGTTACAGCGAATCGAAGATTTTTCAGGGGTTGTGATTCTCGCTACCAACCTTAAAGCGAATATCGATGACGCCTTTGCGCGTCGTTTTCAGTCGTTGGTACATTTTTCAATGCCCGATGTGGATGAACGCGGGCGTTTATGGCGCGCCGCATTGAACGGGAAATGTAAAATGAATGAAGATGTCTGTTTTCAGCAGTTGGCTGAAAAATATGAGTTATCGGGTGGTGCGATTATTAATGTCATCAGGTATGGCGCGCTCAGTGCACTACGCAGAGAGTGCGATACGATTAGCAATAGTGATCTGCTGGCAGGTGTCACCAAAGAGCTCAGGAAAGAAGGAAAGACACTTTAGGGATGGAGATGATCAGCGCAATAAAAAAATTATTAACCGTTGCTCAAAAGTGGCGATTGATTACAATGCTGGCTGTTTCACCGTGTTTGATGATATCGGGAGCGGCTGCACAGCAAGCCCAGGCCGATATTAATTGTGAGCCTGCACTCGATTGGGCGACATACAGTGACTATTTAATATCGGTTGATGAAACACGTGTCAAGCGCACGCAGCAAGCATTGAATATGTTAGTTTCGCCTGGCCTAGTGAAAAGTGAAGTGCCGGTTGATGGTTTTTTATGGGGAAAAACACAAGAGGCGCTTTATCAATATTGTCAGAATTTAAATACATTGCCAGATGGAGACTTTGCGATTGAACTGGTTAAAAAGCTAGATCAACAGATCGCATTGATGGCCGCGGTAGAAAATACGATTAATGATAGTGCCCCGCTGGATGAGCATGGTTTCGATGTTAAAACAGAGCCTGTTGTAAAAAAAAATACCGTTATCAAAAACGAGCAAGCAGTTAAGGTAACAAGCGCTGAGCAACCATCGAGTTGGTATCAGCTAAGTGAGGAGGAGCTCGCTAGTGCAATAGAAAAATCTAAAAGTACCTCATCTACATTGCCTGATATTGAGTTGTTAAATAACCTTGCGCAGATGTTTGATGTGCCTTATCTCAATCAAGAGGCTTTTTTAGCTGGGGTACTTGCAAAGAGTAGTATTAGTGATGAAGCAGATTCATATCCCGTATTCACCGCGGCGTTAGTTTCTGAAGCGAGAAAAACATCAACATTGCAGCTGAAGGATATTGTCTTTGGTGACAACGATTGCGGATGTGCACAGGAATTTTCAGATACGGTGTATGGTTTTTACCCGTACTGGCTCTCGGCCGAGATAAAATATGATGGTAAAGATGATAAGCAGGGGGCTGGTACTGCAGTGTCGGCAGAGGAGAAACCAATAGAAAATCCAGCAGAAAAACCGCCAGTTGTACTGCCTACTATCAATTATAGTGTGATCAACCGAATCGCCTACTATGCGCTGACGATCGATCATCATGGCGAGATTCAACAACCATTGCACTGGAATAGTGAAGGGCAACTTGGAAATTTCATCCACAAAGCGCATCGCCATAAAACAGCAGTAGACCTGGTGGTTTACTCAGATCAGTGGATGAACTGGTCTGATACCGATCAAACCCGGGCAGTGACATCAATTGAGCGGCAATTAAAACTGGAAGTCGGCTATCAACAGGAAGGTATCATGGCGTATGTGCCTTTTCTAAATAGTGCTACCGCTTCGCCGGATGGTGTCACGCTTTACTTTGATCATTACACCGATAGCGCTATCGAAGCAAGAAAGAGCATTGTAAGATTTGTGAAGCAGCTTCATACTCAGTTAGCTAAACAGGGTAGATCGCTTAAAATTAATATATTACTTGATATAAAAAATTCTGCGCTTGAAACTAGCGATGACCTTTTTGTGGATCTGAAGGAGCTGTTAATAAAGAAAGATGATGATAGTCCTGTTTATGTCGATTCATTGATTGTCTTTTTGAATGAACCTACCACCAACACGAAGTAAAATTGAGCGTGAATTCAGTGGTAAAGAACGGATGCTGGTATTACGCAAGGTTATTCCTGTCATAACACCAAATGGTCATGAAAAGGACCCTAAAGGCTCGTATAAGCAGCTTAAAGATGATCTGATCTATTCTAATAATAACTTTGCGGGTATTGGTTTATGGCCTGTGCCGCTAATATTAGGTGTCGATTCAGATGCTGATGCGATCGCAACGGCTATTGATACTCAATTTTCTATCAAGAGTGGAAATGGCATGCTAAGTGCTCTATCAGAAGAGTACCCGGTACTGTGCAAGTACGCCTGTCCCAATAGAAAGGTGATACGGCTTGTGTTTGATGGACTGTTAGTTTTGATCATTGGCTATGGCGTGTTAGCAATATGTTCACGCCGATTACGTCGCTTTTATAACCGGAATTCAATTTACTTTAAATTGTATATGTTTGCCATGGTAGCGGTGTTTATGACTTCGCTCGTATGTGACCCTTTCTGGAAGGAAAGGCGTGATTTTGTCTTTGTGGCGGCACTACTCAGCATTGCGGCATTTTTTATGATTCGCAAATATACGAGTGCTAAGCAAGGGGCGCTTCCTTAGTGTCCATTGGGTACTCACTCACTATTTTATAACGATAAAGGGATGACGCGTGGCTATCTCAGATATGGATGTGGCAATGCTGGATGAAAACAGTGTGGCAGTGAAACGTACGCCTGCTGAAATATTGGTGTATTACCAGAAGATGCTTGAGCGAGTTGAAAAAGATCGTTCTAAGGTGAAAAAAGAAGATGTTTTATCACTGCTGTTGGCGCGTGATGAGGTTGAAGCCGCTTTTAATGTTAAACCGAATGAAAAGAGTAGTGAGCTGCTATGTCTTTTTGAAGTTGACGAAAAACTTTCTGGATTGGATCACCGCCTTAGAAAGCTGGAGGCTGTGATTACCAATACCATTAGCCTTGATAAGTGGCGCAGCAGACTCCAACGTGAAGAAGCAGCTTGGTGGTGGCAATTTAAACCTGCACGCAAGGTCGATGCGTGGGACCGGGTTGACTGGCTATGGGATGCGTTAACGCTGGGCACCCTGGCGCTGGGCGCGAGCTTTATGGTGAGTATTATTGCAGCACTTTCTGTGGGCAGCCTGACGGTGGCAGCAACACTCTCTACGATCGCACAGATTGGTGGTCTGGCAATTGTGAGTCAGGGCGCATTAACCAAGCGCGGGCAAGAGAAGGTGCGTGATTTTATGATGCGCTTTAAAATAGCGGCACGCTTTCAAAGTGAAGTGATGCTGATGATGGCTGCGCTATTACTATTAACGGTGTATCTCACGCATAACTCCTTAACAACAGTATATCTTGAGCAAGGGCGTGCTGCCTATAGCCAGGGTGCCCTGAATGACGCGGAGTTAACCTTTCTTCGTGGCCTTGAAATAGACCCGGGCAACTCAACCTTTAATGCAGAGTTGGGTCGTATTTATGAGTCTTTGGGAGTACTTAATAAAGCGATTGATCAATATTATCTGAATGTACAGGCGGGTGGTGTTAAGGGGATTAATGATCTTGGGCGCACCTATATCAACTGGGTTAACCCGGTCACGAGGAAGAGTGATCCGGCACTGGCAGAGGCCTATCTACAGATGGGCTTGCAACGTGCTAATGCACAGCCAATACCTGATCAGGATTTGCGTTATCAACTGAATCGTAATCTTGGCTGGGCACTGCTTAAACAAGACAAATTGGTGGAGGCGGAGGTGTACCTGAAAACAGCAATATCGATTGATGAACGTATTCCAGGAAACCAGATTGGTGGCGGCATGGCCTATTGCTTCCTTGCCGATGTATATGACAAAGAAGGCAACACAAATGCAGCTAAGGTGCAGTGGGGCAACTGTGTTGTAAAGGCACGTCCCGAAACGATACATGAATACCGCTGGTTTTCAGAGGTAAGGCGTGGTGATGTCGCGGCGTGTGTTAATACCAGCAAGATTGTCTCTGGCCTTGACGATACTGTTTTTGATGCGATTCAGACAACACGCTGTGCCTCAATCATTAGCAAGAGCCATTTTAATACGGCTGAACAGGCCGAGACAATAGAAGAGTAAAGCGGTGAATATCCATTTTATTGAATGCACTGCAAGCAGTTGATTTTAAGTGAGATGAGTATGCATCAATGGATGAGCCGTTTTGCGGTGCTGGTGGCTGTGCTGAGTTTTGCTGGTGCATGGTGGCTGTCATACCAGCATGTTGTACATAAAGATGAGATCAATGCTACGGCAAAGAATGATCTGATGGTGATCACTTCTGCCGCAGTATCTCAGATTGATCTGTTGCTGATGAAGGTGGTGCGCTCTGCCGAGGTATTGGCGAGCGAACTGAGTAAAGGGCGGCTGCCTGAGGAAGAGATGCATGCGCTGTTGCGTGATGTACTGGCGAGTAATGTGCACTATTTTGGCGGTACCATCACCTTTCGCCCTTATGGCTATGATGAGTCAAGAAAGCTCTATTCTGCTTATTATACAAGGAGTAAAAATAATGCACTAATCTACCAGCGCCTTGATGAGGTATATGACTACACCTCATCAGAATATGATTGGTATGTATTGCCGATGAAAGAAGGCAGTCGCTGGGGAGAACCCTACTGGGACAAAGCCGCGAAGACCAGTATGGTGACATACTCAGCGGTATTCTATCAGCTGGAGTCTGATCTTCCGCTGGGGGTTGTCACCTTTGATATCTCAATGAACCAGGTGCAGACAATTATTGAATCACTTGATTTAGGGCCGAGTGGTTTTGGTGCCCTGACGACACGTGACGGTGGTTATCTTTATCACCCGAACCAGGCGTATGTGCAAAACAAGAAGAATATTCGTGATGTGGCAAAAGAGAAGGGCGATGCTAACCGCTTAATCATCGCTAAAGATATTTTGCAAGGAAAAAGCGGGGTGATTGATCATATCAGCACCACAACCGGTCAAGCATCATGGTTGATTTATGAGTCGATAGCGGTTTCTGGCTGGTCGTTACAAAACACGTTTATCAAAGACGATCTACCGATTGATGTTGATATCTTGAGAAAGGAGCAGATCAGAATTATTTTATTAGTGGTTATTTTTTTGATCGCATCTGCCTTTCTACTGTTTAGAGCACACCATGGCGAACACTTCAGGGTGTGGCTATTTACAGTGATATGTTCGTTTATATTGATGGTTGGCATTGGTTCAATATGGCATCTGGCATTGACCTACTATTCATCCAGTAATGTGCCGGGCGTTAAAATTTCAGATAAAGAGACGCTTAAAGCGGTGGTTAATGGCTATACGATACGAAGTCAGGAGCGCCAGCTTGAAACACCCTATTATGTCCCTACCGGCATTTATATCGATACCATTGAATTTCAGAGCGCTAATAATTTATTGATTGCGGGTCGTGTATGGCAGGCTTATGGTGCTGGTTACCCAGATGAGATGGCGCAAAAAACCTTAAAAAAACAGAGTTAAATCGCTCAACACTCAATGGTGAAGAGCGCATTCAATGGCGCTTCCAGGCCGCACTCAGAGTTAATTTGGACTACTCCCGTTATCCGCTTGAGGTCGAGCACCTTAATCTTCAGCTGTTACCTGCTGAAAGTGACCGTATGGTGGTGTTAGTGCCAGATCTGGATGCCTACAAACTCATGGCAGCGTCTCTGCTACCGGGCCTTGATAAGGCGATATTTTTAGCAGGCTGGGATTTTTCGGGTACTTTTTTTGAGTTACGTGAAGAACGTCATAATACAGATTTTGGTATTAAGCGAAACCTTGATCATGAGATACTGCCGACGCTCTATTACCATATAGGCATTCAACGGGTGTTTGTTGATGCCTTTATTTCCAATCTTACCCCGCTGATTATCGTTGCGATTATTCTTTTTGCACTCGCACTGTTGCCGAGGGAAATTGAAATTGGTCGCGTATTGAGTATCTGTGCCGCGGTATTTTTTATCGTGGTCTTTTCACACCTGGACATCCGTAAAAATATCCCATCAGGCGAAATTTTTTATCTGGAGTATTTTTTCTTTGTGATCTATTTTTGTATTTTGATGGTACCACTTAATGCCTTTCGTCTTGCGATGGGGCTACCCTCGCGGTTATTTGAATATAAAGATGGCCTGGTTGTTCAAGCAGCCTATTGGCCCAGTGTGTTGGGGATATTCTTTATGGTTACGGCATGTAAATTTTATTAGCGCTATGCTAACTGATTGGGTTTAAATGTATGGAACGTGATAATAAAAATAATCGTTTGATTTTAATGCCATGGTTAATGTTGTTGATTGCCTTTTATGTGACGGCGGGATACCTCGCGAGTAGTGCCCTTTATGCGGATAAAATAGCATCTGAAGTGCGACACATGGAGCGTATAGACCCTGAGAAAACGGAAAAGGGCAAGACAGCACCAGACTATCAATACTTCAATGGTGAGCAATATAAAAGCCATAAAGTCGAAGTGGGTATGTATGTTGATCGTATCGAAACGATCTCGACGAAAGAAACGTTATGGACCGTTGATTTCTACCTCTGGTTTAAGTGGGCAGGAGACGATATTAACCCTGGCGAATCATTTCATGTGGTCGATGGTGAGATACTTTCAAAGCCACTGGTGAGGTCCTCCAGTGAAGGTGAAAACCATTATGCTCTTTACAAGGTAGCAGCACGCATCACCAAGATGTTCGATATCACACGTTATCCACTTGATAATCATCAGTTAACCATTCGTGTGGAAGAGAGTGACCATCAGTGGAAAGTGTTGCAATATGTGCCAGACTTTAAAGAGACAACCTATAGCTCGCGTGTCAACGTGCCAGGTTACATGATTCATAGTAGTGATCTGGTGAATAAACCTCATGCCTATAAAAGTAGCCGTGGTGATCCATTGGCCCCTGAAGCAGAAAAAGCAGTCTATACGCAGTTGACCTATGCATTAGGTATCCAGCGTCCTGACTGGGGGCTCTATTTTAAGATGTTTCAGGGGCTGTTTGCCGCGGTTGGCATCGCTTTTCTCGCTTTTCTATTAGCGCCTGCCGCCGGTGACCGAATCAGCCTGGGTGTAGGCGCTTTTTTTGCGGCGATGGCAAACGCTTATATCAATCTTGCCGAATTGCCGGGGATTGGGCGTGTTACGCTGACAGACATGGTCAATGGTATCGGGATGGTCACTATTCTATTAACTATTTTTGCGACGATAATCTCGACACATATCGTTGAGTCAAAAGGTGATGTAAAACGCGCCCGTGCTTTTGATCGTATCTCTTTAGCACTCTTTATTGTCGGGTTTGTTGGGGTGAATGTTGCGATTGTGGTTGCAGCGGCGGCTTAACCCTGTCTACTGTCTGTTATAGGAATTTCAACATGGAACTGATTGAAAAAGCGACCATTATTCATTATCACCGTCACCGGATTAAGGAATTTAATGCTGGAACGGTAAAATCACTCGGCTGGAAAGGGGATGATAGCCAGCAAAAAAGATTCGAAGTGCTTTCTGAAG
>QIJH01000093.1 GCA_003232725.1 Chromatiaceae bacterium | reverse complement strand
TTTACCGCCAAGCCCAGCACTAAGGTTGGCCGATGCGACATCTTTGGGGTGGCGAAAAAATTCACGAATGGCGTATTGAACGCCACGCCCGGTGGCTTCAACCCGCCCGCGGATACCGCCTTGTTTGACTGGTTTTCCGGTTACGCAGGCCTGATAGTTAATATCTTCCGGGTTCAGGTGTTTGTAGGTGTCGGCAATCCACGCCATCTCTCGTTGGCCAGTGCCGACATCGGGCGCGGGAACGTTGGTAGCAGGGTTGAGGAAACCTTTACGTACTAGTTCCAGAGTGTAACGACGGGTGATCATCTGCATCTCATCCCGTGAGTATTTGGAAGGGTCAATGAGCAGTGCCCCTTTTGAGCCACCGAAGGGGACATCAACTAGGGCGCATTTATAAGTCATCAATGCGGCCAGTGCTTCTACTTCATCTTGGTCTGAGAAGGGGGCAAATCGAATACCGCCTTTTGCCGGTAGGCGATGTGTACTATGGACGGCGCGCCAACCGGTGAAGGTTTCGATCTCACCGCGAATCTTCACCGGGAACTTTACCTGCAACACCGAGTTACAGGCCTTGATTGCCTGTGCGGTACCATCATCAAGGTTTAAAATGCCAAAGGCATGATCAACCATGCGATCAACATTGCTACTAAATGACGGTGTAGGTGAATTTTCTTTGTTTGTCATGGTGCAGATTCCTTGTGAAAAACGCTTTAACTCTTCCTGATTTAACGACAACCGTAGATTAAAACCATTATAACTAAAATTAACAGGCAATCTTGTTAGAATGTCCGGTTGCTTAATTATGAGAATAAAAAAGTGGTTAGTATGCTTAGCATTACGGCCATTTTGGCTTTTACATTAGCAGGTTAGCTAATGCCTGATCGTGTCAGGTGTGAATAACGTGAATGCGTTAAAGAAATGTTTTGGAATTGTATCCATTGGTGTAATGATTGAAGCGGAACTGCCATTAATATCATGAAAGGCATTCACCATCAGGCGGGTTAACCAAGGAGCTAGCTAGGGTGCTTATTTATTCAGCAGAAAACCTGCAAGAGGCCTATTTAATGGTAGGGCTATTGCAGCAGGCAGGAATTGAGGTGACGCTCAAAAATGAAAACCTGCAAGGGGCGATTGGTGAAATCCCTTTTACCCACACCTACCCTGAGCTGCATCTGCTTGATGAACGTGATGAAACGCTTGCGAGGAAAATCATCACCGAATATGAATCGTCACGTGAGCATCTTAAAATTATCACTTGCCCTGCCTGTGGCGAAGAGAATCCAGCGAACTTTCCCTCTTGTTGGGCCTGTGAAACGCAGCTAGGAGCCAGTCGGACTTAGGGTGAATCTACTGCAGACATGGTGCCCTTTGGGTGAAAATCATTTCGATCCATTTCTCGGGTCCTTTTCGTTGAATATGCCCAATATTTATCTCTAACCTTTTTTCTTGGTGACCAGTTCACCGCTGTCTTTCGGTAGCTGCCATGAAACAATGATCGTTGCGATGATCACCAGTAGGCCAAGACCTGCCATGGTGGTGACTGGATCGATACCGTTTGCCGCGACAACTGCATAGAGCCCTGAGGCGATTAGCATTGCGAAATTCTCGAAGAAATTCTGGATCGCCACCGCGCGGCCACTGCCGATGGTGTTGTGGCCAATCTCCTGTAGTGCGGCGTTGATTGGCACCACAAATAGCCCGCCGCAGATGCCGGAGAGCAGCAGTGCGACGCGCGCCATCCAAATGGTATCAACGGTTGCCAGTATCACGATCACCGCTCCCATCAGGTAGGCGGCAATGCGCGCACGGCGTAGATAGCCGAGTGGAATTAGGCGTGGCACCAATAGCGCGCCAATCGCAATGCCGATCGCCACAAACATTGTTAACATCGCAATGTCGGTGGTGGAATCGACTATCAGTACCATCGGTGCCCATGCTACCAGTAATACGCGCAGTACTGTTGCCGCTGCCCAGAATAGGCTAACCCCGAGCGTTGCAAAACGGGCACGTGGGGTTGATAACAGCTCACGCATCTGGCTGAAAAATTTTTTGACGGCAGGACCGTCAGCACTTCCTACAATCAGCTTGTGGCGAATGGTGAGTGCAACTCCTGCTGAGATCAGATAGAGCACAATCACCGCGACCAATGCAATGGTGATTGAGAGGTTTGCGACCAGTGCGCCGACCAATGAGCCGCCAAGGATGGCCGCAATGGTGGAACTCTCAATCCAGCTGTTGGCCTTGACGAGTGAATGGTTTTTCATCGACCAGTTCCGGGACCAGTTCTGGCAGGATGCCGTATTTGGCGGGGCTATACATTGCAGCGCCCAGACCTATCATAGCGTAAGCGATGAGTGGTTCGATATTCAATAGCAACATGCCTGCACCGGCTGCCTTGATCAGGTTAGCGCCGAACATCACTGTTGGTTTGGGGCGTGCATCTGCGAAGCGTCCGGCCCACGGTGCGATCACGACATAAGCGACAAGAAACGACGCCTGTAGTGCAGGGATATACCAACTATCGATATCGCTCTGCAGCATCACCATTGTGATCGCAGTGAAGAGCACCGCATTGTCCGCAAAGGCGGTTATAAACTGCGTGGTTAATACACGGAAGATATCGCGATTCATGATTGTGTGCCGACCATTTTGGTTGCGCTGACATAATCAACCTTACCGGTGCCGAGCAGTGGTATCGCTGCCACATGAATGATTTGACGTGGAATTGCTGTTTCAGCAACACCATCGTTTTGTGCTTGCGTGATAATGCGACTGCGACCTGCGTTTTCAGCGGTCGTTAATAAAATCACCTGCTCCCCTTTACGTGCATCCGGGGTTGCCACTGCGGCATGTTCCGCATCGGGCCAAACACGGCTTGCTAGGGTCTCGACCGAGGTTAGTGAAACCATCTCACCTGCAATTTTAGCAAAGCGTTTGGCGCGTCCACAGATGCGCACAAAGCCTTCGTCATCAATGGTGACGATATCACCGGTGTCGTACCAGCCGTCACCGAGTTCAGAGGCGGGTGGTACTAATTGGCCCGGATTGCTGTGCAACAGATAGCCGAGCATCACATTGGGGCCGCGTACCTGTAGGCGTTGCCCTTCATCGAGTCCTTCAACCGCGCTCAAGCGGTAATCCATTCCCGGCATCAGGCGGCCAACGGTACCCGCTTTGTTGGCGATCGGGGTATTGCCTGCAATCACTGGACTGGTCTCAGTTGCGCCGTAACCCTCAAAGATGCGTACACCAAATTTATCCTGCCAGGTTTGGCGTACCTCTGCTTGTAGTTTTTCAGCGCCCGCAAAGACATAACGTATGCTATAAAAATCATAAGGATTGGCAAAGCGAGCATAACCGGCGAGAAAGGTGTTGGTGCCATACAGGATGGTGGCGTTGATGTCGTAGGCGACTTCAGGCACCACGCGGTAGTGCAGCGGTGATGGATAGAAAAAGACCCGCACACCCGAGGTGATCGGTAGCAGCATCCCCGCGCTCAATCCAAACGAATGGAACAGTGGCAGTGCATTGAGCGCGATATCCTGTGCATTGAAATCGATGCTTGAGGTCAGCTGTTGGATATTCGAGAGCAGGTTGCGGTGCGACAGCACTACGCCTTTGGGCGTCCCTTCCGAGCCGGAGGTAAATAAGACAACGGCAGGTGCATTGGCACTACGTGTTGTGAGATTTGATAACAGATGATCACTACGACTGGTGATGAGCCCGATCACTTTATCAACCCCGCTAATCGTGATGGCAACATCTTCCAGGTAAACCAATTCAACATGATCTGCCAGTGTTTCAGCGACCTGTTCCAGTTTGGCCAGCTTGATAAAGCGGCGTGATGTGATCACGTGTTTTAACTGCGCCGTTTCGCACGCCGCCACCATCCCCTGCGCCCCAGCGGTGTAGTTAAGCATCGCCGGTGTCTGGCCATAAAACTGTAGTCCCCAAAAGAGGCTCACGGTGGTTAAGGTGCTCGGCAGTAGTAGGCCGACAAATTCATCGCGCTGACACTGTTGAGTGATTTTACGCCCGAGGATTACCGAGCGCGTAATCAGTTCGTTATAACTCAGAGGGCTGCGTTCAGTATCTTCAGCCACGATGTGTTTGCCACCGTGAATGGTGCGCGCATCCAGTAAACGTTCCACCAGTGTCTGCTCTCTGTTGGCAGTTTCGAACATCATGGTTGTCATTAATTCAGTCAACTGCTGTCCCGCTGCCGTACGGCGGGCACGGCCACGCAGTGATTCATCGACATGCAGCTTACGTGGTGGCTGTATGGTGAGGGTGATTTTTGGAAACCAGCTCAACCGAACGCGGCCGCGCAGACGAGAGAAGGGGGTGTACTGCGCGCCGTCGATGCGGATCGGCAATACCGTTGCATTGGCACGGTCGGCCACCAGGCCGGGGCCGTGGTAGACCTTCATTAACGCTCCCGTACGAGTAATGCGCCCTTCAGGAAAAATCACCACGCAGCCGCCTTGTTCAACACGACGGATCAGCGAGCGAATCGAGAGCGGGTTAGCGGGGTCAAGCGGGAAGAGGTTAACCAGTTTACTAGCAATGCGGCCAATCAAGCTGTGAGCGGTATAGGTGTTGATCGCAAAGGTGGTCGGAATCGGCAGGTAGGCGTAGAGCAAAAAGGCATCCAGGAATGAAGTGTGGTTCGCAACTACCAGCAACCGTTCGTTTTTCTGTTTTAAATGTTCGATTCCGTGCACTTCAACCTTATATAGCTTCTTTAAAATCCAACGTAATATTGCCTTGATCATCTTTGAATCCTCCTGCCCGGTATTGTTGCTGTGATGGGGTAATAATAATTGAAAGGCGCTGATGTTTAAACTCATTCAAGATTAGTGGTGTCATAGTGTCTTATTGGTATTGGATTTGTATGCCTTTGGGTGTTGGGATTAGTAGGCATTCTACGTTGAAGTTGGCAGGATGGGATGTCGATAAATTTCATCGAATTAAGTATTGTGTCCCGGGTAGTGTTCGGATAGCCAGATTAGGTACTCAGTTGAAAAACATCTCATGCTTATATTGAAATATGAATATTAGAGGGATGTAGCAGCTAAGCTAATGCATTTTCTTCAGGGCACCTCTATTAATTCTGGACGTGGCAGATTGAATTCAAAATTTGTTACATCAAGGCGTCAATAGCAGGTAATAGCAGGACTATTGCCAAAATTGACAACGCTGATGTGGCGGATTTGGAATTTAAGCTGCGCGTTCATGAGTTAATAGAGGCGACTAAGCGACTAAAGACGACACCCGACTAAAAGACTAAAGAACAGACTAAAGAAGACACCCATCATAAAGGTTGACAATATAGCTGTCTAGTTATAAGTTTCACCACAGGAGCTTTAAACGATTCATTGCGTCAAGGAGTGACCAATGCCCAAACCCCGCTGTTCTCAGATCTCGCTGGCGAGCACCCCTTATTATCATTGTGTCTCCCGTTGCGTACCCAAAACACTTCGTGGGGCAGGCTCTCCGCAGAGCATTTTTATGCGGAAAAGATTCAACAACCTCACGTAGCTTTGAACATCGCCGCCAATGGATCGAGGACCGCCGGCATGAACTTGCAGAAATTTTTGCCATTGACCTTTGCGGATATGCGGTCATGTCAAATCACTATCATGTGGTATTACACATAGATCAATCCCTTGCAACGGAATGGAGCGCGCATGAAGTGATCGAACAATGGCATCAGCTCTTCTCAGGGAATTTTCTCTCACAGCGTTATCAGTGCGGTGAAAAACTCAGTGCCGCTGAATCAACGGCCCTCAGTGAATGCGTTGAGACCTGGCGTTCCCGCCTAATGGATATCAGCTGGTTTATGCGGGTCTTAAATGAAGGCATTGCACGACAGGCCAATGCAGAAGATGAATGCACCGGACGCTTCTGGGAAGGGCGTTTTAAATCACAGGCCCTGTTGGATTGGGTATCCCGCTTCATTCTCGGGGAGAAGCGGCTCTCATTGCCTGCCTGGCGTATGTAGACCTAAACCCAGTCCGTGCAAAAATGGCAAAGACGCCAGAAGCATCAAAACATACCAGTATCAAAAAGCGTATTGCTCAGGCTAAAACAGCCCATATTGCTAATCACCCACAACAGCAAGCCAAAGGACTCTTTCCATTTGTTG
>QIJH01000209.1 GCA_003232725.1 Chromatiaceae bacterium | reverse complement strand
GTATGAAACCAGCCATCCTTGATTACTTCATCAGTCCCTTGCTGGTTATTCCAGTACCCATGCATGACACCGGGGCTGCGAATAAGCAACTCACCGTTTTCAGTGATTTTTGCTTCAACATCTTTAAGCAGTGGGCCAACACTCAGCGGATCATTCTTTTCGATTTTATTACAGCTAATCACCGGGCTGGTTTCAGTCAGGCCATACCCTTGGATCATGGGCAGGCCGAGGCCAATAAACATTTTGGAAACGCCATCCGAAAGCGGTGCACCACCACACACAGTGAAGCGAATGCGCCCGCCCAGCTTGTCCATTACTTTATCCGCAACCAGCTTCTTTAATAGTGGCCATAGCAGAAACATCGGCTGCCACTCAGTGCGCCCCTGTTGATAGTTGAAATAGTTCCAACCCACTTTCATGGCGTTACGAAATAGTTTTTGTGCCAGTGGTGGGCGCTGTTCTAATTGCGCCAAAACCTTGCCCTGTACACGTTCGAAGATGCGTGGCACAGAAATCAATGCAGTAGGTTTAATGATTTCAAGGTCTTCAGCCAGCAGTGTAATTGAACGTGAATAGGCAACCGTGGCACCCGCCATCATCGGTAAATAATATCCTGCGGTACGTTCAAACATATGAGAGAGCGGCAGAAAAGAGAGAAACAGATCATCCTGACTAATCGCCACTACGTTTAATCCCGCATGTGCATTCCACAGAATATTATGGTGGCTCAACATCACCCCTTTGGGGCGACCGGAGGTGCCAGAGGTGTAGACAATGGTGGCGAGTGCGTTTGGATCCGCATCGATGGTCTCAAGCACTTCACCACTGGTCATCACATCGCTCGGTAACCACGCCTCTTTAGCGCGGACTAATGGATGCGTTTTTTCATTGATGGTGGGATGCAGACTCACCACCCGTTTTAAATTTTTTGCTTGATTGATGACGGATGAAAATTGATGCCACTGTTCATGGCCTTCAAGCAGCAGTACCTTTGAGTCGGTATCTTGCAAGATGTAGAGGATATTATCGGGACGATCGTTGACGTAAAGTGGTACCACCACCAGTCCTAGTCCAAGTGCTGCTTGTTCAAATGCGACCCATTGAACACTATTGCGCAACATGATGGCGACTCGCTCGCCGGGTTGCAATCCCTCACTTCTTAACGCAATCTGCCATTTAATCACACGGCGCCCCATCTCATGCCAGGTAAGCCTGACCCAGCGATTTTCATGGTTGATATAATAGCGGTATGCAACGTTTTGAGGGGTGCGTTTGATGCGTTCACGCAACAGACCTGTCAATGTGCCAGCTTGCCCGGGGGTGATGATTTGTGAGGTTGTGTTTGTCATAGTGCTCACTGTAGACAAAAATCAATAAACGATCAAATGCGCGTTACACTGATACCATCGATGAAGACAGCAGCGTAACGTATATACCCAATTAGCTGGGCAGACAAAACTGAAAGGCGCTATAAGCTTCCCCAGGCCTCATCAGGTTCAAAGCGGCCATCGTATTTTTGGCTTAAATCATCCATTCTGTTTTTCATCGATTGACTGCCAGTGGTGTGGATGTGGTGCATTGGACCGCCACGAAACGGGGCGAAACCCGTGCCGAAGATCACGCCGGCATCTAGCAGGTCACCATTTTCAACAACCCCTTCACGTAGGCAGGCCATTGATTCATTGAGCATGCGGAACATCATGCGGTCGGCCAGATCGGCCGGCATACTTTCACCTTCACACTTGGCCTTCTCTGGCTTACCTTTGCTGTAGCTGTAGAACCCTTTGCCACTCTTGCGACCAAGGTCACCGCGGCTCACCATCGAGCGTAATTTTGCGGGCACTTCAACCTCAAGGCTCTCTGCCAGGGTCTCAGCAACGGCCAGGCAGATGTCGAGCCCAACCGTGTCGGCCAATTCAATCGGTCCTATCGGCATGCCAAAGTCAGTCGCTGCTTTATCGATTAATTCAGGGCGAACCCCTTCGCTCTCCAGCACAACGGCTTCTAATAGATAAGGCATCAAAACCCTGTTAACCAGAAACCCTGGGCCACTTTTAACCGGTAGTGGCAGGCGATCAATCTGGCGTGCAAAGGCGGCGGCCTGATTGGCGACCGATTGACTGGTCTGTTTTCCTTTGACGATTTCAACCAGCTGCATCTGTGCCACCGGGTTAAAGAAATGCAAGCCAACCAAACGTTTGGGGTCTTTCAGCACTTCGCTCAATACCTCTAAAGGAATGGACGATGTGTTGGTGGTTAACAGTGCGGTTGGTTTCATGCGAGGTTCAAGTAAACGATATAGATTTTGCTTGGCCTCTGCATTTTCAAAGATCGCCTCGATGATGATATCAGCACGTTCAACACCGGTACCTTTTACATCCGGCATGAGTCGATCCATTGCTGCCTGTATCAGGCGCGGTTGACGTAGTTTCTTTTTAAATAGTGCGTGGGCACGTTTCATTGCGGGTGCAATACGTTCTGGTGATTGATCCTGCAAGGTAACATGCAGGCCGCGCAGCGCACACCACGCCGCAATATCGCCACCCATGACACCGGCACCAACGACGTGAACGCGATCGGCATGGAATTTATTTTTACGTCCTAACGCCTTCATCTCTTCCTGCAAAAAGAAAACACGAATCAGGTTTTGCGCGGTATCACCCACCACTAGATTGGCAACCGAGAGCGCTTCTTCGGCATACATCTTGTTTGGATTGTCGAAATATTTTGACCACAGATCAATCATGGCGTAAGGGGCTGGATAGTGGTCGGGATTGGCTTTTTTAGCAACGGTGCGTTTTAGGTATTTCGCTAATAGTGGGCGTACTAATGGGTGATTCGAAAGACGTGCCAGGCGATCAGGACGAGCGGGTGCCGGTACTTCAACTATCATCATCTTTGCTGCACGCAACAATTGCCTCTCTGGTACGGCGTAATCAATCAAGCCAATTTTTTTTGCAGCACGTGCACTCAGCGTACGTCCGCTTAGCATCATATCCATTGCGGCGGGTGCACCGACAAGACGTGGCGCACGCACGGTACCGCCAAAACCGGGATGGATGCCGAGTCTCACTTCCGGCAGGCCAAGGCGCGTTTGGGGGTCTTCATCGGCGATGCGATAACGCGTTGCCAATGCCAGTTCCATGCCGCCGCCGAGACAAAAGCCACGAATCAAGCTAACGGTTGGAAATGAGAAAGCTTCGAGCCGGTTTAACACAGTATGCATGCCACGCATAAACTCCGCTGCCTGCTCCACGCTTTCCATGCTGGTAAAGCCTTTGATGTCGGCACCTGCAATGAAACCATTCTTTTTATCTGATAAAATCACCAGTCCTTTGGGCGGCTTTGATTCGATCTCACGCAAGTGCGCATCGAACTCGGCAATGGTTTCAACCGAGAGCACATTGGTGCTGGTCTCTGCCATATCAAAGTGCAACCATGCGATACCGTCGGCATCACGCTCTGTTCGCCAATGCTTATTTTCTGTCATCGTTATTTATCCTTTATCCCCGCTGACATCCTCTTTAAGATCTCGGCTGACTAACATTGCACCGCCCTGCCCGCCACCAATGCAGAGGCTGGCCATGCCATACTGTGCATCATTGCGTTCCAGAATATTTAATATATGCAGCACAATGCGCGCGCCACTGGCACCAACCGGATGACCAAGGCTAACACCACCCCCATCAACGTTCAGCCGTGCATGGTCAATCTTACCGAGTGGCTCTTTTAACCCTAATTCGTTTTTGCAGTAATCTTCATCCTGCCATGCCTCAACACAGGCGAGCACCTGGGTAGCGAAGGCTTCGTTGACTTCCCAGTAACGCCATCTTCTGGCGTTTAAGGATCGGCGCCATCGCATGTACGGGGCCGAGTCCCATCTGTGCGGGATCAAGCCCGGCCCATTCACTATCGACGATATGTCCCATCACTTTCAGGTCATATTTCTCAACGGCATGTTCACTGGCCAGCAGTAACATTGCGGCACCATCGGTGATCTGTGCACTGTTACCCTTTACCAAACTTGCGATCAAACACCGGGCGTAATTTACCAAGCTTATCGACCGAGCTATCCGCGCGCGCGCCATCATCATGCTGATAGCTATTACCGCGACTGTCATAGACGGCTTCGATTTCATCATCAAGATAACCACCCTCTTGTGCAGCAATCAATCGTTGATGGCTATCAACGGCAAAGGCATCCATTGTTTCTCGACTAATACCAAAGCGGTAGGCAAGGTTTTCTGCGGTCTGTCCCATTGAGAGGCCAATTACGGGATCACTCAGGCCACGCAATAGCCCGATGATCGGTTTCAGGTGGCCACCGCGCAGTTTTCCTAATGTCTTTATTTTTTGCGCCAGTTTTTTTGCACCCGCCCATTCGCCAAGCCAACCAATCATTTTATCATTTAACAGTACTGGCGCATGGCTCATCGATTCAGCGCCCCCTGCCAATACCAGATCAGAACGACCATCTTTAATATTTTGATAAGCACAGTCGAGTGCCTGCAGACCAGAAGCGCAGTTACGTTGCACTGTCCACGCGGGCAAACTTTCATCGCAACCTAAGCGCAGCGCGATGATGCGTGCAATATTCACCTCATCCGGGGTTGGCATCACGCAGCCAACGATCACCTCATCCAGTGCTGAAATCTCAAATGGCTGACGTGCCAGTAGCGGTCGCGCTGCCGCAACGGCAAGATCAGATGCGAGAAAAGGGCCAGGGGCTCCTTTTACTTTTAAAAACGGGGTACGACTACCATCAACGATGTATACCGCACCACCCGCTTTTCTCTTTTTACGTGCCACCATCT
>QIJH01000211.1 GCA_003232725.1 Chromatiaceae bacterium | reverse complement strand
CTTATGTTCGTCTCAATCTTTCTTACCTGACGAAAGTACTCCCGCCTTTTCCCATGACGCTAACCACAACCGCTCTTAACGAATACAGCTCTGGGTGGTTTAGTATCTCCGCCTGATCGGCGACACCGAGGGGCTTGAGCTCATCACTAGTACAGCATGGCCACCGACAACTACCTTGAAAAACACCGTAACCCACAACACTGAGATCATTGATCTGACCCTGAATTTGACTATACATTTAGCAGTAATTTTTGAGAATAGGCTTGATCCAATTTGTCGTAAATACCCTTCCCAGGAAAAGTATTTTTCCATGTAAAAACACAAGCACCTTTCAACGTTAGGCTTCTTTTTCCCTCCAAATCAATAGCCCTCTGACAGTAGCCAAGATTAACTAACTCATCAGACTCCTTAGCAATAAACACCTCTATTTTTCTGAAGCCAAACTCTCGCTTGTGACCAATAGAGGATGAGTTGTTCTTTAATGATGATTTTAGTTTCAAAAAAACACGGTACAATTTTTCTGCGTCAAGCACTTCAGGAAACCTGGCGGATATTTTTATATCCATTTTAGGGTACACCGGGACAGCTGGGGAATTTGATACATCCAGCATTGTCCCATCAGAGTAGAGTTGGGAAAACTCCATATATGTGAAATTGTCAGCAGCACTCCTCATAGAGATCAACATTCCCGTTACATTAGCCTGTGCATTAAAATAAAGAGAAAAACAGGCTGAACTATGACTATCTAATAACGTCGATGATCCGATGTATTCAAAGCCAATCTCTTTTAGCTTATTATCAAGCGCTCTAAATTTATCGCTTTGATCGCTTAAAAACTCATTATCATCCACTGCTTCAAAACTCACTCTAGCTGGCAGTTTTTGTACCCGATAAATCCACAGCGGCGTGACAATATAAAAAATCGCAATTAATATTAGCACCCCGGCAAGCACATCAACTATCATGTATGGTTATCCCTGCTATACCCGTAACGTCTGGAGTTTAGGTTTAAGTGTGCGCCATATTTCCCTCATGGCAAGGCGAAATGACGCGTAATAGTCGCTCTATTGCAAGGAATTGCAACACAACCAGAGGGCAAATAGGGCGTGCAATTAGACCTGGATCTCAATCGCTACAGGTATATCATTCGCACCCTTCGTTATGTTGGTTTTTATATTCAGCAATGCAAGTGATAGATACCACATATCGAACTGGATAATTTGAAAACCACCATGTATTGACATATATAAAACAACCACCCACATATCAGATATTTGATAGCGAAATTTGAGAAAACAAGCGTCAACAAACAGCCTTTTTAGTCGCAACCCCATGCTTCTGAACAAGCACCAGATAGCACTCTACTTGTAATTGACTCTCACAAGAGATCGCGAGAGCCCACAAACCTTAAATAAACTCACGCCTTTTTATAAATCTCCGACCCACCCTTAACAAACTGCACAGCCTTCTCTTCCATTCCTTTCTTCAACGCCTCTTGCTCTGTCACACCCTGTTTCGCGGCGTAGTCGCGCACGTCCTGGGTAATTTTCATTGAGCAGAAATTAGGGCCACACATAGAGCAGAAGTGAGCAACTTTACCGGAATCTTTTGGCATGGTTTCATCGTGGTATTCACGTGCGCGATCTGGGTCTAAACCAAGGTTGAACTGATCTTCCCAACGGAATTCAAAACGCGCTTTCGATAACGCATTATCTCGCACCTGCGCGCCGGGATGTCCTTTGGCAAGATCCGCTGCATGTGCTGCAATTTTATATGTAATGATCCCTTCTTTTACATCATCACGATTGGGCAGCCCAAGGTGCTCTTTCGGCGTAACATAACAGAGCATTGCGCAACCGTACCAGCCGATCATCGCGGCACCGATACCAGAGGTGATGTGGTCATAACCAGGGGCAATGTCGGTCGTGAGCGGGCCGAGAGTATAAAACGGTGCTTCGTCACAACACTCAAGCTGCTTTTCCATATTCTCTTTAATCAGGTGCATCGGCACATGGCCCGGCCCTTCTATGATCGTCTGCACATCATGCTTCCATGCGATTTTAGTGAGCTCACCTAGCGCCTCTAACTCACCAAACTGCGCCTCATCATTAGCGTCCGCTATTGAACCCGGACGCAAACCATCACCCAGTGAAAACGAAACATCATACGCCTTCATGATTTCGCAAATCTCTTCAAAATGAGTATAGAGGAAATTTTCCTGGTGGTGCGCAAGACACCACTTCGCCATGATCGAACCACCGCGCGAAACAATACCAGTAAGGCGTTTGGCAGTGAGAGGCACATGCCGCAACAACACCCCGGCGTGGATAGTAAAGTAATCGACCCCCTGCTCAGCCTGCTCAATCAACGTATCACGAAAGATCTCCCAGGTAAGGTCTTCTGCTTTGCCGTTAACCTTTTCCAGCGCCTGATAGATCGGTACCGTTCCAATTGGCACCGGGCTGTTACGCACGATCCACTCGCGGGTCTCATGAATATTTTTACCGGTCGAAAGATCCATGATGGTATCTGAACCCCAACGGATGCCCCATACCATTTTATCCACTTCTGATTCAATGTCGGATGTCACCGCCGAATTACCAAGATTGCCATTAATCTTCACCAGAAAGTTACGCCCGATGATCATCGGCTCCAGTTCCGGGTGATTGATGTTAGCTGGGATAATGGCACGGCCACGCGCGATCTCATCGCGCACAAATTCGGGGGTGATCACTTGCGGCACACTAGCACCAAACGACTGGCCCGTATGCTGCTGTGTCAAAAGTGCTGCATCAATATCGCCGTTGAGACGCGCCTCGTCCAGCTTCATGTTTTCGCGGATAGCGACATACTCCATTTCCGGCGTGATGATACCTTTACGTGCATAGTGCATCTGCGACACATTCTGGCCGTTCTTTGCGCGACGAGGGGTACGGATATGGTCAAAACGGAGGTGATCCAGTGATGCATCCGTAGCGCGTTGACGACCATACTCAGAACTCAGGTCAGTCAGCAGCTCGGTATCCGCACGCTCTTCAATCCACCCACTGCGCACATTCGGCATCCCTTTGCGCGGGTCGATTGAAACGGTGGGATCAGTATAGGGGCCTGATGTGTCGTAAACACGAATCGCTGCATTTGGCTCGACGCCACCATTAATGGTGGTATCCCCCACCGAAATCTCACGCATCGGCACCCGAATATCTGCACGACTGCCCTCAATATAGATTTTTTTTGAATTAGGGAGCGGCGAAACTGTGTCCTGCTCCAGATGGGCGGTTTGACTCAAAAATTCTTCGGGGATCGCACTCATAAAATATATCCTTAATATACAGCAAAACGCCGATTGCTCACTCGCATTGCCCCACAAAGGCAAAAACGACTGGCAGGATGACAGCGGGAACCCGCAAATTTAAACGATGCGTGCAGTAGATGCAAGTTGTAGAATTACATCAAAACTTCATATTTCCATATTAAACATAATGTTACATGGCACCCACGACTGATTAACGCCGCCACAGTACCTTTCTAACGAGAAATAGTAATAAGACATCCAGATTTAAAGAAGCCCATCGCCCCCAACATTCTAAAAATAACACCCGCTAACATTTATTTAGTCCTAGAATATGTTGAAAATTAACTATTGACGCCATAGTCACTTGTTAGAGGCACTTTCTAAAATATGCTTCTTTCTCAACCGGAGCCAGCCCAATATTATGAGTATGTGGCCGCACTGAGTTGTAATACAGGTGAATATAGTCGCGCACTTTTTCACGTGCCGTAAATTCGTTTGGATAGCCTTTTTTTGGCATGTTTTCAGTCTTCAGGCTCCTGAAAAAGCGCCCCATCGGTGCATTGTCCCAGCAATTCCCTCGACGACTCATACTTTGCTTGATTTGATAACGCCAGACCTGCTGTCGAAACGTTTTACTGGTGTAGT
>QIJH01000169.1 GCA_003232725.1 Chromatiaceae bacterium | reverse complement strand
GGTTTACATTTCATGTGAGGTGGCTTGCTATTTGTTAATAGTAAAGCTATACATGCTGTGATGATCGAGTCGATAAATAACCGGTATTAGTATGTGAGTGACGCCGCTTGAAAAAACGTCGGATTGTAAAGTGGTAAAAGAAAAGTTTGTTATGACGGAATCGTGGTAAAACCATCGTAAAACTGCCAAATCATATGATGAATAATCTGGGAAATCTTACGATGAGAATTCGGGGCGCGACACTCCCCTGCATTGTGCGGCGGTGTTGGCATGAAAGCAGCCAATGCGGGTGAGGCGGCCATCGGGGTCGTATTGGTAGCAGACTTCGCCATTGCCAGGATAGGTGATCCTGGTGGTCATACTCCCGGCCTGAATAAAAGAAACTAGACTTTGTATGCATAAATAACCGCCCCTGAAAAACCAATATTCAGTAGAACTCTCATATAGAGCGACTCGATTCATCACCGGGAAAATGCTTGCCTGATACCAGCAAGCCAAAATAGATAGCTCGTTGCCACCTTTTAAAATTGAAGGCAGGAGCACCACTGGCAGATTGGTTGGTTTGCTCACCAGCAAACCCTTTTAAAAGATGTCGATTGAGTCAGTGATAGCATTTTAAATTAACCCATCACCACGCGCTGTAGAAAGCGCTTGTGTATTCAAGGACTGGGTTATTTGTTCATGTCCACAGCATACAAATACCTGCTGTACAAGCAAGTTTAAGCAAGTAACATAAAGCGACATTCAAACAGCATTATGCCCCGACCAGGACACAGTGCTCCACTGCTATGTTTTTGCGAAACTGCTCTGGTACTTCATCCCAGACAAACAGATCTATCCTGAATGGCAAATCGCTCTCATCTAGCGCTTCTTTCAAAAGGAACACGCTCGTTGATTGTCCTGGAGAAGCGAATACTACCATGTCCAGGTCTGAATTCGGTCTGGCAGAACCTTTTACCCGTGAACCATACACCCAGACTTTAGTGTTGGGCAGATGGCTACCAAACAGCGCTAAAATAATCTCGCGCTGTTGGGGTGTGATATCAACATCACCATCTAGCACCATCTCTCACCACTCATCCTCTGGTACAACTCAATTGCATCAACAATGAAGGCATTCATTTTCTTCAATGCTAACTGAGCCTTTTCACCACTATAATCATGCCAGGTTGCAACCCGTACATTGGCATAATCGAGCCATTGCTCAACTGGCGATAAAAAAAGATTATTTTCGTTGGCGAGTTTGAGTACAGGCTTAGGACTATTGGGCACATCCGGCAAACCAAGTTCATCTACCAGGTAACGCTTAAGCACTTTCCACATGCAGTCGTAACAGATTTCAAAGCGCTGTATCACAGACTCTGCGACGGCTTCCTGAATCAGATCAGGTAGACTACTATCCAGGGTCCGGTAGTTTTCATTCTGCAGTTCCAGGTGCTTGAGCGATTTATAAAATTTGTGGTATTCAATCATACTTTACACTCCTCTACTTTGGGGCAATTCGTCCCCAAGCAAGATCACTCTCTTCTGACAGTCGACCTAACCTTATTCACCAGGAAATCAACCACATCAATAAACTCTTCTGGGCTACGCACCAGGGAAGGGTCAACCAGGTACTGACTATCAACAATAATGGATGGCGCACCCTGTATGCCATAACGCTGGCTCATGATCCGTGAACGGCGAATTTTACCGTTGACGTATGCGCTATTCAGGGCGCGCGTAAAATCTTTTTCTGCAACCCCTTGCTCCGCAAAAAACTCAGCCACGGCCTCTTCTGTTACCAGCTGACGACGCGATTCATGAATCGCAGAAAATAGCGGTTTATCTATTTTGCTCATCACCCCCAGTACTTCCGCCGCATAAAAGGCGCGCGCAAGCAGCATCATATTGTCGTGTACGACTGCTGGCATGCGGCGATAATTAATGGCATTGCCAGCACCTGCCACCCAGTTCTCGAGACCCCCCTGGATCACATAACAGGTTTGACAGCCGTACCATAATAGCTCCAGCACTTCGACCTTCTCGCCCTGGTAAGTCGATTGCGCGCCATTAATCTCTTTATAGTGCCGATCCTTTTGAAAGGTTTGCTGCAACGGTGCAGCGATTACCTGAGCGTTAAAGCTAACAAACATCAGTGTTAATAATATTATCGTCAGGCGTTTCATTCAGTAGCACTCTATTATTGAAGCGGTTGCACTTGCAGTGCTTGCTCTCCACTATCGGCATCATCACGCGGCATATTGCGAGACTCCCACTGCAACGCGCCACGTTCAAGAAACTCTTTTTCTGCTTCAGGCAGCGGCCCGCGTGCGAGTGCCTCTTCCCACTCCCATAGTGCTGAGCGTGCGCGTCGTGCAAAATTATCATCACCGGATGAGAGGTGTAAAAAAGTACGCATGGCACCTAAAGCACCCGCAAGATCACCACTACTTTCCAACGCAACTGCCATTCCCCAATAGGCATTCGCCTGCCCCGGTTTTATTTGCGTTGCAGTTTCAAAAAAGACCAGCGCCTCATTGGGTAATTCCTGACCTAATTTTGCATACCCCATATTCACATAGACTTCAGGCATTCTAGGCGCCAATATCATCACTCGATGCAATGCGGTCGCGGCATGCTCATATTGTTTGGCATGCAACATCACAATGGCCTGTTCAAAACGGGTGGTAATTTCAGCCATGCGTTTCTCTTCTTCTGTTTGCGGTGCAACTACTTGCGGTACAGGTCTATGTGATTCAACGAGTGATGCATCATCTGCAACAACCGCTGGCGTTGCGATGTTGGCCGAAAGCATCGCATCATGCAGGGCGTTCGATGGCGGTTGTGCGAGCGCTGATGTCTGTAACGCTTCCAGCGTGATTGATGCACCGGTCTTGCCTGGGTCATCCTGCATCATCAGCATCACAATCGCAGCACTGACAATCCCAACCATTAATAGAGAAAGGGTTGTGACCGTCGATTCATTACTGTTTTTTTTCTTATCCACGCCGCCATCGACTCCGCTAAATCACACCTTTGTGCGCCGCTTCACTAAGGAAAGGGGTACCAAAATAAGTGACAAATGCAAACACTAAGACACTGATAATCAAAACAGCCCCTAACCGTATTGGCATATTATAGGTTGTGCGCGCATGAATCGATGCGCCTAACAGCAGCCAGTTAAGAAATGATGATGTCTCCAGCGCATCCCATGCCCAGTAACGTCCCCAGGCATCCTGCGCCCAGACGGCACCAGCACACAACATCAGGCTATCAAACACCAGCGCGAGCAGCATGAATCGCCATGCCAGTTTATCGAGGATGATGTTATCGGGCAGGTGACGAAACAGGTTTTTAAAGATAGCGTAGCTACGCAGTAAAATCACCCCGGCCAAACCAGTGCCAATCAAACAGAATGCCAGGAAAAACTTACCAAAACCAACATGCGCCCATAGCCATGAATTGTGATAGGTTGGCGGAAAGATACTATCCGTCGGTTCAATCATCAACACCCACACAGCTAACACTCCCATCAGCGGTAACACCACCACCGATGTGGTTCGTAGTACAGGGATACGCCAGTAAGCGATGGTAAAGATGAGGCCGAGGCTAAAGAGCTGGCTGATTAATAACTCAAACAGGTTAACAAACGGGCCATGACCAATGCGCAGCCAGCGGTCAGCGAGCGTTATCGTCAGCAAAATCACACTCGCTGTCATCAACAAAAGCACCAATTTTTCATTATTGCGCTGGCTCTCACTGACGCTACTGACCCCGCCAACAGCCGCCATCGTTCTCCCCAGGCGTCCAACACCCACCAGCGCTGCAACAGCAGCAAACGCATAGGCTGCGATAGCCGCGTATAACCACGGTAATTCTGTCATCGTTTCAATCTCCGTAACTACTCAGCTAACCCATGAAATCCACCCGTTCAGCGTTAAAAAATGATCATTTACACGTGTAAACTCACATTTTTCGCCTTGAACTG
>QIJH01000173.1 GCA_003232725.1 Chromatiaceae bacterium | reverse complement strand
ACCCTCACCTATGTGGTGGTGGGGTTTGATCGTGATGTGGATGATGAGGTTCAGATCGAGGCGCAACGCCTCGCTGCGTTAGTGACGTTGGCGGCACAGGAGTCGGTGTTGCACGCCAAAGAACATGCGCTGGAGTTCGGGCATGATAGTTATCAATTCCTTGTTTTGAACGAAGGCGGTCAGTGGCAGGCACCTGAAGATGACAATATGCTGCGCCAACGGAAGATGCCCAGCGGTATTTACCTGGAGCTCTACCTTGAAGGGCATGAGTTTACATTTGAGGAGGAAGTCGAGGCCTCATCCGAGGGTGACGGGGAAGTGGTGCAAGCGATTGGGCCTCGGGTCTACATGTTGTCGAGCGGTGAGATGAGCCCCTTCGAAGCAGAGCTACGCCATGAAGATGGCGAGGCACGTTTTGTGGTGAAAGCGGGTATTACCGGCAAGGTTGAGATCGAGCGAGAGTAATGGGCAAGCAACATGACAATCATCATGCTAAACGCTTACGCGGTTTTACGCTGTTAGAGGTAATGGTCGCATTAGCCGTGATCGCAATTGGCCTCGGTGCGGTGATTACCGAGGCGAGCCGTAATATCAGTAACGCCACCCTGTTGGAAGCTAAGACGCTGGGTCACTGGGTTGCGACTAATAAAATAGTTGAGGTGCAGGTCTCCGCTGATTGGCCGAGTGCCGGCGAGGAAAAAGGAGATCTCGAGATGGCCGGGCGCGACTGGTACTGGCGAACGATTGTGATTGATACCCCTGATGATCGTGTTAAACGGCTGGATGTGGAAGTGCGTACCGATTCGGGTAGTGAACGGCCAATCGTGAAGGTGATTTCATATCTAGGTAAACCGCCATGATGCGCCGATATAGCGCAGGCTTTACTTTAATAGAGCTACTGGTTGCGATGGCGATCTTTGCAGTGGTGGCGGTGATGGCCTATGGCGGTCTTGACTCTGTGCTTAAGATGCGCAAGCAAGGCGATGAACATTCCGTAAAACTGGCCGCATTGCAGACTGCATTTGCGATCCTTGAGCGTGATATCGAGCAGGCGGTGAATCGTTCGATTCGTGATGACTTTGGTGATAATCAGCTGGCGATGGTGGGGGATGATGAAACGCTGGAGTTTACCCGTACAGGACGGCGCAATCCCGCTGGTTTTAGACGGAGTAATTTACAGCGTATTGCCTATGGTCTTGAGGATGAGCAGTTGATGCGCGCGAGCTGGCAGGTACTTGACCGTGCGCAGGATAGTGAGGCGGCTTCCGGGCCTCTGTTTGAGGAGGTTGAGCAGATCACATTTAAATACCTTGATGATCAGTTGGCGTGGCAAAGTCAATGGCCGGTACGAAATCTAACTCAGGCAACTGCCGCACCGCCAGGATTACCCAGGGCGATTGAGCTGATTATCGAAAGTGAACAGTGGGGTGAAATTCGGCGAGTCTTTCGTGTGGCGGGGGTTCCGCCGGTAGCGCAGACCACCGCTGGTGGCTCGTGATGGGGCGAAGATCGACACAGTCAGGCGCCGCGCTAATTACTGCCATCTTAATCACCGCGATCGCGACGATTGCGGCGGTGTCGATGGCCTCGCGTCAGCATCTGGATATTCGGCGTACCACCAATGTGGTCGAATCGTCGCAGGCCTATCTGTTTGCTCTGGGGGCAGAAGAGTGGGGTAAGCAGGTGCTGGTACGAGACCGGCAGGATAATCAGGTCGATCATCTGGCGGAGGATTGGGCGACAATGTTGCCACCGATTGATGTTGAAGGTGGGCGTGTTGCTGGGCAGATTGAAGATCTGCAGGGGCGTTTTAATCTTAATAACCTGATGAAAGACAAGCTGCCGAGTCAGCTGGATATGGATCGGCTGCAACGTCTGCTGCTACAGTTAGGCCTTGATGAAAATCTGCGTTTTGCGATCATAGACTGGATTGATGAAGACGCGAACGTCAGCATCCCAGGTGGCGCAGAAGATTTCTCATATCTGGGGCTTGAGCTTCCTTATCGTACCCCTAATGCAATGATGGCGAGCAGCAGCGAGTTGTTATTGATCAATGGGATCTCTCGTGAGATTTACGATACGTTATGGCCACATGTCACGGTACTGCCAGAATATACCGCTATCAATGTTAATACCGCCAGCGCCGAAGTATTAATGGCTGTTGTGAACGGCTTAACCCAGTCGGAAGCGGATGACTTGATTGATGCCCGAACGCCAGATGGTTTTGCGACGGTGGGCGATTTTACTGGCCATGCAGCTGTTGCCGGACGATTGAGTGGTAATCAAGGTCTCAGTGTGCAGACAAATTACTTTATAATAAACGCCGAGTCTGAATTTGGGCGCGGCCGCACAAGCCTGTATAGTTTGGTGGTGAGAGATGATAAAGGGAAAGTGGAAGTAGCGATGCGCGCACAGGGTGTCTATTAATGCAGTCAAAGCTTTATATTCGGTTGACAAGTGACAGCGCGTCTTCGCTGCGTACGCTGCTGGTTGCAGAAGATGGCACACATGCAGCATCGCAAGAGACTGCGTTAAGTGAGCTTGCTGCACTGGCGAGTGGTTGTCGCATCATCGTGATTGTACCTGCAACCGAACTATCGCTGATGTCAGCTTCCGTGCCGAGTCGTAACCGCCAGCGTATTCTGAGCGCAGTGCCTTATATTATTGAAGACCAACTGGCGAGCGATGTTGAGCAGCTCCATTTTGTGATTGGTTCACCCAATGCTGCCGGGCAGGTGGCCACCGTGGTGGTCGAGCATCAGAAGATGGTGCAGTGGCTTGAGTTGCTACGCACCCATGGTGTTGAGCCGCATATGATTGTTGCCGACCTCTGTTGCCTGCCTGTTTCTGATTCACCGCAGTGGACACTGTTGTTAGAGGATAACACCGCGTTGCTGAGCACAGACCATAACCGGGGCTTCGCGGTGGATTGCGATAATTTGATGTTGATGCTGCGCAGTGCGCTACAGGCGTGTGAACAAGCGGCGGATGCGCCGGAACAATTACGTTTGCTGAGTAGTATTGAATCGGCTGATGACCTGGTGCTGACTGAACAGCTGAGTGAATTTGATTTAGTGATTAGTGATGAAGATGAAGCTGTCGATGCGCTGGCACTGTTTGCGCAGGGGCTGGATGAAAAGCAGGCATTGAATCTACTGCAGGGACAATATAGCCGCCGAGACCAGATAGGCAAACTGTTACGCCCATGGCGTGCTGCAGCTGCAATGTTAATAGCATTGGTGTTTTTTTCGGGTAGCATGACGGTGGCCGACTATTTTGAGCTGCGCGGCGAGCAGGCGGCACTGAAAAAACATATTGAGCAGACCTATCTTGCGTCCTGCCCCGGTGCAAAGCGGATTGTCAACGCAAAGGCGCAGATGACACAGTGCCTTAAAAAACTACGCGGTGGCGGTGGCTCGAGTGATGATGGGCTATTAGTGATGTTGTCATCAGTAGGTGATGCGCTGAAAGCAGCCGATGGGCTACAGTTGCAACGGATAAGCTATCGCAATGGGCAGCTCGATATGGCACTGGCGATTGCCGATATTCAGGTGCTTGATCAATTGAAGCAGCAGATGATTAAAGACGCAGGCTTGCAGGTAGAGATTCTTTCTGCGACTTCGCGCGATAATCGCGTTGAAGCACGTCTGCAACTAAAAGGTAAAGGGGCATGAAGGCGTGGTTCGCAACACTGAGCCCTCGTGAGCGCATCATTGTTGTGGCTGGCGGTGGCCTGTTAATCATGGCGTTGTTGATTGGTAGCTGGCTCTCATTTGTGGATGATGTAGAACGCATGCGCGAGGCGGTGAGTGAGCAGCGTGTGGTGAGTCAATGGATGGAATCAGCGGCGCAAGAAGCGCTGATACTGCGTAAAGGCGGTAACCAGAAGCATGTTGCGAATAGCGGCGGATCACTCTTGTCACGGGTCGATCAAACTGCCAGACGCAGTGGACTGGGTAGCGCGATGACAAGGGTCGAACCGGATGGCAGCGACAAGGTAAGGATTCGTCTTGAACGCGTTAACTTCGATAAAATGATGCGCTGGCTACAAAACATGAGGTATCGATTGATAGTATCACCGTCGACCAGCATCAAGATAATGGCTTGGCCAATGTGCGCCTTTCATTAAAAGGTGCCGGATGAATAAAAAGAAGATTGCGTTATACGGTGCTTTAGCACTGGTGAGTTATCTGCTGTTTGCCGCGCTACAAACCCCGGCTGATCGCCTCTATGGGCTGGTTAAAGATAAACTGCCTGCGGTAAAGTTTTATCAACTTGATGGCACTATCTGGCAGGGGCGGTCTGCGCTGGCTACGATTGGTCCACGTGCAGAGCAGCTGGAATCACTGACGTGGAAATTGCAGCCCGCTGCGCTATTTCTTGGGCGCGCGCAGGCTGAGGTAAGCTTTAAATATGATAACCGCAATGTGGCTGCCACCGTAGGCCGAAATCTTGGTGGTTATTTTTTAAAGGATTTAAATGCCAGCCTCATTGCGGCTACCGTCGAAAAATTTGCTCCGCAACTCGCTATAGGGCTCAAAGGCCT
>QIJH01000140.1 GCA_003232725.1 Chromatiaceae bacterium | reverse complement strand
TTGCCCAGGTGGTGAAATTGGTAGACACAAGGGACTTAAAATCCCTCGGCTTCACGGCCGTGCCGGTTCGATTCCGGCCCTGGGCACCATTTGACCATTCTAGGACGTCCCAAGATGTCCAAACCCACCTAAGAAAAAATGTAACTATTCAAGCTCACCCCTGATTTGTCCGAAAAAATTCGAATAAATCAGCGGCAATTTGATCCGTTACTATTTCATTTTTCACTATGCTGAATAGTTACGAAAAAATTAAATTTAGCGGTTTTTAGTTTAGTGAGGTTTTAGTTCGTCTATTGCTATTCAAATGGCTCGTTACCTGCTGATGCACTTCCCGCTTTTCTTGGTTGATGACATGCCATTCACTGTCGAGAGAGCGCTCAGGTGTGGTGCTTGTGGTCTGCTGGATTCTGTTTTGCCAAGCTTATCTCTCTTTGTGAATGATTTACATTGAACCCATAGGGTTAGTTGGCCACAATGGGCGTTGGGGTATTCGGTGGTAGAGGTTAAATGAAATGCTAAAAATATTTGGTGCTACCGGTCAAGCAAAACGCTATGCAAAAGGGCTGCATGAAGAAGCCGGTATGCAGGTCGACCCGGTATCAGCCAATCCGATGAAGAAGCAAATGGTGCGAATAAAAAAGGCATAAAAGCGCATATGTTTTTGTGTTTTGATTAAACCATAGGCTGAGGGGCTTGTTTAAAAAGTGACTGTTGACCAGGCTTCATCGAAGATCAAACCTTCTTGGTTTGGGTGCTTGCTTGGGCGTAGGCCTATACAGCTTGTGTATTCATCGGATGGTATTGTTCTGCATCGTTTCCAGCAGGAGCCTTTAATCATCATTAATAGGTGTCTGTCGCATGAGTATGGTTGTAGGCCGGGCTTCTTTTCGAGTGCGTTGCTGTTAAGCACTTCTAGTGGGGATGTGACACTAACAGGGCTTGATAAGGCATCAGCAACCAATGGCTTACTTACGATTCGCACACAGCTTTATCAGAGCGTGACAAAAGAGGTCTGCGAGCAGGCGGATTTGATCAATCGTTTTGTCTCTTCTCGTTATCTGAAAACTAGTCAAATCAAGCAGGTAATGCATCGTGCAAGCTTGGTCAAGGATAAGTTTTTTGAGGTGCCCGGATCTGACATTGTTCACGATGAAGCGATTAGAGAACAATTTAAGTTTGTCGAGGCCATGGCAAATTTAACCCCGGTTGTTATAAGTAAGCTCAGAGAAAAATATTTGGCCAGAGAGCTGAGGGTCTATGCCGGCTTTTTTGATGGAGTAGAGAAAAACCCGTTAACCGTGAGTCAGCGTAATGCCTGCGTGATTGATGAGGATAACAATCTCATACTTGCGGGGGCTGGCACAGGCAAAACAAGTGTCATGATTGGGCGGGTGGGTTATTTAATACAAAGTGGTAAGGCACGGCCCAATGATGTGTTGATGCTGGCATTTGGTCGTAAGGCGGCAGATGAGATGGATGAGCGGATTAAGGAGCGGCTGGGGATTGATACCGTCAAGGCATCTACCTTTCATGCATTAGGACTTTCTATTGTTGCGCAGGTAGAAGGGGGGAAACCTTCTATTACACCTTACGAAGAGAATGAAAAGAGACTAGTCGCTCAAATCGATCAGTGGTTTCACGCGCTATTGGACACTCCTGAGTATAGAAGGAAAGTGTTAACCTATTTTGATCACTATATGTATTCCGTTACGAGTAGTTTTGATTTTGAGAATGAAGGAAGTTACTTCGCATTTCTGGATGCTAACAATACTGTGTCGATGAAGCAGGAGATGCTTAAAAGTCTTGAAGAGTGTTATATCGCAAATTTCCTTTTTAAGATGGGGGTTGAGTATCAATATGAGCATAAGTATGCCATCGATACGCGAACGCTAATCCATGGGCAATACAAGCCAGATTTTTTCTTACCGGAATACGATATTTATATTGAGCATTTTGGTATTGACCGCGAATCCAATACAGCCCCGTACGTGAATCGAGAAAAATATCTGGAAGGAATGGAGTGGAAGCGGGAAACTCATCGTGAGAATGAAACGACGTTGGTGGAGACGTTTCATTATGAGTTAGCCGAGGGGGTCTTGCTCAGTGCATTAGAAGCGAAGCTCTCTGCTTTGGGGGTGATGTTTAACCCGCTGCCTGATAAGGCGGTGCTGGAGACTTTAAAAGAAAATAAGATGGTGAATGCCTTTTCAAGGGTGTTGCATCAGGTGATGAAGGTATATTTATCTGGGTGTTACGATGAAGCGCGCTTGCATCAACGGTTGATAGGTAGTGAAAAAAAAGGTCAAGTATATGCGGCGTTAGAAATTCTAGCGCCAATTATAGATAATTATAAAGCCGATCTTTCTGATAATGATGATATTGATTTTGCGCAGATGATCGATAAGGCGATTGAGTTTAAACCTGCTTGGAAGTATATTCTTGTTGATGAATTTCAAGATATCGCTGGTCCTCGGGTAAGGTTAATCAAGGCCCTAAGAAATGCGGTAAAGAGCGCTAGCCTGTTTTGTGTGGGGGATGACTGGCAATCTGTTTATCGATTCACCGGGAGCGATATTGCTTATACAACAGAGTTTGAAAATATTTTTGGTGACACCGCAAAAACGACGTTAGAAAAGAGCTTTAGATTTAATAGTAGTATCGGTGATGTGGCTTCTCGCTTTGTGATGTTAAATCCGTTGCAGATAAGAAAGGACATCACCGCGCATGCACGAGTAAGTCAATCTGCTGTGTCACTGGTAAAAACGAAATCGTCAGAGATAGAAAATCGGCTTGAAGAAGTGATAGCCAAAATCGCTTCTATAGCATCTTCCAATAGCTCTGTTCTCATATTAAATCGTTTTAGATTTCAGGCGCCGAAGTTACACAGACTTAAGAAACTTGCACCAAACTTAGATATTAAGGTTATGTCTGCCCATGGTTCAAAAGGGAAAGAGGCTGGTTTTGTTATTGTGATGAATATGCTAGATGGTGAGTTTGGTTTTCCGTCTGAAAAAATTACTCACCCACTGGTCGATGCCTTGCTACCTTCGACAGAAGCTTTTGAATTCGCTGAGGAACGGCGTCTGTTTTATGTTGCGCTTACTCGGGCTAAAAATAGAGTGTATCTACTTACTGACATGGAAAAGGCTTCTCGTTTTGTGATTGAGTTGATTGAGCAGGAATACCCCATCGAACAGAACGAATTTCCAACTTCTTTGTTGCAAAAATTGATCAGAAAAATAAGCTGTCGTTCGTGTCATACGGGCACCATGACGCTACGTAGTGGGAAATGGGGTCGTTATTATGGTTGCTGCCATTACCCACGCTGTGCCCATACAGAAAAGCCGTGTGGAAACTGCAATCTACCGATGAGCGTGGAAAATGGTTATAAAATGTGTATTGATCCAGAGTGTAACTACCGAGTGCCGGTTTGCCAAAAGTGTGGTTCTGATATGGTGTATAGAACAGGTGCTTATGGTGAGTTTTGGGGCTGTAGGAACTATAGAGGCAATGAACGTGTGAGTTGCAACTATACGATGAAGAGCAAAGAGTTTAGTGAGTACATCCTTAATGACTAAATTGAAATATATATAAGCAGTATAAAACGAGGGATGTCATGAGTAGATTCTGCGGAAAATTTTTTGTTGAACCTAAGTTTGCAACTATAGAACAGTGGCGAAATCGTTGTTTGTTGGGTGGTCAGGTTTTGTTTCGTGATGAGGCGATCTGGAATGCAGAGAATTTTCATGTTCCAGAAAACGTCTATATCATAGGTTTGATGAATACGGCAGACCGGTCGCTCTCTTTAGTAGATTGTGCACTCCGCCGACGCTTTGCGTACTATCAGTGATGGGGTATCTAGGTTGAATAAGGTCTCATAATATTAATAGGACAGAATACTTTAAATCGGTTTCGCCTGGTAAATTGAAATGAATGAAAAAGAGAGCGTTTGTATCGCTCAGTCACACGCAGCCCATCTCGCATCGGCAAGGCGGAGGCTGGCGGAATTAAGTTTAGGCATCCCCTTTCAGGGCCCGTTGGTGGGATTTACTGGCGATATTGCGTGGAAAGAAAGTCATCGTGAGCGAATCAAGCAGATTGCATTGCTGCCAGTCGTACTCTTAGTCGCCTTATTCCTGGCGGCAGTGACGCCCGTGATGTATCTTGTTCATCGTTGTGATTTGTTTCAATGCCGACGAGCAGTCGTAAAAGAGATTAGAGCGCTGAAAAAAGAGGGGCCAGCGGTGGATGTGCCTGATAAAAAAGCACTTGAGCACCTATGGGCATTTCATGGCTTGCATGGTCCTGAATACAGTTGTGATGAGCAAGTGGAGCTGCTCAATTGCTGGATGATCACACTCTACGGCAATGAAATAGCTAAGAGGTATCGATTGAAAGAGATGCTTGAAGAGGTCGCCATACTGCAGCCAGAGGCGAATAAAGATGACTACACGAAAGCAGGGAGTATGCATGTCCATTCTGCTTTGCCTTTGTATGGGTTATTGGCTTCGTTGTCAGAAGAACTGCCCGATTACGGATAATTAAAGTTTGTTTGTAACTACTCAGCGAGTAGTCAAAATTAACAGTGGCTGCTCAGATCGCCCATGAAATGATGGATTTCATGGGTTAGCTGAGTAGTTACGTTTGTTTTAGCTGACAGTACATAGACATAGATAAAACGACTTTTTTCGTTCGGAATTACGACATGACAACGCCAAGTGTTGTGCGATAATCATCGTTCATGCAGTAATTGTTGCTGCTGCCTATCAGTTTGATAATAACGGGTTGAAAATGAAAGTAGCAAAGCTGTTCAAGCGGTTAGTCGGTGGTTTGGCGTTGGTGTTTAGCTCAATGTCAGTTCAAGCGCTGGAGGTGAATTACTTTTTCTGTAAAAAAGGGTTGAAGAGTGCTTCGGAAGAGGCGTATGTTGTCGACTATGATACTAAATACATTTATCAGGTGGAGTATCGGCCGCCTTTAAATGCAGTCAAAGTGGTACGTTTTAGATTGCTTGAAGTGCTTGAACATAATATTCGTGGTGTTATCCATGACGAATATAGCGGCGATTATTTAGAAGGTGGTGGTAAGTTTGCGCCACTGCCTAAGAATCGCATCCGAAAGATGGTCTCGCTCGACATGACCAAAGGTGTCTTAATGAAGCTTTATACTGGTGCTGGCGATAAGTTTGGCTCCTGTTCAACGGAGATTGTAGATGTTGATAGTGTCGAAGTCTTTTTGAAAGAGAAGGGGCGAATCATTAAAAATAACGTTGTGAACAGAAAGGAATAGATTTGGTTTAGCGGCGTCGGCTGGGGCGGCTCTCAGCGATACGAGCCTTTCCAGGCTGGCGTTTACTGGGGATGCTCTTCTTCGGCCTGGTTTTTTTAGCCGTTATTTTAGTTTTGCGATAAATAACAATAATACCGCCGATCTCTTGAATCAGGTGCCCGCCTGTTTCGCTGCAGATTTCCTCTCTTGCCTTTTTACGAGCGGCTTTGTCGCCACAGCTCAGTTTTATTTTGAGTAGTTCGTGGTGGTTGAGGGACAGTGTTATCTCATTTAACACGGCAGGCGTTAAGCCAGCGCCACCGACTGTCACAATTGGCTTGAGTGCATGCGCCAGCGAGCGAAGTTTGCGTTTTTGTTGTTGGTGGATTATCTCTTCAGCAGCCATCTCTGTTTCCTGATTCAATCTATGAAAAATAGCCGCATAGTATACTGGTATACTCTAGTGGTTAGTGAAAAATAAATGAATATGACGGGAATTGGGATCAGCGTTGATAAAAAAACACCAAAGTAAACAGCAGTGGCTGGATGAACATGTTAATGATGAATATGTGAAAAAAGCGCAGAAAGATGGTTTTCGCTCGCGGGCGGCCTATAAATTGCTTGAAATAAATGAACGTGACCATATATTGTCACCCGGGATGGCGGTCGTTGACCTTGGCGCTGCACCGGGTGGGTGGTTGCAAGTAGCCGCAAAGATTGTAGGTAAAAAGGGTTTGGTGATCGGTTTGGATTTGTTGAAAATTGAGCCTGTTAATAATGTGGTTTTTTTACAGGGTGATTTTAGAGAGAATGATATTTACGAGGTACTGATGGCTGAACTAAAAGGTGAAAAAGTAGACGTTGTGATCTCGGACATGTCGCCCAATATCAGCGGTATGGATAGCGTTGATCAGCCACGCTCAATTTATCTTGGTGAGCTGGTGCAAGCGTTTTCTCAGCAGGTGTTAAAGAAAGGCGGCAGTGTTTTACTCAAATTATTTCAAGGTGCTGGTTTTGACGAATATGTCAGCAGTATGCGGGTGGATTTTTCAAAGGTCTATATTCGAAAGCCAAGGGCTTCACGGGCGCGTTCTCGTGAAGTCTATGTGTTGGCGAAAGGATATTTGAATTAATTACGCCGATTTTATTGTTAAAATGTGGTGATACCTATTATATTAGGTACTATCGAATGGAAAGCCTATTTCTATGAATAGAGGACATTATTTTGAACGACATGGCTAAGAATATCGTTTTGTGGGTGGTTATCGCGGTGGTGCTGATCTCCGTGTTTAATAATT
>QIJH01000158.1 GCA_003232725.1 Chromatiaceae bacterium | reverse complement strand
TGGGCCTGGCACTGAGTGATGATGAGATCGACTATCTGGTGGACAGTTTTAGCGCGTTAAAACGTAACCCAACTGATGTTGAATTGATGATGTTTGCACAGGCAAACTCTGAACATTGCCGCCATAAAATTTTTAATGCCGACTGGGTTATCGATGGTGAGGCGCAGGATATCGGACTCTTTTCGATGATTCGTAATACCACTAAATGTTCACCCGATGGGGTGCTGTCAGCGTACCATGATAACGCCGCAGTGATTGCATCGCCGACTGAAGCGGCGCGTTTTTTCCCGCACGGCACTACGGGTGAATATGGGCGTGTGAATGAAGTGAGTCATATCAACATCAAAGTTGAAACCCATAACCATCCAACGGCAATCGCACCCTTTCCGGGGGCGGCAACCGGTATGGGTGGTGAAATTCGTGATGAAGGTGCAACCGGTCGTGGTGCAAAACCCAAAGCGGGCCTAGCGGGTTTTACGGTCTCTAATCTACAGCTACCAGATGCACCGCGTCCATGGGAGCAGGATAACGGCAAACCTGCGCGTATTGTCTCTGCGCTAAACATTATGCTGGAAGGGCCGATTGGTGGTGCTGCCTTTAATAACGAATTTGGTCGTCCGAATTTGACCGGTTACTTCCGCACCTATGAAGAGTGGGTACCGAGTGACAGTGGCCAGCAGCTGCGCGGCTTTCATAAGCCGATAATGATCGCCGGTGGCCTGGGTGCGATCCGTGAACAGCATATCGATAAAAATAATATGCCGCCCGAAACGCAACTGATTGTGCTCGGTGGTCCTGCCATGCTGATCGGGCTTGGTGGTGGTGCCGCCTCTTCTATGGCGAGTGGCGATAGCAGTGAAGCGCTTGATTTTGCCTCGGTGCAGCGTGGTAATCCAGAGATGGAACGTCGTTGTCAGGAGGTGATTGATCGTTGTTGGCAGTTGGGAGAAGAGAATCCAATTGTCTCACTACATGATGTGGGTGCTGGTGGTATTTCGAATGCATTGCCTGAACTGGTTAACGATAGTGAACGTGGTGCGACTTTTGAGCTGCGCAAGGTGCCGAATGATGAACCGGGCATGTCACCGCTACAAATTTGGTGTAACGAATCGCAGGAACGTTATGTGTTGGGTATTCCACGTAATCGCCTGGCACAGTTTCGCGATTTGTGTGAACGTGAGCGTTGTCCTTTTTCGGTGGTGGGCGAGGTGAAGGTTGATCGTGATTTAACCTTAAATGATAGCCATTTTGAGAATAGCCCGGTGGATATCCCGATGGATCTGCTGTTTGGCAAGCCACCGAAGATGCTGCGTGATGTGACTAGTCTGACGGCAAATGCAGCTGAACTCGATTGCAGTGAAATGACATTAGCAGATGCCGCGTTGCGTGTATTGCAGTTACCAGCAGTGGCGGATAAAAAGTTTTTGATTACGATTGGTGATCGCAGTGTCACTGGCATGGTGGCGCGTGATCAGATGGTCGGCCCGTGGCAAATAGCGGTTGCCGATGTGGCGGTGACGCTCGCTGATTATGATCATTATCATGGCGAAGCGATGTCGATGGGAGAGCGTAGTCCGGTTGCCCTGTTGAATCCAGCTGCCTCTGGGCGGTTGGCGATTGGTGAAGCGTTAACCAATATCGTGGCGGCTGATATAGCACAATTAAGCGACATTAAACTCTCCGCTAACTGGATGGCAGCGGCGGGTGTAGCGGGTGAAGATGCCGCGCTTTATGAGACGGTTAAAGCCGTCGGTATGGAGCTCTGTCCTGAGCTTGGCATCGCCATTCCCGTCGGTAAAGATTCATTGTCGATGAAGACAGTGTGGCACGAAGCGGGTGAGCCGCGTGAGATGACCTCGCCGTTGTCTCTTATCATCAGTGCCTTTTCACCCGTGCAGGATTGTCGTATTACGCTAACACCGCAGCTGCGAACTGACAAAGGTGATACCGACCTGTTATTGATAGACTTAGGCCGGGGGCAAAATCGCATCGGTGGCTCAGCACTGGCACAGGTCTATAAACAGACCGGTCGCACAACGCCTGATCTCGATGACGCGCTTCAGTTTAAGCTCTTTTTTAATACACTGCAGCAGCTCAATCGAGACGGTAAATTATTGGCTTATCATGACCGTTCTGATGGCGGCCTGTTTGCAACCATTACCGAAATGGCCTTTGCAGGCCATGTCGGTGTCACGATCACAATCGATGCACTGGTTGCGGAAAACAGTAAGCAAGCGATGTTGAGCACACTGTTTAATGAAGAGCTGGGTGCTGTTGTGCAGGTGTCCAGTGATCAGCGTGATGAAGTAATCGCCTCATTTAAAGCGGTGGGCTTAGGTGACTGTTGTCACCACATTGGTGGTCTTAATGATGATGATCGCGTGGTGGTGAGATGTGATCAAAATGAAGTGCTGGCGGCTGCTCGTAGTGAATATCAGCGAGTCTGGTCTGAGACCTCGTGGCAGATGCAAAGCTTGCGTGATAATGTTGATTGCGCACAACAAGAATATGATGTGATCCTGAATGCGAATGACCCTGGTTTAAATATTGATTTAAGTTTTGATCTGAATGATGATGTCGCGGCACCTTACTTTAATCAGCAACGCCCACGCATTGCAGTGTTACGAGAGCAGGGTGTGAATGGTCACGTTGAGATGGCGGCAGCCTTTGACCGTGCTGGTTTTACAGCTGTTGATGTCCATATGAGCGATATCCTGTCGGGGCGTCTATCACTGAGTGACTTCCATGGTCTGGTCGCCTGTGGTGGTTTTTCATTTGGTGATGTGCTGGGTGCTGGTATGGGGTGGGCTAGTTCTATTCTGCACAACAGCCGCGCGCGTGATGAATTTAGTGCTTTTTTTGAGCGTAGTGACAGCTTTGGTCTGGGTGTCTGTAACGGTTGTCAGATGATGTCTAATCTTCATACGTTAATTCCCGGTGCAGAATTGTGGCCGCGTTTTGAGCGCAATACCTCAGAACAGTTTGAGGCACGTTTTTCACTGGTCGAAGTGATGCCATCACCATCGCTATTTCTGGATGGCATGGCGGGCTCTCGTATGCCAAT
Source organism: Chromatiaceae bacterium (assembly GCA_003232725.1). Taxonomy (GTDB): domain Bacteria; phylum Pseudomonadota; class Gammaproteobacteria; order SZUA-140; family SZUA-140; genus SZUA-76. The sequence continues at coordinate 1,526 of QIJH01000158.1, read as the reverse complement.
TGCTGTTGCGCATGGTGAAGGGCGTGTTGAGTGTCGAGCGGGTCAGTCGCCTGCTCAACTTGAGCAATCGTCTACTTCTGTACTGCGTTTTGTTGATAATAATGGTGTTGCGACTGAAGGTTATCCGGCTAATCCAAATGGTTCTCCCGGTGGTATTGCCGGTGTGACAACTGAAGATGGTCGCTTTACGATTATGATGCCGCACCCGGAACGCGTCTTTCGCTCGGTGCAACATTCATGGCATCCGGATGGGTGGAGTGAAGCGGGCCCGTGGTTAAGAATGTTTCGCAATGCACGGAAATGGACAGCGTAATGAATGTAAAAAAAGCGATATTTTTGGTACTGTTTTTGCCGGTACTGGCTATGTTGGGTTACATCGGTTGGAATTTGAACAGAGAGCATGCGCTGCCTGACTGGGAGTTAACGTTGGCACCGGTTAATGCTGCAAATGCCAAGATTTTGGACGGCGTATTTCGCAAGCTCGATTATCACTGGCCGTTAGCAGTGGACGCTGAAGTCCCGCCAATTATGGTTGATCCTTTGCCCGAAGACCTAGCAGAGGTGACGGCGGTAAAACTTAAAAAATCTCTTTTCTTACGTGCTGTGTTACCGATGGTTTTGGCTGAAAATGCAAAATTGAATGAGCAGCGCCGCTTTATGCTGGCTCTGTTTGCGCGTAATGAATTGCCGGGAAAAGAGAGTGAAAAACGTCAATGGCTTGAAGAGCAGTTAGTCTATTACCGTGTGAAAGGCGATATTAAAGATGAAGCGACACGTGCTGAATTGGCACGTCGACTGGATGAGTTACCGGTTGCATTAGTGCTGGCACAGGCCGCCAATGAGAGTGCCTGGGGCAGCTCTCGTTTTGCGCGCGATGCGAAAAATCTTTTTGGTGAGTGGACTTATAAAGAGGGCGAAGGTTTGATTCCTGAAGAGCGAACTGAAGGTAAAAGGCATTCGGTGAGGATCTTTCCAACACATTAACAGCGGTCGTGCTTACGACGAACTACGAGTGATGCGCGAAGAGATGCGTAATAAACAGCGACCATTGGAAGCGTTGAAATTAGCGGATGGTTTATTGCAATATTCTGAGCGTGGCGAGGCGTATGTGGAAGAGATCAAAAAGATGATTCGCAGCAACCGCCTTAACATGTTGAGAGAAGTGACCTTGAATCTGGAGCGCGACGCTTAGGAATGGAAATTAAATAACTTGAGGCCTTTGCACGGTACAGACGTGAAGGAAAAATAAGCGAATATTTTCCTGATTGAGGTAGAAAGCAGGGGAATAAAATCCACTTTTACTCGTAATTGCATCGAGCAAAGGTCTCTCAAAAAATCTGTCAGCGTTAATTTAATTATTTCTTTGGTTCCTCGCTGTTTCACATGGCTGTTCTGTTTGTTTTGGGTAACTACTCACTCCCTACGGTGAAAAAAATTACAAAAATACTTGACAGGTTTTTTGACTGAAAAATATTATTTTCTTTTTCCCACATAAAACCGACTGCTCCAGGGTCTGACATTGCGCT
>QIJH01000225.1 GCA_003232725.1 Chromatiaceae bacterium | reverse complement strand
GGTGGCAAACGAGATGCCGACAATTTCAGCTTCAATATAATTGAGACTGGTGGTTTCAGTATCAAACGAAAACAATTCGGCGTTGTTTAGCTGAGCGATCCATTTATCAAGCGAGGCCTGGTCGAGAATGGTGTCGTAGTGGCGTTCGATTGGGACGGGTGTTTCTGCTTCGTTCGCTGAGGATCGATCTGAAGAAACGCCATGTTCAAGCTCATCGAGCCAGCGCTTGAATTCCAGTTGCTGAAACAGCTCGCGCAGTGCATCAATATCGGCGGGTTGCATCTGCAGTGTCTCAGGTGTTTCGGTGAGCGGTACATTCAGTTTGATGGTGGTGAGCTGGCGCGAGAGTGGTAGCTGCGCCATGTTGGCGCGGAACTTTTCGCCAATCTTGCCCTTGATAGCCCCGGCCTGGTTGATGATCTCATCGAGCGAGCCATACTGGGTAAACCATTTAACGGCGGTCTTGGGGCCGACGCCGGGGATGCCGGGAATATTGTCTGAGGTGTCGCCGATCAACGCGAGGTAGTCGATGATCTGTTCTGGCGGTAAGCCGAATTTTTCGATGACACCGGCACGATCAAGGGTCTTGTTGTTCATAGTATTGATCAGCGTGATATGCTCATTGACTAGCTGAGCCATATCTTTATCACCAGTGGAGATCACACTATGAATTCCACTGGCGGCCGCTTGTTGTGCCAGTGTGCCGATGACATCATCGGCCTCAACCCCTGTTTCGACAATACATGGTAACCCCATGGCGCGCACCACCGCATGTAGTGGTGCGATCTGCGTGCGCAGTTCATCCGGCATTGGTGGGCGGTTTGCTTTGTACTGCAAATACGACTGCAACATAGTCGGGGTTATATTCATCGATCAACGTGCGTAGCATATTGATTACGCCGTAGATTGCGCCGGTTGCCTGCCCCTGTGAGTTGGTCAGCGGTGGCATTGCATGGAAGGCTCGATAAAGGTAGGAGGAGCCGTCGATCAGTATCAGTAGTTTGTCTGTGTTATTTTTAGTCATCGGTTATTGGTGAATTTTTGAGTTGACCCTAGATTAATAATAGTTGGTTAATGCGTAGGGATGATCTGCTAATATGGGTCGAGTGGCCACCATTATAATGATTCAGTGCCGAAGATTTTGAACTGTTTGAGGTGTTGGGTAGTCCGAGGGAGATGGCCGATGCGATACTTCAGCATTATGAACAACGCGGATTTGAATCATCTGCTGAAGAACGTGAGATTATTGGCGTTATGAAAAAACTGTTTCAACTATTATTATGCTTGGCACTGTCTGTGGGCAGTGCCCCTTTGATGCTGGCGGCGGAGCCTGATGACGAACCTGAGATTACGATAACACGCAGCAAGACTGAAACCATAGAAGAGTACCGTGCTAATGGCAGGCTTTACATGATCAAGATTACCCCCAAGAAGGGTTTTGTTTATTATTTGGTGGATACCGACGGCGACGGTAGTCTGGACAGCCGCCAAAATGGGTTAGATGAAGGGCTCTTGATTCCGCGTTGGACGCTTTTTAGCTGGTAAAAAGGGAGAGATGTTTCACCAAAAATGTTCCATGATTGATGGGTTGCCATAAAAAATTGATCTAACTGCTTGTCGTGATTGACAATTGGTAGTTTTCCACAGAATCTGTGGATAAGTCTGTGGAAAGTTTACGATAAAAGGCTTGAAATCGTTATAACTCAAGGCCTCACGTTAGATTGTGTAGTTTTTAATCGATAGCAATATTTGTTATAAAACAATTGGTTAGCTGTTTTTTATAGCTTTTTCATGTTAAGTCTGGTGTTTCAGTGGGCAAGATGAAGAGAATTGTGCATAAGAATATGTGTTTTAGAAAAAAGCAAGCCGAAAAGCCGATTTTTTTGACTAAAATGTGGATGTCTTTAAAAGTGATTACGACAGAATGGCTTTGCATGGCAGGCGGCCGTTAAATGAGGTGAGGGCGTTAAATCTGCAGAGCGAAGGTGTTTAAGGGTAATGGGTTTGTTTATTAAGAGATGGCGATGAAATTGTCTGTTGATTGGAAAGGGTTGCCTGGCGTCGTTGCAAAGAGTGCTAATACGGCGCAGTGGGTGGCGGTAGTCAATGTGACGTTGGTGCTGTTGTTGGCCTATCACGCGGCTGCATTGAGTTGGCGTCTGGTGCCGGCGGCAGAGAGAGAGGCGCTGCCTGCGATACAGGCGGTAAACTCATCGCAGGCCGTCGTTTCGAGTGGTGGCTGGAATATTGCGCGCTGGAGCCTGTTTGGTAAAGAGAATCGGAATGCGCCAGCATTCGTCGCAGTACAGAAGGATATCCCCAAAACAACCCTTAAACTGATACTTCGTGGCGTTTTTGTTGCGGATGGTGGTGGTGGTGCCATTATTGCCGAAGCCAATGGTCAGGAGCGTTATTATGCTGTTAACTCCCAAATTTCAGGGGGGGTCACTCTTTCCGAGGTGCATCCAAGCAAGGTTGTGCTGAAGCGCGATAATACATTGGAAATACTGGAACTGCCTAAAGAGAGTGTAAAGACAGCAAGCTCATCAACAACCAGAGCACGCAACAGATCTTCTCGAACAGGTGCTCGCGCTGCACCGATGAGTCTTAAGCAATATCGCAAAGACCTGCTGAAAGAACCGCAGCGGCTGACGGATGCCATTAAGATGACCCCGAGAAGTGAAAGAGGCAAGTTTATCGGTTACCAGGTTAAACCGGGGCGAGATCGGGCGCTGTTTGATCGCGTTGGCCTGATCTCCGGTGATATTGTGACAGCGGTAAATGGCATTCGGCTTGACACGCCCGCAAAGGGCCTTAATGTTTTACAAAGCTTGCAGACAGCGAATAGCGTTAGGCTTGATATAAAAAGAAATGGGCGCGCGCAGTCATTTGACGTTAGTATTGATTAATATTAAGTTGCGCTGGATCAAACAGATAGACGTCAGTTTTTAACATATAATGCCGTTAGTCTGTGTATAGCATTGTATTGAATCGATAAAGAGCAATAAACCCTTGGCGGTTTTAGAGATAGCGAGAAGCAGTTTGCAGTTGATAAAGTATTTTCACAGGGGCTACCGTTGTACATGGAATGGGGCATTTTGCACCGCATTGTTGATTGCAGTCGCCTGTTTTTCAACCATTGCTGTGGCAAAAAATATTACCCTTAATCTTAAGGATGCAGATATCAGTGCGGTGATCAGTACCGTTTCTGAGGCGACCGGCAAAAATTTTATTGTTGATCCCAGGGTAAAGGGAAAAGTGACCATCATTTCCTCTCATCCAATGGCAAGCGAAGAACTTTACAGTGTCTTTTTGTCGATTCTGGAGGTGCACGGGTTTTCAGCAGTGCCGAGTGGTAATGTGATTAAAATCTTGCCGGATGCAAGTGCCAAGCAGAAAGCAATGCCGTTGGCGGATGATGAATTTCCCGGTGAAGGCGATCAGATTGTAACCCGCGTGATTGCGCTCAGGAATGTCTCCTCCTCCCAACTCGTGCCTATTTTGCGTCCATTGGTACCGCAGCAGGGGCACCTTGCTGCCTACGTGCCCGCAAATATCCTGATCATCTCTGATCGCGCCGCTAACATTGCACGTTTGATGAATATCATCAGGCGTATCGATACCCCGAGCAATGATGAAATCGAGATTATCCGGCTAGAGCATGCCTCGGCTGCTGAAGTCGTGCGTATTATGGCGTCGCTGGAGCAGAAGGGAAAAGGGAAGGGAGCTGCGGCCTCTACGAGTGGCATACCCATTTTGATTGCCGATGAGCGCACCAACAGTATTCTAGTGGGTGGTGGTAAAACGGGGCGTTTACGGATTCGTGCCATCATCTCTCATCTTGATACGCCGCTGGAGAGTGGTGGCAACACCCGCGTGATCTACCTGCGCTATGCGCAGGCTGAGGATATGGTTAAGGTACTAACCGGCGTGAGTAAGAGCGTTGAGCAGAAGGGTAAAGGGAAGGGCGCGGCGGCGAACAAGGCAAAGGTCGATATTCAGGCCGATGAAGCAACCAATGCACTAGTGATTACCGCGCCGCCCGACCTTTTTCGTTCACTGGAGTCTGTGATTAAACAGCTTGATGTGCGCCGTGCGCAGGTGCTGATTGAGACAGTGATCGCTGAGGTTGCCGAAAACCTGAGTGCTGAACTGGGTATGCAGTGGATTTTTGACGGCACACCTGGGGGTGACAGGCCTGTCGGTTTGGTTAACTTTGGTGCTGGCTCTGGTGGCAGCATCGCTGAGATTGGTTCGGCAGTAGTGGCAGGGCTGCCGCCTTCCATTGGCAATGGGATGACGCTAGGTGTCGGCCGATTTAACTCGGGCAGTCTCAATTTTGCGGCCGTATTGAGGGCGTTGAAAGGGGATGGCACCACCAATATTTTATCGACGCCGACGCTGGTAACCATGGATAATGAAGAGGCTGAAATTGTCATTGGGCAGACGGTGCCATTTATCACCGGTGGGTTTACAGCGCCCGGTGCTGGATCCCCGAACAACCCGTTTCAGACCATTGAGCGTGAAAATGTCGGCATCACCCTTAAAGTGAAACCGCAAATTAACGAAGGTGATGCGGTGCAATTGGAGATCGAGCAGACCGTTGATAGCATCAGCTCTAGCGCAGTGGGGGCGGTGGATTTGATTACTAATACCCGTTCGATTAAAACCAATGTGATTGTCGATGATGGGCAGATGATTGTGCTCGGCGGATTAATCAATGATGAGGTGCGTGAATCGGTGCAAAAAGTGCCGTTGCTGGGCGATATCCCGTTGCTGGGATGGCTGTTTAGTCATAAGACCTCTAGCAAGGTTAAGCAGAATCTAATGGTCTTTTTACAGCCCACTATTATTCGTGATGCCGCGTTGACTTCTCGTTTGACGCACAGCAAATACAGCTATCAGCGGGCAAGGCAGCTGGAAGTTCAAAGCAAGGGGTTGTTGATGCAATCCAAGGATGCATCGCCTGTGATGCCAACGATGCGCGAGGCACTCGCGCGGCCCCCTGCGTTTGAGATGCCAGA
>QIJH01000060.1 GCA_003232725.1 Chromatiaceae bacterium | reverse complement strand
GCTAACCGTTAATAAATCTTTTAGAGGGAAATTAAAAGTTCTGACCAGAACAGGTTTTACTCTTGGTATTGTAGTTACCACACTTCAGTGTAACCCAGTCCGCCTTAAGGTCTTTACTATCCGGTAAAAAATCAGACCATGCATCACCTGCAATCAGGCCATCTGTTTCCCAAACAACTTCAAACTGACCATCATCCTGAATCTCACCAATCAATACCGGCTTGGTAATATGATGATTCGCCAGCATGGTTGAGGTACCACCCGTCAGGTTAGGCACTTCAACACCGATGATGGCATCTGCTACTTTATCGGTGTCGGTCGATCCGGCTTTTTCAACCGCCTTCACCCACATATTAAAGCCAATGTAATGTGCTTCCATTGGATCATTAGTGACACGTTTGGTATCTTTAGTATGTTTATGCCAGGCATCAATAAAGGCTTCATTTTCATCAGACTCAACGCTCATAAAGTAATTCCATGCCGCCAGATGGCCAACCAGTGGTGCCGTGTCAATTCCAGAGAGTTCTTCTTCGCCAACAGAAAAAGCAATCACTGGAATATCTTCAGAAGAGACGCCCTGGTTCCCTAGTTCTTTGTAGAAAGGGATATTGGCATCACCATTAATGGTTGATACAACTGCAGTCTTTTTACCTTCAGAGCCAAACTTCTTAACGTCGGAAACAATCGACTGCCAGTCAGAGTGACCAAACGGGGTGTAGTTAATCATAATATCTTTATCAGCAACGCCCTTCGCCTTCAGATAAGCTTCCAGTATTTTATTGGTGGTACGCGGGTAAACATAATCGGTACCCGCTAATACCCAACGCTTAACACCGATCTCATTCATCAGATAATCAACCGCAGGAATCGCCTGCTGATTCGGTGCGGCACCGGTGTAGAAAACATTTTTTGAAGACTCTTCACCTTCATACTGAACGGGGTAAAACATCAGACCATTCAGCTCTTCAATCACAGGCAGTACTGACTTACGCGAAACAGAGGTCCAGCAACCAAAGATCACATCAACCTTGTTTTTTGAAATCAATTCACGTGTCTTTTCAGCAAACAGCGGCCAGTTAGAGGCAGGATCAACCACCACCGCTTCAAGTTGCTTACCTAAAATACCGCCTTTTTTATTCTGCTCATCAATGAGCATTAGCATGGTGTCTTTCAATGTGGTTTCACTGATCGCCATGGTGCCAGAGAGTGAATGCAGCACACCCACCTTGATTGTGTCGGCCGCCATTGCAGCCGTTGATGCCAGCCCCAGCACTGCAGCAGCAGCCAGACCAGAAATAGTTTTAAATGACATTCTCATATTCCTCACGTTAACGCTTCCAACTTCCACCCAGAAAGGTGCGCGCCCGCTCAAAACAGGGCGCGCTGATGACTTGCTTTAGACTAGAGTCCGAAATTGTAAGAGATATTCATCGTCATGGTGTCATCTGTTGAAACACCCGCCCGGTTATCACCCGCAATGATATAGGTAATGCCCATATCGGCACCGCTGTCACCAACAGGATGAGACAGTGTCAGGTTTAGATGACGAAATGCAGAAGACTCAGTCGTAATCGAAGTGCTCTTATCATTACCATTATCATCATCGTTATAGGTGTAGTAACCCAGTGATGCATCCAAAGTAAAATCAGAAGGCAGATCTGTGCCGTAGTTAAAGGTAAAGTAGGTATCACCCGCATTACCCCACCAACCATCATTCAAAAGATATTGTGCTTGTGCGCTCAATGGACCGTAACCCGCGCCTAATATCAGTTCAGTCAGATCAGAGTCATCAACATTCAAGTAGTAATACTGTAATAAACCAATGTTATAGTCGATGCCTCCTGCAGAACCAGCGAAACCACCATAGATATTATTTTCAAAACCCTGAGCCGTATAAGCGTCGCTACCTGGCGCATTGTAGTTGTAATCCAGGCTTGATCCCCACCATCCCAGATAGAAGCCACTGTCATTGGCGTAATCGATACCGCCCTGAATTGCTGCGCCCTTATTTTCCTGTCCGATACCACGTAGTACATACTGAGATACCACGCCAATGTTACCGGTAAGCTCAGCCTGCGCTGGCGCCGCAACCATCACGGCTGGCACGGATAAAGCAGAAGCCATTGCTAGTACAGAAAGTTTTTTTGAAAATTTCATTTACTCGATCTCCCAAGGATTAAAAAACAGACAACATAACCAATATTTGAACAATGCTCTCTAAAACGGAGCCTTATACTCAATAGTAACCGATTGTTGTTGTGCACGGCCCGTGCCAACAAGTATATTCAATATACTTTCAATAGCTTATTAAGCTTCTGTCCAATCATTACGCAATAAAAACCGGCGACACGCACCACAATAAAGCATCAATAATGATACACGAACTAATATGAGGCGTTCGTATTAAGCATTAAAATAGCATTTCCGAATAGATTGAAAAGCGCATGCAAAAATAGCCTACACCACCTCCAGCATCCCTTGGTGTAAAATATAAGCCACGATCTGATCGAGACCATCACCAACCTTCAGGTTGGAAAACACAAACGGCTTTTCACCACGCATCTTTTTTGCATCACGCGCCATCACCGCCAGTGATGCCCCAACATATGGCGCAAGATCTGTTTTATTGATCACCAGCAGATCAGATTTAGTAATCCCGGGGCCACCCTTGCGCGGAATCTTATCACCGGCACTGACATCGATCACATAGATGGTGAGGTCCGACAACTCAGGGCTAAAAGTGGCACTGAGGTTATCACCGCCACTCTCCACAAAGACAATATCCAAAGCAGGAAAGCGCTGATTAAGCTCATCCACTGCCGCAAGGTTCATTGAAGCATCTTCACGAATGGCGGTATGCGGACAGCCTCCGGTCTCGACACCGATGATGCGCTCTGCCGCCAGCGCACCATTGTCTTGCAAAAACTGCGCATCTTCCTTTGTGTAAATATCATTGGTAACAACCGCAATATTGTACTTTTCTCGCAACACACGACACAGCGCCAGTGTTAGCGCCGTTTTACCTGAACCAACAGGCCCGCCAATCCCTATCCGCAATGCTTGATCACTGGACATCTCATACCTCTTTCTGAATCAGGACCTAAATAGTCTCGAATATTGTGTTTCATGACATGCGCTCGCCAGCGCCACGCCGGGGCACAGCACCCCAATCGCCTCATCTTCAATCGCCAGCGCCTGCTCAACCCAGGCCGGGATTTTCAAAATGAGTGTGGATAGCAGTCGTTGTCCCGCCGTCTGCCCTAACGGCACAATTTTGATTGCCGCCGCTACCTGGTTTTCACACCAGGCCCACAGATAACCCGCCAGCGCCTGCTCAAGATCAATCTGCCAATGGCTGGTGGCCAACGCAAACATCGCTGGAAAATTGACTTCCTGTTTAAAACGCCACGCTTCTGCTCGACTCACTTCTAGGTCACCCAACAGGCGCGCGAGCGATTTTCCCAGGTGATTATCTTCCGCCAGGATTTCGTTCGATTCACGCGACGCCGCCAGAAAACGACTCCAATAGATCACCTTTGCCTCATCGTCGCACTGCCAGGCGTGGTGCATCCGCTGCATCACAGGCAGATCAAGCGTCACGATGGAATGACCGGCAACCCCTTCAATCCATTCCAGCGCCACGGCCTCATCCGCCACCCAACCCTCGTTCACCGCATATTCCAGCCCCTGTGAATAGGCATAGGCGCCGACCGGCAGTGCCGGGCTGATCAATTGCCATAAACGGAGTGAGGCAAGATCAATCATGAGTGATGGTGACCACCACCATACGCGCCGCTTTCTGGCTCAAACGGTGCGGTTTTATAGTGAACCGTCAACCCAAGCTGCAACACCATTTCATCCAGCACATGGTCCTGCAGATAACTCAACCCTTCTTTCGCGATCGACAGCGGTACATGGCGATTCCCCAGGTGATAGGCGGCGCGCGTTAACAACAGCGTGTCATCACTCACCACCCGCGAAATCTTTTCAGGCTGTGCCTCAACTGCGATCACTTTGCCATCTTCACTCAACAAGGCATCACCACCACGCAACACGCTGCCGCGCGGCAGCGTCACACCCACCTCAACGCCCGACACCAGTTGCACTTTTGCCGCTGTTCATAGGGTAGACTTAACACATCATCAAACGCTGAGTGCCCCTTAAAGAAGGCCTTAATTCGCATCATATTTGCCACCGCTCTGCCACCTAAAAAAGAAAATAGCGCTGCGCCAACGGTAACACCGTGGCAGGTTCACAGGTGAGTAATGCACCATCTGCACGCACTTCATAGGTCTGAGAATCAACCTCTACTGTAGGCTGCCAGTGGTTGTGGATCATGTCGCTTTTTCTCACGGTGCGACAATTGTTCACCGCACGTACCATCTTGCTCAAACCGAGCTTTTCTTTAATCCCATCTTCCAGCGCCGCCTTTGAGACAAAGGTGATTGAGGTGTGGCTACGCGCCTTACCATAGGCACCAAACATATGACGGTAGTGCACCGGCTGCGGGGTGGGAATCGAAGCGTTGGGATCACCCATCGGGGCGGCAGCAATCATGCCGCCTTTAATAATCATCGCCGGCTTTACGCCAAAGAAGGCCGGTTTCCATAACACCAGGTCCGCGAGCTTACCGACCTCAACCGAACCCACTTCGTCTGCGATGCCGTGAGCCAGTGCCGGGTTAATGGTATATTTAGCAACATAACGGCGCGCACGAAAGTTATCATGACGCTCACAATCTTGCGCCAATGCACCACGCTGTACCTTCATCTTATGTGCTGTCTGCCAGGTACGAATCACCACCTCACCCACCCGGCCCATCGCCTGCGAATCA
>QIJH01000007.1 GCA_003232725.1 Chromatiaceae bacterium | reverse complement strand
AACGAGATGATGACTATTTTATTTTTATGTTTAATGAGCTTGAGGAGGTGACTCAGGCACAGCAGTTATTGATTGATATCATCACCGAGTGTCGGCAGTAGCATTTATCTTTTCGATAACTGGATATCAATGGTGCGGTATAATCACGGTATCTCACAAGCGGTTTTAAGCGGAATAGTAGAATGATCACAGTTGGAAAACATTATAATTTAGAAGTAGTAAAAAGCGTCCATTTTGGATTTTATCTAGATGCAAAAAATCTTGGTGAGGTACTGTTGCCTGGTAAATATGCAGATAATGATCTTGCGATTGGCGATTACATTGATGTGTTTCTCTATCTCGATTCTGAAGACCGTCCGCTGGCCACCACCGAAACACCATTTGCACAGGTGGGCGAGTTCGCCTATCTACGAGTGATGGCGACAACTAAAGTGGGAGCCTTTATAGACTGGGGACTGGCGAAAGATATCCTGGTTCCCTTTGGTGAGCAGCATCTGCCGATGGTAACGGGCCGCTCATATTTGGTTTACCTCTACCTTGATAAAGCGAGCAATCGGATTGTTGCCTCATCCAAGGTGGATAAATTTCTGGATGATGAGCGGCCTCATGACTTTAAAGAGAAGCAGGTGGTGAATTTGATTATCGCCAATACCACAGATTTGGGGTTTAAGGCGATCATTAATAATACCCACTGGGGGGTGCTGTATACCAATGACGTACATGAGCGGCTGAGCTTTGGTCAATACAAAGAGGGTTTTATTAAACGAATTCGGGCGGATAATAAGATTGATCTTACCTTGCAAGGTGGTGCGGGTGAGCGTAGTAAACATGCGCTTTTGATAGAAAAAAAGCTCAATGAAAATGATGGTTTTCTAGCGGTTCATGATAAATCTGATCCTGCCAAAATTTCAGAACTATTTGGCATCAGCAAAGGGGCCTTTAAAAAAGCGCTTGGTATTTTGTATAAACAGAAAGTGATTACGATTGAAAAGAATGGTATTCGTTTAGTTAAGGGCACCTCTATTAATTCATGAACGCACAGCTTAAATTCCAAATCCGCACCATCAGCGTTGTCAATACGGTGTGCCCCTTGGGTATTACCTGCTATTGACGCCTTGATGTAACGAATTTTGAATTCAATCTGCCACGCCCAGAATTAATAGAGGTGCCCTTAAGTGATGAATACCAATATTGAAATCATCCACGAACTCTATCGTGCATTTAAGGAAAAGGATTATGATGCCTTTAAGTTGATCTGTGACAAGTCGATTAGCTGGAATCAAAATCCTGGTTTTCCAGGTGGCGAGAGATATATTGGTGCTGAGGCAGTGGTCGAAAATGTATTTAAATCATTTGATGATCGTTGGGAAGCATGGACGTTTAAGGTTCATGAATTTCTTGATGCGGGTAATGTTGTTATTGTTACCGGTCAGTATGAAGGGCGGCATATTAGCGCACAGAAAAACTTTGTATCTGAAGCAGCCCATTTTTATACTATTAAGAATCAGCGTGTGATGGCCTTTCAGCAGTATTGTGATACGAAGCCTATATGGGATGCCATGGATTAAAAATTAAAAGGCGCTAATCAATAGCGCCTTTTAGCTCAATAGAAAATTGATGCTAGGTCTTAAAGGTTTGCACTAAAGATTGTAGTTCAGTCGCTAGCGAAGAGAGGTTGCGGCTAGCATTTTCAGTTTGTTGTGCCCCCTGACTATTCTGCTGTGTAATGGTATTAACGGAGAGGATGTTTTTATTAATCTCTTCTGCGACGGAGGTCTGTTCCTCTGCTGCGCTGGCAATTTGGGTATTCATGTCGTTAATCTTTGATACCATACGAGTGATTTCTGTTAGTGCACTGGCTGCTTGTCCTGCCTGTGCAACACTTGAATCAGCTTTTTCTTTACCACTTTCCATGACAGACACGGCATCTTGTGTACCTTGTTGAAATTTTTCAATCATCTGTTGAATTTCAAGTGTTGAATGCTGAGTTCGACCGGCAAGCGTACGTACTTCATCAGCAACTACCGCAAACCCACGCCCTTGTTCACCGGCCCTGGCTGCTTCAATGGCAGCATTAAGTGCCAGTAGATTGGTTTGCTCGGCGATGTCTTTAATGACACTGAGTACACGACCGACATTTTCAGATTCTGCAGAGAGCATATTGATGACGTCGGCGATACGTTGCACATCACTGTTTAATTCGTTGATTGATTCGACGGCTCGAGAAACGACCATTTCACCTTCTTTCGCCTGACGATCCGCATCGTGTGCGGCCTGAGATGCGGTGTTTGCACTCAGTGCAACTTCCTGTGCAGTGGCGCTCATCTCATTGATGGCTGTTGCGATCTGTTCACTCTTCTGTAGTTGGGTTTGAATCCCCTGATTAGATTGGGCACTGATAGATGACATCTGTTTAGAAGCCGATGCAAGTTGAGTGCTGGCGCCGGTGACTTGTGTCATGACCGTTTTTATTTTTGAGATTAACTGATTAAGTGCATTGCCCATCTGTCCTATTTCATCATTGACTTCAATATCTGCAGTAATAGAGAGGTCAGAATTTTTCTCAATACTAATTAATGTATTACGCAAATTTTCTAAAGGGCTAAAGATAGTCTTGATGGCTAGTTTAGCTAGAACGATAGCGATTAGTACGCTTAATACCAGCATTCCCCACATTGTATAAGCAAGAAAATCGGCTTTAGCTGTGATCACCGCGCTGTCATTAGCTAACAGTTTTTGTTGGTCTTGTGACATCTCGATGAGTAGGGACTGGATTTCTAGATTGACCGGTTCAAGATTATTTTTCATCCAGTGATTGGCAAGGTTCCAGTCTGGTTGAGACCGCATTGAAATAAGTTTGTTGGATAGCGGGGAAAACTTCTTACGTGCGTCCGCATACACCCAAAATGCCTGGCGTTGTTTTTTAGTTAATTGTTTGCTGTGGTTTTTTAAAATGGAAAATCGCTTTTTGTTTTTTGCGGCAAGTTTTTGATAAGTATCGCTGTATTTAGCTTCGCCGGATAGCAGGAATGCGTGAATATTGGCTAGCTCTAATACAGTTGCCCCGCGAACGTCCGACATCATGCCAAGTAATGCTTTACGCCCGCTATCTTCTTTGACAGCTAGTTCGAGATCAATGATACGGGTGATCTGTTTGATCATGGTTTCGGTGAGGGGAATGGCTTCGTTATACATCATCTTGACCGCGGGTGTGTTATCCGCTGTTTGTGCAATGTCTTCGATTTTCTGACGCTCAGTTTCAAATTGGTTTAATAGTTGTTCAATACTATGGAGTCGCTCAACATTCGCTAAATTGGGCCAGTTTGTAGCCATTGAGCGAAGAACTTCCATTGATGGTTCAATTTCGTTTTGCCAGAAGGCGAGCCTTTTTTCCTTGAAGCTTTCATCACCGGTTATCATCCAGCCACGTAGTGCGGAGAGTTCATGGGTGATGCCTGTAAGCAGGTTGGCGCTTGCAAAGGTCATTGGTGTACGAAATTCACTTACCTTATGTGTAAGCTGCTTAGTCGTGTTGACTTGCCAGAGGGTTACTAGCGAGATAAAGACGATAAGCAAGGTCATCATGGCGTATGAAATCGTTAGTTTTCTTTGCAGCGAGCTAACAGCTGCTGTTGATGTAGTCATGTCTGTCAGGTCCTTGTCAAACTATGATGAGACCTTTGCACGAGTCTATTTTCCGTTCCAGCTGTGTTATCAATGATCTCAAATACTCATTTACTTGGTGTAAACTCTGTTTTTCGACCATTTATGCCTTGCTGGAACGAAAACGAGTTCTCGTGCAAAGGCTTCATGATATTAAAATTCGAGCATGTGGGTTTTTGTCGACGTCAAAAAATCATCACCTTAACCTTGTAAATGAACGTAGCATTAAATGTGCCACTAATGGCTGATCAGCTATATGGTAATGAAGCGCCCCTCAGGATGAGGGGCGAAAGAGAGTTGGAAACAAAGGCCTTCTATGCGGCGATGATGCCGCTATGACGCAATAGTGCATCGATTTGAGGTTCTCGACCGCGGAAATCGATGAAGAGCTCCATCGGGTCACGTGAACCGCCCTGCTCCAGAATCATCGACAGAAAATTAAGGCCAGTCTCGCGGTCGAAGATCCCTTTCTCTTCAAATAGTGAAAATGCGTCACTGGAGAGTACTTCGGCCCATTTGTAGCTGTAGTAACCGGCTGAGTAACCCCCTGAAAAAATATGAGAAAAACTATGTGGAAAGCGATTAAACGAGGGTGGCTTGATGACAGAGACCTGCTGGCGTACGTCGTCGAGAATCTCATGAATAGCGGCACCCTTTTTCGGGTCAAATTCAAGGTGGATGCGGAAATCAAAGATCGAAAATTCTAGTTGGCGTACCATCTGCATGCCCGACTGGAAATTTTTCGCCGCCATCATCTTGTCGAACATCTCATCCGGTAAGGTTTCACCGCTCTGATAGTGGCCAGAGATCAGCGCTAGCGCATCATGTTCCCAGCACCAATTTTCCATAAACTGGCTAGGTAGCTCGACTGCATCCCACGCGACACCGTTGATGCCAGAGACGCTGGGGTAGTTTACCTTGGTCAACATGTGGTGTAGGCCATGGCCGAATTCATGGAACAACGTCAGCACTTCATCGTGGGTGAAGAGTGCTGGATCATCGCCAATCGGAGATGAGAAGTTGCAGGTGAGGTAGGCGACTGGAGTTTGAATGCCGCCGTTGTCGGTGAGCTTGCGCACGATGCACTCATCCATCCATGCACCACCGCGTTTGAACTGGCGTGCATAGAGGTCGAGGTAGAACTGCCCGCGCAGGTGGCCATCTTTATCAAAAATCTCGAAAAAGCGCACATCTTTGTGCCAGGTTTCAACGCGGCGTGATTCGGTGATGTTAAGGCCGTAAAGTTTCTCGACCACACCAAACATACCTGCAATCACGCGGTGTTCTGGAAAATAAGGTTTGATTGCTTCCTGAGAAATTGAGTATTTGTGTTGACGCAATTTTTCGCCGTAATAGACGACATCCCAAGCTTCCAGGTCGGCAATGCGATGTTGCTCATTGGCAAAGGCGCGTAGTTCGTCGAGGTCGCTTTGGGCAATCGGCAGAGAGCGTTCAGCGAGGTCAGCAAGGAACGCCATTACCTGTGATGTCGAAACCGCCATCTTGGTGGCGATTGAGCGCTCGGCATAGTTTTCAAAACTCAGTAGTTGTGCCGCTTCGTGACGTAGCGCCAGAATCTCTTCCATCAACGGTGTGTTGTCCCATTTACCCGCATGTGGTCCCTGATCTGAGGCGCGGGTAACAAAGGCGGTGTACATCTCTTTTCTGAACTCGCGATCATCGGCATAGGTCATCACGCC
>QIJH01000132.1 GCA_003232725.1 Chromatiaceae bacterium | reverse complement strand
CCCTCTCAACATCAGTATCAATTCCCTTAAGAAAACCTTTCAGTTTTTTCATTGGTCTTATAGGAATTAACTCAATACGGTTGCGATAAGTAAGCATTTGTATCTTTTGCCCAGACACGATGCCCATTGACTCTCTAACCTCTTTGGGGATCACTACTTGAAATTTAGGGGAAACAGTTACAGCTAGCATATTAAAACCTCATCGATAAGGGAGTAGTAATACCGTATCCTCATCGATGGACTGTGTCAAGCACCTAACTATAAATAGCCACCAAGGCGGGGGTGTTATAACACCTCACTTTGGTGTATATCCCGCATGACACTTTATTGGCATAACGCCCTGATCCATCACATACCTATTGAAAAATATAATTAATACCATACTTAATAACACATTAGCGCTTAAAATTCACCAGTCCTTAACCACTAACAGGATTCCAGCGTAATTCTTCACTGGAGAAATACACCATTTTGTCCGATATTACGCACAAGGCTATTCAGATCGATACGGTTTTGTTATTGATAAAAACAGCTCTCACCTATCCTGTCATTGGTTTTCTCTGCTTGTTCGGTGCAACTATTCATTAATGATCCCCGAACTACCTTGTATATAACCTACCGTTTTGGCAGATACTGCAATGGATCAACAGGATTACCTTTGTAACGAACTTCAAAATGCAACATCACCTTATCACTACCGGTAGCGCCCATTGTCGCAACCCGCTGCCCCTTACTCACCGAATCACCCTCTTTCACCAGTAGCTGTTCATTATGCGCATAAGCGCTCAGGTAACTCTCATTATGTTTAATGATTAACAGATTGCCATAACTGGCTAAACCACTACCGCTATATACCACCTTGCCTAAAGCAGCCGCTTTGATTGCAGAGCCTTTGCTGGCACTGATATTGATACCCTTACGGTCAATTTTTCTGTTAGAAAAGGTGCTAATCAATTTCCCTTCGGCAGGCCAATGCCACGAAATTGGCCTTGTATTTTGGCTAACCGAAGATTTTGGTACGGGTGAAGATCGCGCCAACTGAATGGTGCGTTGCGCACTGGCTTTCTTTGTATGAGAGAGGGTAAACAGAGGTTCAGCAGGCGCACCTGCTGGCGGCGCAATCCTCAACATTTGCCCTTGATGAATCACATAAGGAGTTCTTAACTGATTCCACTCTGCAATTTTTTTTGCATCCTGGTCATAACGCCAGCCGATTGAATAGAGGGTATCGCCTTCTTGCACTTTGTAGTGCACAAGTGAACCGCAACCTGAAATAGAAAAAATCAGTAATGCTAAGAAAGCTGTTTTTAATAAGCAATTCATGGCTAAGAATAATGTCAGGCTCTGCTTAAAGTTACTATTAAGGGCTTAATTCCACACAAAATAGTCATCACCACGAGCCATGATTATTTCAGTTTATGACGGCGTAATATCATATCAATTGCGCCACTGCATATGCCACTATCGCCAATATAATCACTGTCCAGCCAATTCGGTCAATATAAGTACGCAGTGCCTTTTCCATTTTCTCACCACCCCAATACATAAGGCCAGCAACGAGAAAGAAACGTAAGCCACGTCCAAGGATTGAGCAAATGACAAATGGCAAAAACGCCATCGAAACAGCGCCCGCTGAAAGCGTGAACATCTTATATGGGATCGGTGAAAAGCCAGCAATAAACACCACCCATACCCCCCACTCTGCAAACCACTCAGTCGCGGTTTCGTAATGAGCCCAGTAATGCGTCTCTTGAATAAGGGGCGCAACGGCATCGAATGCAAAGTAACCAATAAGATAGCCAAGCACGCCACCGAGAACGGAGGCTATTGTCGTGATCGATGCATAGAACCAGGCTTTAGAGCGCTTTGCCAATACCATCGGTGCCAGCATCGCATCCGGAGGAATTGGGAAAAAAGATGATTCTGCAAAACTTAACGCAGAAAGATAATAAGGCGCCCTGGGATGAGCCGCCCACTGCATCACGATGTTATAGAGGTAGCTAAAAAATTTCATTGTATATCACTATTTTTTCTGTCCACTTAGCATTGGTACAAAACTCACCTGCTCGATAAACTCTTCTTCAACCCCTTCCTCGGTTCGGGTATAGAGCATCAAATTTTGCACCCCTTGCTTACCGACCGGGATAATAAGACGGCCGCCCAGTGTTAGCTGTTCCAGTAGCGGCATCGGCACCTCTAGCGGTGCCGCGGTGGCAATAATACCATCGTAAGGGCCGTACTCTGCGAATATTACGTAGTGTTAATTCCTGGAAGCGTGCACGCGCCTGTCTGATTAACGGCTCAATACGCTCAACGCTATAAACTTCTTTAACCAGCCGCGCGAGGATTGCCGCCTGGTAGCCTGAACCCGTACCAATTTCCAACACCTTGCTAAGCGAACCACTCAGCAGTAATACTTCACTCATCTTTGCCACAATATAAGGTTGAGAGATGGTTTGACTGTAACCAATTGGCAAGGCGGTATCTTCATAGGCCCGACTTGCCAGTGCTTCATCAACAAAGATATGGCGCGGGGTTGCGCGCATCGCATCAAGCACTTCAAGGCTGCTAATCCCTTCGCTTTCCAGGCGTGAAATCAAGCGATCACGCGTACGCTGTGATGTCATGCCAATACCCAGGTGTCGTGACATACTAACTGTTTACCCTTTTAACCCAGTCACTCACGGCACCTAAGGCAGCGTGATTGGTAAGGTCGACCTGCAGTGGTGTAATCGATACGTAACCTTCATTGATTGCATGAAAATCGGTCCCTGGCCCTGCATCCTGCTCTGCCCCGGCAGGGCCAATCCAGTAAATCTCTCTGCCTCGAGGGTCTTGTTCACGAATCACAGGCTCAGCTTTGTGGCGATGCCCAAGGCGAACCACTTTGAAACCCGCCAGCGCTTCCCAGGGCAAATCCGGCACATTGACATTCAGAATTGTATTCGCATCAAGCGGTCCATCACGTAGTTGCGCTACTAGCGTCTTGGCAACTCGCGCCGCCGTCTCATAATGAACAGGGTTATGTTGAGCCAGTGAAATTGCGATGGTTGGCAGCCCTAAAAAGCGCCCTTCCGTTGCCGCAGCAACGGTCCCTGAATAGAGCACGTCATCACCCAGATTAGCGCCATTATTAATCCCGGAGACAACCATGTCTGGCTCTTCTTCAAGCAAACCTGTGATGGCTAAATGGACACAATCGGTCGGTGTTCCATTGACAGAGTAGAAACCATTCTCAGCGCGAGTGACACGCAAAGGTTGATCTAAGGTCAGTGAATTACTGGCACCACTACGGTCACGATCCGGCGCAACCACTGTGGTTTCAGCGATACCAGATAGAGCACGATTGAGGTGGCTGATACCAGCCGACTGGTAGCCATCATCATTGCTAATTAAAATACGCATTCGTTTATGTCACTCAAGCAAAACCACAAGGCACCACAGTATCAGAACAGCCGAAAAAACTTAACAGGAATGTGGTTATACTCGCTATCACCATTCAATAAAAGCTTGATGACGGCAGGGAAGCTGCTCTAAAGCATCACCGAGGCACACAGGGCGATCAAACCTGTTGGATAGATGCCCAGTAACAGGATGATCATACCGTTGGCACTCATTACGGCACGCATGTCATAGGTACTACTGATTGGCGTTGTATCAACCGCCTTATCGAAATACATAAATTTGATCACGCGCAGATAATAGAAAGCACCAATCACAGAGAAAACAACTGCGAGTACTGCCAACCATACCAGCCCAACCTCAACCACGGCACTTAATACCGCCAGTTTGGCGTAAAAACCGACTGTTGGTGGCACACCCGCCATTGAAAACATGGTGATCAACATCATAAAGGCAAACCAGGGGCTACGCTGATTCAACCCCTTGAAGTCTTCCAGCGTATCCGCTTCAAAACCACTGCGGCTTAACAGGATAATCATCCCGAAAGCGGCTAGTGACATCAGTGCATAAACAATCACATAGAACATACCCGCAGAGTAACCCTCACTGGTACCTGCAAGGATGCCTAACATCAAAAAACCGACATGAGAAATAGTTGAATAAGCCAGCATGCGTTTAAGATTTGTCTGCGCGATCGCGATCACATTACCCGCGATGATTGATAACACTGCGATGATGATCAGCATATCTTGCCAGTGCACCAACAACCCACCGAGCCCTTCTACTAACAGGCGCATCAACATCGCAAAAGCAGCAATCTTGGGCGCACTACTGATGAACAGCGTAATCGCCGTCGGCGCGCCCTGGTAAACATCCGGTACCCACATGTGAAATGGCACCGCGCCCAGTTTAAAAGCGAGGCCTATCACAATGAAGACCAGTGCGAACTTCAGCACGATGTCGTCGCTAGAACTTTGCGTCACAAATGATGCAATCTCAGTGTGATCAAGCGAACCCGTTGCACCATAGAGCATCGACATCCCGTACAGCAGCATCCCTGAAGCAATCGCGCCGAGTACGAAGTATTTCATCGCGGCTTCTGAAGCAGTCGAAGAGTCTCTATTCAGGGCAACCATCGCATACATCGCAAGCGACAGTACCTCCAGTCCAAGATAGATCGTTAGCAGGTTATTAGCAGAGACCATCACCATCATGCCGAGTACAGAGAACAGCGCGAGCACAAAAAATTCACCTTTAAACAGATTACGTTCAATCAGGTATTCGCGTGAATAGATAAAGACAACGGAGGTACTGAGATAGATAAAGAGTTTTAGAACGGTGCCCATACTATCGTTAACGAACATGCCACTGAATGTGTACTCAGGTACTGCGCTCTGCACAACAACGGTCAGCACGGCGGCGCCGAGCAAGGTTGCCTGTGATAGCAAATAGGTAATTGAACGATTTTTATCTGTCAAAAAGAGATCCACAACCAGGACAACACATATCATGGTGAGTACAAAGATCTCTGGCAGGGCCGGAGTAAAATTTGGGATTTCGAAAGCCATCATTCTCTATCGTCTAATGTTCGTTATCAGATCGCAATAAATACGCAATACATTTAAAGTTTGGATACAACAACATGCTCAAGCAGGTTGTTGACCGTTGCATGCATCACATCAATAAGTGGCGCAGGCCACAGACCCAGTATCAATACTGCTGCTGCAAGTGTTCCCAGCATCACCGTTTCACGTCTGTTTAGATCTGTTAGCTTAGCTACCTTATCATTTTTAATTTCACCAAACAGCACCCGCTTAATCATCCATAAAGTGTAAGCCGCACCAAAAATCAGTGTCGATGCCGCCAGGAATGCATACCAGAAGTTGGCCTGGAATGCGCTCAGGATTATCATGAACTCACCGACAAAACCAGAGGTACCTGGCAGACCCGCGTTCGCCATTGCAAAAAAGAGGAAAAAGGCCGCGAAAACAGGCATGGTGTTGGTCACACCGCCATAATCGCTAATGTTTCGACTATGCATGCGGTCATACATCACGCCCACACAAAGAAACATCGCGCCTGAGATAAAGCCGTGAGAAATCATTTGAATCAGCGCACCTTCTACGCCCAGCGCAGCACCCTGAATCGAGCCGCTCTTTTCGAAGATGGTAAACACCATGAAAAAACCAAGGGTCACAAACCCCATGTGGGCGATCGATGAGTAGGCGATTAGCTTTTTCATATCTTCCTGCACCAGTGCCACAAACGCAATGTAGACGATCGCGATCAACGACATCAGGATAATCAACCAGTCGAGTTCAAAACTGGCGTCAGGCACGATCGGCATAATAAAGCGCACAAAACCGTATGCGCCCAACTTCAACATAATCGCCGCCAGGATAACGGAGCCGCCAGTCGGGGCCTCTACATGGGCATCGGGTAACCAGGTGTGAACCGGCCACATGGGCACCTTCACGGCAAAGGCGATCAGGAATGCGAGGAATATGAGTATCTGCGCCTCCATACCGATCTGAAGCGCATGAAAGTCAAGAATCGCAAAACTCTTGTCTGCCTGAAAGTAGAGATAGATCAGCGCGACCAGCAGGAAGACCGAACCAAAAAAGGTATAAAGAAAGAACTTAATGGTGGCATAGACACGACGTGGCCCACCCCAGATACCGATCACAATAAACATCGGTATCAGCATCGCTTCCCAGAAGACGTAGAACAGGACTGAATCAAGTGCCGCGAAAACACCAATCATCATCCCTTCCATAATGAGGAAGGCGGCCATGTACTGGGCGACGCGATCTTTAATCACTTCCCAACCTGCAGCCACCACAAAAATCGTCGAAAATGCGGTCAGCAGGATGAGTGGCATCGAAATACCATCAACACCCAGATGATAGTTGATATTTAAAGTCGGTATCCACGCAGCCATCTCGACAAACTGCATCTCATGCGTGCTGTTATCAAAACTGAAAAAGAGCGGTAATGAGATCAAAAATGTGACAACCGAAACAGCTAATGCCATCCAACGGATGTTAGCATCAGATGTGTGTCGACTTGCGGCCAGTACCGCTAGTCCGCCCAAGATGGGCAACCAGATTACAAGACTAAGCAGTGGCAAACCGAATA
>QIJH01000166.1 GCA_003232725.1 Chromatiaceae bacterium | reverse complement strand
TGCGTCACGGTGCAATCCCTGCCGGGCGTATTATTTCGAATGCTGGTGCGCAGGCGCATAAACCAGCGACCTCAACCATTAACTGTACCGTTTCCGGCATCATCGACGATTCGATGGATGGTATTCTGAAAAAAGTCTACGAGGCAGGGCTGACGCTGAAGGCGGGTTGTGGTATTGGTTATGAATTTTCAACACTGCGCCCAAAAGGTGGCTATGTATCGGGTGCGGGCGCCTATACCTCTGGCCCGATGTCATTTATGGATATCTACGACAAGATGTGTTTTACCGTCTCATCGGCAGGTGGCCGTCGCGGTGCGCAGATGGGTACCTTTGATATCGGTCACCCTGATGTGCTCGACTTCATCAAGGCGAAGCGTGAAGATGGTCGCTTGCGCCAGTTCAATCTCTCATTACTGATTACCAAGGAGTTTATGGACGCGGTGGTGAGTGATATTGACTGGCAGCTCGCCTTTCCAGCGAAACCGAGTGAAGTCGAAAACGGTGAGATCGATCTGAAAAATGCTACCGAAATAGTGTGGCGTGAATGGCCACTGAAAGAGGGCTACATCGAGAATGGTGCGGGACTGGTTGCTTGCCGTGTGAGCAAGACCATTCGCGCACGCCGTCTGTGGGACATGATCATGTCGTCGACCTATGATTACGCCGAGCCGGGTTTTATTCTGATCGACAAGGTCAATGAGATGAACAACAACTGGTTTTGTGAAAACATCCGCGCCACCAATCCTTGTGGTGAGCAGCCGCTGCCGCCTTATGGTTCATGTCTGCTGGGTTCAATTAACCTGACCCGCTTTGTGCGTAATCCCTTTACCGAAAAGGTCTATTTCGACTGGGATGACTATTGTAAGACCGTTAGTGTCTTTACCCGCATGCTGGATAACGTGGTTGAGATCAACGGTCTACCGTTAGAGCAGCAGCGCAGAGAGATTGAAAGCAAGCGTCGTCACGGCATGGGTTATCTGGGATTGGGCTCAACGATGACCATGTTGCGCATGCAGTACGGCGATGAAAAATCACTGGAATTTACTGAGGAAGTGACGCGGAAAATGGTCATGGTTGGCTGGCAGGCGGCGCTCGATCTTTCTAAAGAGAAGGGTGTTGCGCCTATTTTGGAAGAAGACTTCAGCGTGACGGCAGAGATGTTACGTAAACGCCCTGAGATGATCAAAGATGGTTAGCAAGGTACTGCACGCGAAGTACAGCCGCTATATGCAGCAGATCGCGCAGCAGGATCCTGCGCTAGTAGAAGAGCTGGCAGAGGTCGGCGCGCGTTTTACCCATCATAGTTCGATTGCGCCGACAGGCACCATCTCACTGTCGCTGGCAAATAACGCTAGCAACGGTATTGAGCCAAGCTTTGCGCACCAGTATTCACGCAATGTGATTCGCGAAGGTAAGAAGAGCAAAGAGAAGGTCGATGTTTTTTCTTTTGAACTGCTCGCATATCGTGAGCTGATTAATGGCGAGGCGACAGCAGAATCAGACGATAGCGCGAATCAGCTACCGGACTATTTCATCACTGCTGATGACATCACGCCCAAATCGCATGTTGATGTGCAGGCGGCGGCGCAGCACTGGATCGACTCTTCTATTTCCAAGACGGCTAATGTGCCTAGCGACTACGATTACGAGGCATTTAAGGATATCTATCTCTACGCCTACGAACAGGGATTGAAGGGGTGTACTACCTTTCGTTTTAATCCTGAAGCGTTCCAGGGTGTATTGGTGAAAGAGAAGGATCTGGAAAATACGACCTATCGTTTTACCCTCGAGGATGGCTCTGTCGTTGAGGTGCAGGGTAACGAAGAGATTGAATATGATGGTGAAGTGCATAGCGCGGCAAATCTGTATGACGCGTTGAAAGAGGGCTACTACGGAAAGTTTTAGTAACGGTTCCAAATGAATAGCACGCACTGGAAATCAGGGGAAAATAGAAAATGGCTACCAAGATTAGCAAGAAAATCGTCAGTTATGGTGTGGTAAGTGAAGAAGAGAAGGCCGTGGCTGCCGTTGAAACATCGAGCAGCATTGAAAAGGATGAGCCGACTTCAAATGTCATCCATATGCATGAAAAGTTGGAACGCCCGGAAATGTTATTGGGTTCTACGTATAAGGTGAAGACACCGCTGACCGAACATGCGCTCTATGTCACCGTCAATGATGTGGTGCTTAATCAGGGCACAGAACATGAATTGCGCCGTCCGTTTGAGGTCTTTATTAACTCTAAAAATATGGATCACTTTCAGTGGATCGTGGCGCTGACACGGATTATTTCAGCGGTTTTCAGGAAGGGCGGCGATGTGACCTTTCTGGTTGAAGAGCTGCGCTCGGTGTTTGATCCGCGTGGCGGCTACTTTAAGCGCGGTGGTAAGTTTATGCCGTCGCTAGTGGCTGAAATCGGTGAAGTGATTGATCAGCATCTACGTTTTATCGGCATGATCAAAGACGATGGACTGGATGACCACCAAAAGCGTTTTCTCGAAGAGAAGCGTGAGCAGTTTGATGCGGCTGGTCAGTCAAAAGTTGCAGAGATTGCCGAAAGCTCATTTCCAGCGGGCGCACAGCTCTGTAATAAGTGCAACACCAAGGCGATGATCAAAATGGATGGTTGTATGACCTGTTTGAACTGTGGTGACTCTAAGTGTGGTTAACTATTCAGCTTACCCCTAAAGCTCGCCTTCAGCGTTAAAAAATGATCATTTATTCATATAAACTCACATTTTTTGCCTTGCACCCGAGAGCATAAAGAAACTGGCAAGTTTTAAGGGCAACCTGAATAGCGACATGCTTATTTTCTACTGTGCTGAATAGTGACGGTAATTGTTTGCCTGGTGCGAAAATACCCTTATGAAAAAGCAAGAAGTCTTCTTAACGCTTTGATTGTGCTGTGTTTAGGTGGTGGAGAATATTTTTTACATAGGTTATAATGAGTGTTACCAGGGAACGGTGGTGTTAGCAAGTTTAGGCGCTTGTACTATCTGAAACTGAGGATTATAGAAATGTCCATCCAACAAAAACCAAATGTAGGTTCGTGGTATATCAATTTAACGGGCCAGTTGTTAAAAGTCTGGGCCATTAGTTATTCTGGCTCGACTTTATCTAAAGTGGTTATTGAATATTTGAGTGGTTCAAGAGTGGTTATCGATATCGATCAGTGGAATTTGCTGGATTTAGAGATCAATTTCGAAAAGATTGCACGTCGTAAAAAGGTAGAAGAGTCCCAGCGCTAAGTTGGCGATGGATCTAATATTCAGGCCTGCCCTTCCCAAACCCCTGTTAGTAAGTTGTTGCCTGCTCGTTAGCAACTGACTATTATCACGCTTATTCCCTGTTTATCTTTGTGTGATAAGTCGTGTGCGCTACTTTTATTTGAGCTCAGTTGCACACTGTTTTAGCCCTGACGCTAGTGTGGGGTAGCAGAGTGTTACCCCTAGTTCACGCTTGATTAAGCGGTTATCGATGCGCTTTGATTCACATAGATAGCTCAGCATGCCTGGGCTTAACATCTGTTGGGCTGCTTTCCAGCTGATTTCAGGTGGTGGTTGCAAATTGAAAGCGAGAGCGACTGTTTTGAAGTATTGGGAAATCGAGCCAGGATTGCCATCGCTGACATTAAAGATAGCGACTGATTTTGTTGGTTTGAACGCCGCAGCAATACAGATGTTGGCAAGGTCATCGGCATGGATGCGGTTAGAAAAAGGGGCGATCTCTAATTGTAAAATGGGTTGATTGGCCTTTATTTGCCGAAAGGGTAGACGATTTGCGCTGTAGATTCCGCTAACCCTGAGAATTGAGATGTTCACAGGGCGCTGATGCTGAAAATCGATCAGCTGTTGTTCAGCATCGAGGCGGCGTTTGCCGCGTGAATTGCTCGGTTGGGTTGGTGTTTGCTCATTAATCCACCCCCCTTTTGAATCGGCGTAAACGGCAGTGGTGCTGATATAAATAATGCGCGTAGGGTTTGCAGGGGAAGATCCGAGCGCAGCAAGGAAGTTTTTCATCCGCAGGTCTTGTTCCCCATTTTCCGTTGGCGGTGAAAAATAGAAGATGAGGCTGTCACTCAGGATGGCTGGGAGCGCAGAAGCGGGTTGATCGAGATCAAAAATTGCCGCGTTAAAACCGTAAGATATTAATTTTTCAGCGCTTTTCTTTGAGCGTACGATACCGGTGATTCGGCACTGCTGCAGTAGTTGCTGTCCAACACGGATGCCGATATCACCGCATCCAATAATAATGGCATTTAACATGGGGTTTTCCTGTCATGAAAAATAAAGCACAATGTGCGGCTAATATTTCTGATTAGGGTAGTGTAATGGGTTTTAAAATTGTTATCAGCCCTGCGGGCAAGACATTTGAGGCGGAAGAGGGCGAAAGCATTCTCGATGCGGCACTTCGACATGGCGTGAGCCTTTCATATGGCTGTCGTAATGCGATTTGCGGTGCGTGCAAGGGTAAGCTGGTATCGGGCGAGGTGAGCTATGAGGATCTTGAACCTGTGGCGCTAAGCGAGGCTGAAAAAAGTATGGGGATGATACTGTTTTGCAGCGCGGAACCGCGCAGCGATGTGATGATTGCGGTCGATGAGATTGCATCGTCGGAAGAGATTAGTGTTGAGCAGTACCCGGTGCGCGTGGTGAAGCTGGATAAGTTGGCAGCGGACGTGATGCGTGTTTATCTCAAGCTACCGGATGCTTCGCGTATGCAGTTTTTGGCGGGGCAGTATATTGATATCTTGCTGCGAGATGGCCGTCGTCGTAGTTTCTCACTGGCGAACGCGCCGCATGAGGATGAGCTGATTGAACTGCATATTCGCTATATTGATGGCGGTGAATTTACCGACCATGTGTTCCGTGACATGCAGGAGAAAGAGATGCTGCGTATTGAAGGACCGCTGGGTGGCTTTTACTTGCGCGAAGCATCACCTCGACCGATGATTTTTGTTGCGGGTGGCACCGGTTTTGCCCCGATTAAAGGGATTATCGAACACGCGCTAGCTGAGAATATCGATCGCCCAATGTATCTCTATTGGGGCGCACGTGCTGAGGTTGACCTCTACCTGGATGACTTGCCAAAAGCATGGGCGGCACGAGGTGTGGTTAATTACGTGCCGGTTTTATCTGATACGAATGAGGTTGACCAATGGCAGGGGCGTGATGGTTACGTACATCAGGCTGTGCTTGATGATTTTCCTGATCTAAGTGGTTACGACGTTTATGCCGGAGGCCCGCCAGTGATGGTCTCTGCCGCACGTGATGCCTTCAGTGCGCAGGGATTATCTGAGGAAAATTTCTTTTACGATGCGTTTGAGTTTGCAAAAGATTCAGCTGTACCAAAAACTTAATCGTAGCTGAATTTGAGATTAAACAAGGCGGGGATATTCACAATATCCCCGCCTTGTTTGTATGTAACTACTCAGCTAACCCATGAACTCCACCCGTTCAGCGTTAAAAAATGATCATTTACACGTGTAAACTCACATTTTTCGCCTTGCACC
>QIJH01000159.1 GCA_003232725.1 Chromatiaceae bacterium | reverse complement strand
TGAGTGGTTCACCGATGCCCATTTGTTGCACGATTACCGCATATAGAATCAGCGGCAGTGAGGGTGCGAATAGCAGGCCGAGACTACCGGAGGTGGTGATCAGACCGAGATTGAAGTTCTCTTTATAACCGGCCCGCATTAAGGCAGGAAAGAGCAGCGCACCGAGCGCAACAATGGTGACGCCAGAGGCGCCAGTGAAGGCGGTGAAAAATGCGCAGGCGAAGAGCGCAACAATCGCCAGTCCTCCTGGCAACCAGCCGAGCAGTGCCTGGCTGATACGTACCAGGCGTGCTGGCGCCTGACTTTCGCTAAGTAGATAACCGGCAAAGGTGAATAGCGGGATCGAGACTAGCATGGGCATTTCCGCAAGCCGGAAGAACTCGATCGCCATTACTGCTAAATCGATTTCGGCCTGATAGAAGCCCCACATCGCACCAGCGGCAATCACAGCAAACAGTGGTGCGCCGAGTAGTGCGAGCAGGATTAATAGCAGTGTGACTAGCATTATTGGTTATGCTCATCCGAGCGTTTGTGCGCGCGTGTGAGTACGATGCATTGTGTTAGACAGGTAAAGCTGCAGCGCAGTGCAATGAGTCCAAAGCCAAAGGGGATGATCGCTGCGCATAGCCATGCGGGTACCGAGCCAAAGGCAGTGGTGCCGTCTTCGAATTCCATCAGCACAAAGCGATAGCTATGATAGGCAAGCAGACCGCAGACAATGGCGGTGAAGAGGTCCAGCATGGCTTGATTGATGCCTTTGTAATGTGCCGGTAAAAAACGCGACAGTATATCGATGCTGATGTGGTTTTGTTCGCGGGTAGCGACCATCGCTCCCAGCATGCCGACCCACAGCACTAAAATGCTGAGTGAGGGGTCGCCCCATGAGAGGCCACTGTCCCAGAAGTTGCGCATGATGATCTGTGCGCTGGCGAGCGCGATCATCACGAACAGTGATAGTGAGAGCAGGCAGTTCTCTACAAAGGTGATGCCACGATTGATGAGCTGGATTGGACTGCCACTTGGTCTGTTTGCTGAGTTTGTCTGCGGCATTCCCTGGTTGGCATCTTGCTTGATTAGTTGCTTGAGGTCTGGGTTTTTTGAGATGCGACTGATGGTGTGCGGTAGACATCAAGGTGTTTTTGCAGAGTCTCGACAATCTCTTTTGATAATACCCCTTTTTGCGTCATGCGCTGTTCTACTTTATTACGAATGTCGAACCATTGGCCGGTGAGTTGAGGGGATAGCTTGATAAAGGTGATGCCCTGTTCTTGTAGTGCGCTACGTGCACTGATGTCGTCTGCCCGGTTGATTTTGTTGAGTCGTTTAAAGGTGTCGCCCATCACCTCTGATACGATTGCCTGATCGCCAGCAGAGACGCGCTTGAATCTTTTTTGGCTGATCACCATGGATGCATAGAGGTATGAAAGAGGCTCATCCATCAGATACTTTATACGGGTGTGCCATTGCAGTGCGATCGCGCCGCTGGCAGAACCAGCAATGGTATCGACCAGGCCGGTCTGGAGTCCGGTAAGGACATCAGACAGGGCGAGCGAGATGGGTGAGATACCGATGGATTCAAAAGC
This sequence comes from Chromatiaceae bacterium, assembly GCA_003232725.1. Taxonomy (GTDB): domain Bacteria; phylum Pseudomonadota; class Gammaproteobacteria; order SZUA-140; family SZUA-140; genus SZUA-76. The sequence goes on along the minus strand of QIJH01000159.1, from coordinate 5,826 downwards.
GGCGCGACTGATCTCATCGCCTTGTGGTACCCATACTTTTTGCCCTTTGAAGTCATCGGTCGTTTTGATTGATTGATTTGACATGAGATAAGCAAAACCACCTTCAGCGAGACCAAAGCTGACAAAGCCATTTTTCTTGAGGCCAGCCATTAATAGTGGATCCATTTTTTGTCGGACATAATCAACTTCTGCCTCAGTGCGAAAAGTAAACGGTAGGCTGTAAATGCCGATGTCCGGGTAGATGGCGGTCAGGCCTCCACTGACAATGGCGCCGCCGTGCAACTGACCAATGCGAATTTTGCGCAGTACGCTTTTGTCATTGCCCATGATACCACCAGGGAAAAAACGAAATTTGACGCGACCACTGGTACGCTCTTTTATTTCGTCGGCACCTTTGCGTATTTCATTCATCCATGCGGTGCCATCGGGTGCTAGGGTGGCGATTTTGAAGGTGAGTGCCTGTGCTGGCAGTGTCACAACGGCGCTCAGCAGGGCGCTAATCATTAATAAACGTCGCATTTATTCACTCCTCGAAATATGCGGCAGAGCTATCCAGTAGTTGGCGCGCCTGTTGTTGCGCCAGCGTGTTATTCAGGGTGAGACCGCTCTCTTTCGGATTGGCGTCCATCACCTCATTCAGTAACTTATCGTGCAGTTCCTGGTCAAAGACTAATCTTGCATAACGGCGTGCGAATTCTACCTTGACGTAAAGATTTCGGCCATCCGAATATTTAATCGCATTTTCAAAGTGTTTACGACCAATTTCGGGTTTTCCACCCAGTGCGGGTGGGCGTAGTGTGCGTAATACACCCAGGTAGAGTTGAGCCTGGCCGCGCTCGTAAGCAGGGTCAAGTTTGATGATTTGCTCAAAGGCGAGTTCAATTTTTGGTAGTTCAGCGATGGCACGGAAATCACTGCTATGAGCCTGGATCCAGCCTGTCCATGCGGTGGCGTAGCCGTAAAGCAGCGGTAGTTTATTGTTTTTTACTTTGATGATTTCTTGGGCGAAACTATCAAATGAGCCTTTGTCGTGCAGGCATACGGCAGGGTGTGGCTGGCACAGTGCACGGCGCGCGTAATCATGTGCCTTGTCAGACAGCCGTGCGGCACGTTGTTTGTCTTCAACAAAGATGCCAGTATAGGTGTCATAAAGGCGTGCACCAGCAAGCAACAGCTCTTCATTGTCGGGGTCGTTAAGAATGAAACCATCAATTAGTAGCAGGTAGGCAGGTTCGCCATCGCGTACTGTTTCGAGATCATTGTGATTGGCGATTCCGAGCGAAAGACTATCAGCCACGCTACGCATCGCACTCGAAGCACAGCCGCTGATAAGAGTTGCCAGCAACAGAATGGAGACAAGTCTAATTGTGTTTTGGGTATGCAATGTCAACCGCTTGATTTGTGTAAATTGCGCTTAGGCTAACCGGTATCAAGCTGCAGAACAAGTGGTTAAGCTCTGCCTTGAGCAGAAACCGGGGGGGTAAATCGTTGTGTTTGTGGTTGTCGTTAGCAGATCATCGCTGCGCCAACGGTATTGTTGGTGAAACTGTCGATGATGATGAAGCTGCCGGTGGCGCGATTGTCGGCATAACGGTCAAAGGTGAGTGGACTGGTCAGTTTCAGTGAAACTTTGCCGATCTCGTTCATCGCTAGCTCATTTACTGACTCATCCTGAGTCAGTTCATTGATGTCGGTACGGTACTTGATCTCGCTGACCATCGCCTTAACGGTGTTGGTGGTGTGCTTGATGAAGTATTTTTTGCGTGATGAAAGCGGTTCTTCACCCATCCAGCAAACAATCGCGTCGATCTCTTTTTCGGTTTGCGGTGTTTTATCTGCATGCACAATGGTGTCGCCGCGTGAAATATCGATTTCATCTTCCAGTGTGAGGGTAACACTCTGTGGCGCGAAAGCCTCATCGAGGTTGCCATCAAAGGTGATGACCTCTTTAATTTTTGATTTTTTACCAGCAGGCAGCTGTACGATTTCGTCGCCCACTTTGACGGTGCCAGAAGCGATACGCCCCATGAAACCGCGGAAATCAGGCAGTTCTTTGGTTTGCGGACGGCTTACGAGCTGTACTGGAAAGCGGAAGTCACATTCGTCGACGTGAGCGTTGACGTCGATTCCTTCCAGGGTTTCAAGTACCGTGCGGCCCTGGTACCAATCCATGTTGTTGCCACGATCAACCACCATGTCACCAGCCAGGGCCGAAACAGGGATGCAGATCAGGTCATGAATACCCTGGCGTGCGCAGAATTCAGTGAGCTCTTCTTTGACTTTAAGGAAGGTCGCTTCGTCATAATCGATTAGATCCATTTTATTAATGGCGACGATCAGGTGCGGTAGTCCTAACAGGCTAATGATATGGGTGTGGCGGCGGGTCTGCTGCAGTACGCCCTTGCGCGCATCAATCAAAATGATCGCGGCATTGGCGGTACTTGATCCGGTGACCATGTTGCGGGTGTACTGCTCGTGTCCCGGGCAGTCAGCCATAATGAATTTACGCTTCGGTGTCGCAAAGTAGCGATAGGCAACATCAATGGTGATGCCCTGCTCACGTTCAGCGGCGAGGCCGTCGGTTAACTGTGCCAGATCAATGCCATCAGCACCTTCACCTTCTTCTTTACGAACGGCTAATGCCCCTTTGGTGTCGTACAGCAGGCGGCCAATCAGGGTGGATTTGCCATCATCGACACTGCCGACGGTCACCAGGCGTAATAGTTCTATATTTTGGTGCTGGTTTTGGTTTTGATCTGAGTTAGACATTTAGAAATAACCTTCCTTCTTTTTGTCTTCCATGCTGTTGGAGCCATGGTCGATGATACGCGTCTCACGTTCACTGCGGGTGGCGATGCTCGCCTCTTCGATGATCTCTTCAATGGTGGTGGCACTTGAGCGAACAGCACCCGTGCAAGGCATACAGCCGAGGGTGCGGAAACGAGACATCACCATTTTAGGCTCTTCGCCCTCTAGCAGGAACTTGCTGTTTTCAGCTGGGATCAGGTGGTTGCCGCGTTCGACCATCAAACGTTCTTTGGCGTAGTACAGCGGTACGATGGGAATGTTTTCTTCTTTGATATACGACCACACATCCATTTCAGTCCAGAAGACACGCACCGACTCACCGTCGTGAATGCGGCCGTTATAGAGGCTCCACAGTTCCGGGCGCTGGTTTTTGGGATCCCACTGACCAAAGCCATCACGCATTGAATAGACACGCTCTTTGGCGCGTGAGCGTTCTTCGTCGCGACGTGCGCCACCGAAGGCGGCATCAAAGCCCCCTTTCTCGAGCGCAGCGAGCAGTGCGCCGGTCTTGAGAGCGCCGCAGCAGCGAGCAACACCGAATTCGTTCGGGTTCATCCCTTTGGCAATCGCCTCTTCGTTGCGGTGGACGGTTAATTTTGCATCGACCTCTTTAACGTACCAGTCGCGGAATTCATACATCTCCTGAAATTTATAACCGGTATCAATATGCAGTAGTGAAAACGGTAGCGGTCCCGGGTGGAATGCTTTGCGTGCCAGATGGAGCATCACACTGGAATCTTTTCCAACGGAGTACATCATCACCGGATTGCGGAATTCGGCGACAACCTCGCGCATGATGTGAATGGATTCGCTTTCCAGCTCTTGAAGTTGTGTCAGCTTATGTTGTGGCATAATTTTATCGATCGTATTGCTTGAATTATCAGGTTTTGTCGAGTGCTACATGGTACCGCCGCGACAGGTCAGTGCGCAAATCGCTTTTTTCGTTGATAGAAGTCTGAAATTTAAAGTGCGCCAAATTATACCACGCGCTTTAAATCGTGTGGAGGGGCTTTATTGCCCCTGCTATTGAACCAGGATGAAGAGTGCTGAGCTGCCGCGTACCACATTTAGCAGAATCCCGCGCCGGGATTGTTTGAGCGCGTCGCTCAGGGAGGCTAAGTTTGTGACGGCGTGGCGATTGGCAGAGACGATGACGTCACCTTTACGCAGTCCGGCACGCCATGCGCGACTATTCTGGTCTGTCTCGATGACCAGTACGCCGTCGATCTGCCCATAAAGAGGTGTGCCCTTTTCGATACGGCTGAAGAGTGTCCCTTTAAGTCTGGTATCAAGTTGTTTTCCCTTGATTTTATTGGGCTCAGGGTCGGCGATCCTGGTTTTGATCGTGAGGGTTTTATTGCCACGCAGCACCTTGAGTTTTACTTTGTCGCCGACGCGTAACAGGCCGAGTTGATTGCGGATGTCGGCGGCACTGTCGGTGGCAGTGTCATTAACGCGGGTGATGACATCGCCAATCTGCAGGCCAGCATCAGCGGCGGGTGAATCGGGCGCCAAACGTACCACTACGGCCCCGGTTGAGCCCTCTATACCAAAGGCGTGGGCCAGTTCTGGCGTCAGGTTTTGCGCTGAAACGCCCAATTTACCACGTTTAACTTCGCCATATTTAACCAGTTGGGCCATGATCTGTTGGCTCATATTGGTCGGGATGGCAAAGCCGATACCGACATTGCCGCCGCCGGGGGCGATGATGGCGGTATTAATGCCAACCAGCTCGCCGCGTAGATTGACCAGCGCGCCGCCGGAATTACCGGGGTTGATTGAGGCGTCGGTCTGGATGAAGTCTTCATAGCCCTCAATGCCGAGACCGCTACGCCCGAGTGCACTGACGATGCCGGAGGTAACGGTCTGGCCGAGGCCAAATGGGTTGCCGATTGCGACCACAAAATCGCCTACGCGTAACTGGTCTGAATCGGCCAGCGTGAGTGCGCTGAGATTGTCACTCGGCACTTGAATCACTGCTACGTCGGCTTCGGGGTCTGCCCCCACCAGAGTGGCATTGAGGCGCCTGCCATCTTGCAGGGTGACGGTGATTTCGATGGCTTTATCAATGACGTGGCTATTAGTCAGGATGTAGCCGTTGTCGGCGTCAATGATCACGCCGGAGCCAAGGCTTTGCGTATTCCGGTGGCTAGGCTGCTGTGGCAGGTTAAAAAAACGGCGAAAAAACGGATCCTGCAGCAGTGGACTAGTCACTATCTTCTCCTGGCCACGAGTCGAAATATTGACCACGGCAGGGATCACGCGTTCGATCATGGGGGCGAGTGTCGGTAGTTGTTTCCCCTGCGAGTCGAGCGCAGGCAGTGCGGCACTGGCGGTGCCGCTAACCAGGGTGCATAACAGTAGTGTAATCAGCAGTCGCTGAGGCATTGGGGTGGCTCCAGTTGATCATTAAATAATAATGGTGATTTAAGTATTGGTATCAACCGTTGCTTCGACTCTCAATATTGGTTGAGGTTCAATACTAAATAGATAGGCGCTAAGCGCGTTGTTTTCAAGCGCTGCTAAGAAGTTTATTGGTAAGTGTTTGTTTAATAAGAACTCAAGAGCTATGACCACAACATATAGTGATTATGCTAAATTGTTATTTTTACTGATTCAGTAAAAAATTCCACCCTATAAAAAAAGGGATGATGGGTTGTATCTTTTTGTTTTTATTTAATATTTACTATTGTTAATGCGCCTGTGATTCCCTGTTTTTGTGGTTGACGATAGTGTTAATTAACTTTAATCTTGTCCGCAACAACACAAGATGTTGTGTTTTGTGTAATTTGAATGCCTTTTTAACTAGCTGATCCCCGTCAGGCCTTTTTCTGGTCTATCTACATGGAGAGCGATCGCTAGCGTGACGCCAGATATGCGTCAAAATAAATCGTAGTGATAATAAAACCAATAAATAACGGGAGAAAGCCATCTAATGAAAAGTGCGCACCTTCGAGTCGTCTCTACTGCTGCATCTGAGATCCCATTTCAGCCTGCCTCGCTTGATATCTGGGATAA
>QIJH01000065.1 GCA_003232725.1 Chromatiaceae bacterium | reverse complement strand
GACCTCTACCTCGGGATACGAAAAATATTTTGGGGAGTCACTGAATCGTGGCACCTGGTTGATATCATCAATCAAAGCGATACGATTGAGAACCTTGATGGTGAAGACAAACTCGGGCAACCGATGATTTCGCTGTCACATGCAACCGAACTGGGAGACTGGTCACTTTATATACTGCCGTGGTTTCGTCAACGCACCTTTGCAGGCGTTGCAGGAAGAGTACGGCCACCTTTTGTGGTCGACCAGGACAATGCGCAGTTTGAATCTAGCAATGAAGAGAAACATATTGATAGCGCACTGCGCTGGAGTCATGTGATCGATGGCTGGGATATCGCCCTCTCCTATTTTCACGGCACCGATAGAACCCCACAACTGGTTCCACAGATGAATAATGGTGTTACAACATTACGACCCTACTACGCACAGCTAGATCAATTAGGACTGGATGCGCAGTACACCTATGAATCATGGCTATGGAAACTGGAATCAGTGTCACGACGTCATGACAATCGTCTTTTACCTGACTTAAACCGCAGTAAAGCCGCCGTCGCTGGTTTTGAATACACATGGTATGGATTGTTCGATTCAGCCACCGACATCGGACTGGTGATGGAATACCAGTACGACAGCCGCGCAGCTAACCAGGCACCGATCGCCAATAACGACATCGCCATTGGCAGCCGCCTCACCTTTAACGATGTACAGGACACCACCCTGCTCGTTGTAGTCGTAAGTGACCTTGACCAACGTGAACGTTTTATCTCATTTGAAGGCTCCCGTCGCATCGGTGATGTATTAAGTGCCAGTGTTGAGGCACGATTTTTTTCCAATACTACTGCGCAGACGCAGTTGTACTCATTACGTAATGATGATTATCTTGAAGTCACACTCACTCACTATTTTTAACGCTAGAAAATCAATGTGACCTTGACCATTTTTTTATAGCCCTGTGATCGGCTTGGTATGTTTATTTAAATAACGTAATCATATCGCTGTTAGCATATAATTTTTTAATGTCTTGTTCTTTGAAGAGTATTCGTGCATTTTCTTCAATAAATGAAATAGTTGCATTAGAAAAAGCAGGGCCTAGACTAAAGCGTTTTACACCAATTTCATTCAAACGCTCGATATCTGTTAGGCTCGGCAGTGACATGAGATTCAACGGAGCATCGATTGATGTGACTACTTTCTCTATTTCATCACTTTGGCATAATCCAGGAACAAAGATACCGTTGGCACCACTGCTAACATAATCGACAGCGCGTTCAATGGTGTCATTTAATGGATCTTTTTTCTGAAGGTATGTATCGATTCTCGCGTTAATAAAGAATTCAGGGTAACCACGACCATCCAGTTTATCTCTTATTTTTGCGATTAATTCACACTGCCTTTCTTTATCATTTAAGGCGGTGTTATTTTTCAGTGAATCTTCAATATTAATACCTGAGACACCTAAATCAGCAATTTTCAAGATATTATCTACCACATCCGTTGCGCTGTCAGCATAACCTGATTCAATATCGACTGTGATTGGTATTTCAACCACTGAGACCATTTTTTTTACTAATGCTAAAAGATCATCAAATGGAAGCCTTTCACCATCCTTGTATCCCATCGCATTGGCAACTCCCTTACTGGTTGTCCCAATTGCTTTAAACCCTGCCTGCTCCAACACTAATGCGGATATGACATCCCAGGCGTTAGGCAAAAAAAGTAATTTTTCTTGTTCATGCATTTTTTTAAAGTCGATTAGTTTTTTCATCTGTCATACCTTATTTTAGGAATTGCGTTTTCGCTTGTCTCTTATCAATAATGTTTTCAATATCTAATTTATCATTCGCCTTCGAATATTTTATTTCAATATTTTCATGCTTTAACAACCATAACTTGCGCTCAATGCCGCCGGCATAGCCTGTTAAGGAGCCATTTTTTCCAATAACACGATGGCACGGAACAATGAGGCTAATAGGATTTCTACCATTGGCTCCCCCCACCGCACGAACGGCTTTACCATTATTCAGCATGTTGGCAATGTCGCCATAAGAGAGGGTTTTCCCAAATGGTATCTGCGTCAGGAACGCCCAAACAGATTGTTGAAATGTTGTCCCCTGTGGGGCTAGTGGCAGATCAAATATTGTCCGTTGGCCATTAAAGTATTCTATTAATTGTTGTTTGCAAGCATCAGTTATTACGCTGGTTTTAATTGTATTTTCCGTTCTTCCAGAAAAAATCACCTGGGTGACGCCTTGTTCAGACGCCCTCAACTCCATAATACCTAAAGGGGACTCTATATAATCAACATACATTAAAGCTGGTTCCATAATTGAAATGTTAAATAACTACGCCAGGGAGAGGCTTGCTCGGGATTAAAATGATGCGTTGATTTCATCATAGCCTTTTTTATAGCGAGGTCTCCAGCAAGATAAATATCAGGATCACTTAGCCCTCGTAATTGCGCATAGTCCACAGTCCAGGGCCCTATGCCTTTTAACGCCAACCATTGCTGAGGATCGTTGGGGTTGTCACTATCGATATAATGTTGCGCTAAGTTGCGCAACGTTTGCTTACGCGATGCGGGGATTTTTAGAAAATCAAGATCGCTCCCAGCTATCGACTGAGGTAACGGAAACAATTGGTTTTTTCCGCTTGATTGACCTAGCTCAGCAACCAACGTAGCGACCAGGCGACATGCTGCAACAACAGAAATTTGCTGCCCCAGAATGGCCCTTATTCCCGCTTCAAACATATTCCATATGCCTGGAAGACGTAATCCTGTTTTTATTAATAAGGCATCACCACAGCAGTGCCGTAAATCCTGTTCAACCGCCTGGATGTCAACATCCAGATCTAAAATACGCCGAATATTATTAATGATAACTCTTAAGTGCGTAATATCATCCAATTCGATTGTGACATCGAATTTATTTTTATCTTCAATATGTTTGGCTGTAAAACTCCCAATATTACCCAGCCACTCAAATGTTCTGCCGTAACTTTTCTCATCACACCATTCAAGAGCAGGAATAGCTCTGGCCATCAAAAAATCGTGCACATAAGACCAGTCATAAGGTGGACGATAAGAGAGCTGGAGCTGTAACGCCTTAGATTTTGTTGCGCCTGCTCTTCGTATTTGTGACGGTGTGATACTCAGGAGTGTTTGAAAACAATCATTAAATCGGCGTACGCTGTTAAAACCACTGGCCAAAGAGACTTGAATGATGGGTAGTTTTGTTTGGTGCAGCAATTTCTTGGCAAATAAACATTGTTGATAAAGTGCATATTGTTTGGCTGAAATGCCGAGGTATTTTTTGAACAGCGCTCTTAAATAGCGGTCGCTTATGCCCAACCTTTCAGCTAGTCCATGTAAAGAATGGTCTTGTAAAACGCCTTCATCAATCAGGCGAATGGCTCTATCCAATGTAGTATTAACACCTTTCCATGCCGGTGAACCAGGCGCACTATCAGGACGACAGCGCAAACAAGGTCGATAGCCAGCATTTGCAGCTTCTATCGCAGAGGAAAAATAGGTTACATTCTCCTCTTTGGGTGTCGTTGCTGGACAGATAGGACGGCAATAGATCCCCGTTGTTTTCACTGCCGTGAAGAATTTCCCATCAAAACGTGGATCACGAGACAGTCTGGCTTTCTGGCAAATTTCAGGACTCAACATCAATATTTCTACTTCGTTTAGAGTAAAAAAATTATAACGCGTTAATATGAAAATTCTAGCCAGAAACGGCACTAAACTCTTTAAATAACTCTCGTGCTGTGTGCACTTAAAACACCTGCCATTGCCTGCGGGTAAGCTGAATGATGCATGTGGCGGATTATCCTAAAGGACTTGAAGTCTGCCCTATAAAAGATGAGCGGTGCGGAGTGCTATTTAGGCTGTATAGCGGTCATCGCCGATATGACAGACGATGGCGACAAGCGAACTAGATATACTCAATCGCCTCAACCAAGCGCTGTACCGCAATCACCTCTAACCCTTCAATCGGTTTAGCAGGCTTATTAGCGAGCGGAACGATAACCCGTTTATAACCATGCTGCGCGGCTTCTTTAATGCGCTCCTGACCATTTTGTACCGGGCGTATCTCTCCTGCCAGACCGATCTCACCAAACACAGCAAGATCATTAGATAGTGGTTTATCGCGCATGCTTGAAAGTGCCGAAAGAATCACGGCGAGATCAGCAGCGGTTTCGGAAACACGTACGCCACCGACGACATTTACGAAGACATCTTGATCATACATCGCAATGCCGCCGTGGCGTTGCAATACCGCTAGCAACATCGCAAGACGATTTTGATCCAGGCCAACGGTAACAC
>QIJH01000117.1 GCA_003232725.1 Chromatiaceae bacterium | reverse complement strand
AGAGCCATGACTTAGGTACTTGGTCTGCTAAAGTTTGGCCGCTGTAACGCGCCAGCGCGGAAACCATTTCCAATGGCAAACGCTTCCTTGCTCGGCAGTAGGCGCCCGTATGCGTGCTGCAGTTGGGAAGCCCACCCACTAATCGTTTGATAGCTGAATCATTCACCACATTCTGGCAGGAACGATCTGCACTCATTGCCTGTGCCAGAAACATGGATAAGGTCTCGGTCGGTGGAAACAATCTTTCCCTGTGTTCCGGAAGAAGAGATTCAACTTTGTCCAGTAAATCAGGGCAGGTGAGTAGATTAAAAAAGCGGTATGAATCGTTATTTGAAATGTGTTTGCGGATACGTTTTTGTTGCAGTACTGCTGTCTGATGAGTACGATACATGAAGGCTGTTCCTCTGGATGATGAGTGGTTTTTTAGCGATCATCATCTTATCATCTGGAACAGCCTTTTTTATTCATGTAGATCAATCAGTTAGTGCTTAAGTAAGTGCCATTCTGGTCTGGCCCCTATTATTGCAAATAATGTTTCCTGGTTGTTTTCTACTTAATAGAGGTGCCCTTCACCTGGGGTTAACGCAGTTTTCGTACCTTAAATTTACGACCTTTAATTTTTCCTTCTGAAAGAATCTTCAAGGCTTGTTTGGCAATGGAGTATTCCACTGCCACATAAGAAACGTTATCAGAAATATCAATTTTACCGATCTTTTTACCCGGCAGATTGGTGTTTGCAGTTAAAGCACCTAAGATATCACCCGCCCGAACTTTGTCTTTACGACCACCATTAATACACAGTGTGACCATCGGAGGATCGAGTCTGAAGTTCTCCCTGGTTTTCAGCGAAGATGTTTTTTCAATTTGTACTGGGCTTTTTATATATTCTTTTATCGCTTTGACCTTGTATTGCTCAGCGGCCATGAACAAGCTCAGCGCTAAACCTTCATTGCCAGCACGACCTGTGCGCCCGATCCGATGAATATGTATTTCCGGATCCGGTGATAACTCGAAGTTAATCACCGCCTGTAAATCATTAATATGCAGTCCACGTGCAGCAACGTCGGTTGCGATAAGGATAGAACAGCTTTTATTGGCAAACTGTATCAGCACCTGGTCACGTTCTTTTTGTTCAAGATCTCCGTGCAGGGCCAGTGCATGGTAGCCCTGTTGCCTTAACTCATTTGCCAGTTCCTGGCATTGTTGTTTCCGATTACAAAACACCAGGCTGGATTCAGGACGATAATGCTGCAACAGGCTAACTAAGGTTTTTGTTCTATGGCCTTTTTGTATTTCATAGAAAACCTGTTTAATTTTATTATGCTCATGCAAGGTTTCCACACGAACATCAACAGGGCTATTCTGGATGGCATCACTGATTTCTTTTATTTTATTCGGGTAGGTTGCTGAAAATAACAGGGTTTGCCTTTGCCGTGGCGTCTTATCAATAATACGAATGATGTCTTCATGAAAACCCATATCCAGCATGCGGTCTGCCTCATCCAGCACCAGCGTTTTTAATCCATCCAGTTTCAGGGACTTCTTTTGTAAATGTTTTAAAACTCGACCTGGTGTACCGACCACGATGTGCGGGTGATGTTCCAGTGAGGCCAGTTGAGGGCCTATCGGTTTGCCGCCACACAATGTGATGATCTTGGTATTGGGTATCGCACGCGCGAGGCGACGAATTTCATTACTTACCTGATCAGCAAGTTCGCGCGTCGGGCAAAGAACCAGTGCCTGGGTTCGGTAAGTTCGTGCTTCAAGTTTATGCAGTAAGCCAATGCCGAATGCAGCTGTTTTACCGCTGCCCGTTTTTGCCTGTGCCAGTAAATCCTTGCCTTTTAGAATTGCAGGCAAGCTCTGTGCCTGAATCGGCGTCATTACCTGGTAGTCCAGTGACTCGATATTGGCTAAAATCTCAGCGCTTAAGGGTAGTGATGAGAAGGCTATTTTTGTCACGTGAATTCAATCTTTTTTGGCTAATAAAGGATTGCTGGCGCATGATACCTGATTAAGCCGCTGAGCGGGTGATCTAAAGCTTTCAAGTACTCTGATCCCTTGATCCGCTCTTGGCATAACACTTCAGGGCACCTCATTTAATTCTGGATAGATCAGATTGCATTCCAAATCGTTCATATCAAGGCAAGGATCGCACGTAATAGCTTGCTATTGCGAAGATTCTTAACGCAGAGATGGACGATTTGGGATGGAAGATGAATTTCCATGGATTGATTGAGATGCCCATACCCTTAAAGTGGTTATTTAGCGGGGGAAATGGGCCGTTTAAGGCCTGAAGATGGCTTATTCTAGATCCATTATTCTATCTTATCAATGAGTTGGCTTGGTCCAACCCGTTGTCATTTAATAATTATCTGAGGCCTTGCAAGATTTACCCAATAATTTGTTTTACCGCTCTACTCACCTCAGCATCAATCATTTCCATACCCAAAGTCATTTGCTGATTAAATTTCTCACCCATTTTTTCAGCTGCCTCATACGCCAATATGAGATCACCTGGCCTCTCATCAACCAGCACTTCGAATACCTGCTCTGCTTGTGACACATCACGCTTTATTTTTTCAACATCACCCGCCCTTCTTCTTTGACTAACAACCAGTTTATGAAAAGCAAAGCGAGCCGGTGCAGGCACATTAATGAAAATACCATATTTATAAAGTAATACCGCTGGCTGTATATCATCTAATAAATAATCAAGAAACCGAAAGGGATAGGCAAACGCTGAGAGCCCTGTAATTTCAATTGGTTTCGCAGTGTCTCTTCCACGCATCGGAGTTAACAATTCAACAGATAATTCCTGTCCTCTAATCTTAAATGTAGTCGAGGGTGATTTCCGATTCAGTGCGGGTACTTCCAAAAACCCCATGCCACTATCCAATAATATATTCGACAAATTTATGGGTTTTTTACTACGTGGAAATACAATGGGATATTTGTAATCACTGGCGAGATCAATGTCCCGAGTTTGCAAATCACTATGCCAGTTAACGCCTAACATATTTGCATAAGCCCTGAACGCAAGCGTTCCAATCACAACTCCACCTGCGAGAAACATACCGGATTTTGCCAGCAAGGCAAGCACCTTCCCTTCATAGGCTGGTGTTTTAGTTGCTCCACCAGCGAGAAGCATCGCAACCAGTCTTGCTCGTGATTTCCGGTCATCTACGGTGGACTCCCACAAGCCGCGCTCTTGATCAATCTTATCGAGCAGCGCTGTTGTTTCTTCACCAAGATAATGTTCACTTCGCCGATCGCCGAGACTTATATACAAATACCAGTAACGCTTGCCAGCCACTTTTTTTGACTTAAAAGATACGTTGGCTCCATCCGGTGCAGGATGGACACACTGTTGCAAAAGTTCACTGTATTGCAGTGTCACAATATCGGGTAATCTTTCAATATTTGCCATATTAACATCCAATTTATACCGCAAGTATAGTTCATATGCGGTATAAATGTATATATATAATTATTATAATATTATTTATATTAAAGGGTTCTTACACATGGATTATATTTAATATTTACGTTGCATTTATACCGCTTTATTATAATATTGCGGTATAATTTTAATTTAATAAAACGTGGTCAGATAATGACGTGTGATGTGCCAGATGTAGCTTGGCATAACACTTCAGGGCACCTCAATTAATTCTGGATAGATCAGGTTGCATCCCAAATTGTTCATATCAAGGCAAGGATCGCACGGAATAGCCTGGCTATTGCGAAGATTCTTAACGCTGAGAGGGACGATTTGGGATGGAAGATGAATTTCCATGGATTGATAGAGGTGCCCTTCACCTTAAAGTTGTTATTTAGCTGGGAAAAAGAGCCTTTTAAGTTAAAAATAGCTGTTTTACGTTGAAATTGTGTTAAATATCAACAGACTGTGATGGTCCGACCCCTTGAATTCAACTAATAACCGCAACAGAGAATAATAAATTACTCACATGCAAATACCTCTGATGGCGTTTTGAATCCTAGAGTTTTTCTCGGTCTTCGATTTAACTTATCCATTACTTGTTTTACTTCTATGTTTCGAACCTGGTCAAAGTTAATTGATTTAGGGAAGTATTGCCGAATCAAGCCATTCGTTACCACTACGCAAAGAAGGCAGCTTTTCCATTGATCATATTGACCTGGGTGACTTATCTCGCTTTACCGTTCAGCCTGCATCCGACATTTGTTGTCCTGCCTTTTGCACTGGTGTTCGCGATGACTGTTTCGGTGACCGCGAGCACCTTCAAGAAGTACCTTTGAAAAATGCGGGCGGGATGGAGCAATCTGTCTGAATCAGGTGATGTCAGCTGGAGGCCACAACAATCTGAAAATA
>QIJH01000149.1 GCA_003232725.1 Chromatiaceae bacterium | reverse complement strand
CGTTGTCGTTGTAGTTTGATGATGGATGAGATTGAAGATGCAACATTCCAGCACCAGGCAGTTTTACTTAATGAGGCAGTAGCCGCATTAGCGGTAAAGCCAACGGGTGTATATGTGGATGCAACCTTTGGGCGTGGCGGTCATGCGTTAAAGGTCATGGAGATGCTTGATCAGTCGGGACGACTATTGGCAATCGATAAGGACCCTGAGGCGCTCGCAGCTGCGCAGCAAAAGTTCGGATCGGATTCTCGTTTTTCGATACAACATGGGTCATTTGCAATGCTGGGTCAGCATGTAGAGAGTCAGGGGCTTACGGGAAAGGTCAGCGGTATACTGCTTGACCTTGGGGTCTCTTCACCTCAGTTAGATGATGCTGCTCGTGGTTTTAGTTTCCGTAATGATGGCCCGCTCGATATGCGCATGAACCCTGAAGCGGGTGAAAGTGCGGCAGAGTGGCTGGTGTATGCGCCGCTCGATGAAATTATCAAGGTGCTGCGTGACTACGGCGAGGAGCGTTATGCGCCTCGTATTGCGCGCGCGATAGTGGCGGCGCGCGCAGCGGCGGTAATCGAAACGACGGCGCAACTGCAGATGATTGTGGCGCAGGCCAACCCGTCCTGGGAAAAGGGAAAAGATCCTGCTACCCGCGCATTTCAGGCAATCCGTATCGCAGTTAATCATGAGCTGGATGATCTGCACGCTTGTCTCGGCCAGACGTTAGATACGCTTGAGGTGGGTGGGCGTCTGGTGGTGATTAGCTTTCACTCTCTGGAAGATCGAATTGTAAAACGTTTTATGCGGGACCAGGAGCGTGGTGAGCAGTTTCCACGCGGTCTTCCAGTGATGGAAAGTACGCGAGGTCAGCATCTGAAGCGTATCGGTAAGGCGATCTATGCCGGTAAGGATGAATTGGCAGTTAACCCGCGTGCGCGTAGTGCGGTGATGCGAGTGGCGGAGAAACTCGCATGATTAAGGGGCGGGTGGTCTTTTTAATTTTATTGGCAACAGCAGTGCTGTTTTCGGCGCTGGGGGTGGTCTATAGCAAACATCATAGCCGTAAATTATTTGTTGAGTTGCAATCGCTAGAAGGGATGCGTGACGGTTTGAATATTGAGTGGGGGCAGTTGCAGCTAGAGCAGAGCACCTGGGCGACACCCAATCGAGTTGAGCAGGTGGCACGTACTCGTCTGGAAATGGATGCGCCCAAACCTGATCAAATTGTGATCGTTTCACCATGAAGAAAAAAGTGCACAAATTAAAGCAGCTGGTACTGATTCATCCACTACGGCATAGCGTTGTGTTGGGTGCAATTATGCTGTCGGCTGGGCTGTTGATCTGGCGCGCGATTGATCTACAGGTGACTGACAGTGAGTTTTTACAGGGGCAAGGTGATGCGCGGCATCTGCGTGTGATGGAGATCACCGCGCATCGTGGCATGATTACCGATCGCAATGGTGAGCCATTGGCCATTAGTACCCCAGTAGATTCGGTGTGGGTGAATCCGCAGGAGTTGATCACAGCCAGTACGGAGTGGCCGCGTCTGGCCAAATTATTGGAGCTGGATATCGATGTGCTGAGTCAGCGTGTAATGACGCGGCAAACGCGAGAATTTGTTTACCTGAAGCGACGTATCAATCCTGATGTTGCACAACAAGTGACGGCGCTTGGGATTCCGGGTGTCTTTTTGCAACGTGAATATCGTCGTTATTATCCGGCTGGTGAAGTGGCTGCGCATGTGGTCGGCTTTACCAATGTGGATGATCAAGGGCAGGAAGGGTTAGAGTTGGCCTATGACCAGTGGCTGCAAGGGACTTCGGGTAGTAAACGTGTGATCAAAAATCGCCTCGGTCATGTGGTCGAAGATGTTGAAAGCATTAACGTACCTGAGCCGGGTAAAGTGCTGCGGTTGAGCATTGACCGTAACATTCAATACCTGGCCTATCGTGAGTTGAAGACGGCAATACGAGATCATCGTGCAAACAGGTTCGATTGTGATCCTTGATGCCAAAACCAGTGAGGTGCTGGCGATGGTTAACCAGCCTTCTTATAATCCCAACAATCGCAGTACGCTAAAAAATAGTCATGTACGTAACCGTGCCGTGACCGATGTGTTTGAACCGGGCTCTACCATGAAGCCTTTTACTGTAGCAGCCGCGTTGGAATCTAAAAAATATTTGCCTGGTAACGTGATCAGGACGGCGCCGGGGTATTTCCGTGTGGGACGTGACACGGTGCGCGATACAAAGAATTACGGCAATCTTAATTTGACGGATATTCTGGTGAAATCAAGTAATGTTGGCGTCAGTAAGCTGGCTCTCGCGCTAGAACCGGAAAAATTATGGGATGTTTATTCGCGCGCAGGTTTTGGTTCATTAACCCATAGTGGTTTTCCCGGTGAAGTATCAGGATTGATGACAGATCACTGGAAGTGGAGTGATATTGATCAGGCAACATTTTCATTTGGCTATGGCATGTCTGTTACTTCACTGCAACTGGCGCAGGCCTACACGGTGCTGGCAAATGAGGGGCGGATCAACCCGGCTTCATTTCTTGCGCTGGACGGCGAGGCGTTACAGCCCGAGCAGGTGATGGAGCCTGCAGTGGCGAAGCGTATATTAAAGATGATGGAAGCGGTGGTCTCTGAAAAAGGGACTGGTGTGAAAGCGAGTGTGGTTGGTTATCGCGTAGCGGGTAAGACTGGTACCGTACATAAATCGGATGTGGGTGGTTATTCAGAGGAACGTTATCTCTCTATCTTTGCAGGAATGGCACCGGTTAGTGACCCTCGTCTGGTGGCGGTGGTGATGATCAATGAGCCGCGTACAGAGGCCTATCATGGTGGCCAGGTTGCGGCACCCGCTTTTTCCAAAGTGATGGCTGGTGCATTACGTCAGTTGGGTGTAGTGCCAGATGATGTACCGCGAATCAATATGAAACGTCTGCATCAAAAAATTGCGGAACATGTGCGGCCTGCTCAGGATGAATCAAGCATGCATGCTGCAGTGGGGAGCCATTTATGAGTGGCGGCGCAGTGAAAGGACGAGGGCATTTACTACGCTATTTGCTGGGCGGGTTAGCAAATGTGTCGGCTGTAAACGATTGTGATGTGCGCGGTCTTGCCATTGATAGTCGTGAAATATCAGCAGGTGATCTATTCATTGCTTACCGTGGTGAAAGTGCCGATGGCACGCAATATATTCAAGATGCGATTGCGGCGGGTGCGGTTGCCGTTGTGTTTGATGGTGATATTGAAGCAGTGGTGACGAGCCGGGTGCCGATGATCCACGTAAGCGAATTGCAACGAAAAGTCGGGCTGATCGCCGCGCGTTTTTTTGCGCAATCTTCACAACAACTGTTTATGGTTGGCGTGACTGGTACTAATGGTAAAACCTCATGTTGTCATTTTTTGTCACAGGCGCTGCAGTTGAATGGTGACAAGTGTGGTGTGATGGGGACGTTGGGATATGGTTTTCCCGATGCATTACAGGTAGCAACACACACGACGCCGCCGCCAGTGGTATTGCAGTCGTATTTAAAAGAGATGGTTGATGCTGGTGCGAGTAGTGTAGTGATGGAGGTGTCATCACATGCGATTGAACAGGGGCGTGTCGTTGCAGTTGCATTTGATGTGGCCGTTTTTACCAATTTAACCCGAGACCATCTTGATTATCACGCTGATCTTGACGCCTATGGCGCAGCCAAGCAAAAGTTGTTTGAGATGCCCGGCCTGAGTCATGCGGTGATTAATCAAGATGATGATTTTGGTGTTCACTTGTTAGCGGCCTTGCCAGCCAGTGTGAGCGCGGTTGCGTATGGCTTACTGCAAACATCGCAGGACGCTGCGCGATTGGTTGGTGGCGCACGAGGTGTATACGGTGAAGTGACCCGCCTTGATGAGGCTGGCATTGAGATGCGTGTGACCACCTCCTGGGGTGATGGCGTACTGCGTAGCGAGCATTTATTGGGGGCGTTTAACGCGAGCAATTTGTTGGCCGTGTTAGCGATGCTTTTGCTGATGGATCTACCGCTTGAAAAAGCTTTGGCATTGTTAGTGCAGGTGCGTAATGCCAGCGGCCGTATGGAGCGCATGGGCGGTGAGGATGGGCTGCCGTTGGTCGTGATTGATTATGCCCATACGCCGGATGCGCTGCAGAATGTTTTACTTGCATTGCGAGATCACTGCCGAGGGCGGCTGGTCTGTCTCTTTGGTTGTGGTGGTGATCGAGACAGTGGTAAGCGCCCGTTAATGGGGGCGGTGGCGGCGCAGTATGCCGATGAAATTGTGATCACCGACGATAACCCCCGCTCTGAAGATGCGGCATTGATTGTGCGTGACATCATGGCGGGTATTGAGACAGCTAAAAAAGTGACTGTGATTCACGAACGCGCTGCAGCCATTAGTGCCGCGTTGAAAAATAGCACTGCTAATGATGTTGTGGTGGTGGCTGGCAAAGGTCATGAGTTATACCAACAGGTGGGTGAACAGAAGCTGCCATTCAATGATCGTGAATGTGTGCAGGCTATTTTACGGGAGGTGGCGTAATGGTATTAGCCTCTCGAGATGCCTTTTCATTATTGCAGCTGGCGCAGCTTTGTGGCGGTGAACTGTGTGGTGGTGACGCCTTATTTTCGGCGCTGAGTATTGATAGTCGTGCGATGAATAACGGCGATCTGTTTGTCGCACTGCGCGGCCCCAATTTTGATGGTCATGCCTTTGTTTTGGCTGCCCAGCAGGCGGGTGCTGCTGCATTACTGGTAGAACATGCGGTGGATAGTGAGCTGCCGCAAGTGATTGTAAATGATAGCCATCGTGCCCTGGGTGAACTCGCATCGGCGTGGCGGATGCAGTATCCGATTCCTGTGATTGCGGTGACTGGTAGTAATGGTAAAACCAGCGTGAAAGAGATGTTGGCATCGATTCTGGGTCGACAAGGAAAGGTACTGGCAACCAAAGGTAACCTGAATAATGATATCGGGGTGCCACTGACGCTGATGCAGATCAATAGTGATCATCATTACGCAGTGGTTGAGATGGGGGCGAATCACCACGGTGAAATTCGTTATCTAACCAATCTGGCAAAGCCAACGGTGGCGATGGTTAATAATGCGGGCCCTGCTCACCTTGAAGGTTTTGGTGATGTTGCGGGTGTTGCCAGGGCTAAAGGTGAGATTTTTGAAGGGCTGCAAAAAGGAGGTGTTGCCGTTATCAATGCAGATGATCAGTACACTGATGTGTGGCAGCTTATCTGCGCAGAGATCGCGTGCAAACATTTTGGTATTGATAACGAGGCGGATGTCTCAGCAACGGATTTAGTGCGCGTGGCCGGTGCCGGTGCTGGTTATTATTTTAAATTACATGCGGGTGCGCAGAGTGTTGAGATATCGTTGCCATTACCTGGACGCCACAATGTGATGAATGCTCTTGCGGCGAGTACCGCGGCAATGGCGGCGGGCGCAACGTTGAATTCAGTGCGAGATGGCTTGCAGTCATTGGTTGATGTTGCTGGTCGTCTGCAAATTAAACAGAGCCCGGCTGGTGTGACCGTAATTAATGATACCTATAATGCAAACCCTGCTTCATTGCAGGCGGGGTTAGATGTGTTGAATGAACATGATGGTGAAAAGATTCTGGTGCTGGCTGATATGGGTGAGCTAGGGGAGCTGGCGGTTAGCCTGCACCGGCAGATGGGTGAGCAAGCACATTGTGCTGGTGTTAAGCGACTTTTTACGATTGGAAAGATGGCGCAACATGCGGCACAGGCTTTTGGTGCGATGGCAAATCACTTTACAACAGAAGATGCGTTGATGAGTGAGCTAAGGGGGGTATTAACCGCTTCAGTGCCGCCTGTCACGGTGATGGTGAAAGGGTCGCGTAGCATGAAGATGGAGCATGTTGTTGCAGCGCTGCTTGACGATGGTATTTCTCTGGGTGGTGCGGATAAAGATGTTGTTTATGCGCGTGCTGTTGGGGTGAGCGGCTAAGATGCTACTACTACTGACAGAGTATTTAGCTGAAAGCTACAGCGGTTTTGCTGTCTTTCAATATTTGACACTGCGTGCAATTTTAGGTGTGTTAACGGCGCTGATCATTTCGTTTGTGGTGGGCCCTATTATGATTCGCAAGCTGAACCACTACCAGATTGGTCAAAATGTTCGTGATGATGGCCCGCAAAGCCATCTGGTTAAATCAGGTACACCCACTATGGGCGGTGCATTGATACTGGTCGCCATCGCCATCAGCACATTGTTGTGGGGTGATCTTGGTAATCGTTATGTGTGGGTGGTGCTGATTGTTACATTGATGTTTGGCGCGATCGGTTGGGTCGATGATTATCGCAAGATTGTGGGTGCGAACTCAGACGGCCTCAGCGCACGAAAGAAATTTATGTGGCAATCTGTTGCGGGTCTTTCGGCCGCTGTATTTTTATACGCGACGGCAAAGATGCCGATTG
>QIJH01000097.1 GCA_003232725.1 Chromatiaceae bacterium | reverse complement strand
AAAGGTACAGGGGTACCGATTATACTGGTGGGTAAAAAATGCATGAATGGTTTCAGCCCCTCAGGTTTCGAGAGGCTGTACCAGTAGTTAGTCTGCGATGGTTACTTGCTATACCCTTTTTGCATTGAACGCTGTGTGAACAGTGAATCGTTCAATCCAATATTAATTTCGACCTGCTTCATCTCGTAATGAATGTAGGCATCGCTGTTGGTGTCCTCAATCACCACTTTATCCCAGATCCAGGCTTTGCCTTCACGTCGCCATTCAATGAGTTGCTGCTTGGTTTTTTCACCACGCTTATCGTAGAAGTCGACTTTAGCTAGCGAGCAGTCACTGGCGTTGTCGCCCTTGTTGAACCAGAAGGTACGTTTGCTATAGACAGGGTCATTATGAGGTTCGAAATCAACCAGGTAATATGATTTTCCATCAGCGCTCTTTTCACCGCCAAAGGTGTGGTTGTCTTCGTGTGGTTCACGCAGCCTTAAATCTTCATCTTTGATGATCCACTCTTTGGTTTGCGGGTCGCGCGGGATGATGCGGCGAACCTTTCTGAGTTCTGGCAGATAGATCCACTGTTTAGTTGCCTGCTTGCTCTCACCTGTGTAGCCCCAGCGCATGAAGGAGAGGCCTTTGTCTTTTAGTGGCATATCGGTGAAGAGTAGCACTTTGTCGACCACCCCTTCTTTACCACCATAATATTTCCAGAGGCGGGTGTACTCGCTGATTTGCTTTTTACCACCAGCCGCTTTAAGCGTTATCTGCATGTATGAGCGTTGATCATTGCCGGCATGTTTGTAGTAGCACTGGTTAATGATTTCATTGGCTGAAGGAGGATCGCTAGCGATTGCATGAGACAACATGCCTGATGTGAGTAGTAATGTTTGACAGCATACCCCAACAAACGTCATTTTATTCATAAATCACCTCCTCAGAATATCTTGCTGATTTTTTTAGAGCTCGTTTGCTGCAGTGTACAAATGCTGTCGTTATTTTGCTACAAAATAGTGATGGGTGGTTTGTTAATGATGTGAGTATTTTGAATTTTCGGCCTGTTTTTAGTTTTAAAGTTACTTTTGGAGTAGTGCTTTTCTATTATTTGACGGTTGTTGGTTGGGGGAGTATAACTATGCTATCAAGTTTTTCACGGAAGATCTAATAAGAGTGTAACGGAAGTGGAAACTCAGCATGGAGCGCACGTTGAACAAGGGGTAGGTTATTCCTGCCCCTTTTTTTATCTGAAATTCCGCGCTCTAATGCTGATTAAAATAAATAATTTATGAGGGAAAATATGAAAACCAGTGCTCTTGTTACATCACTTTTAATGGTTTTATCTGTCTCTATTGCACAGGCTGAAGGTGGTCTGGATAGTGAAAAGCAACAATTTAGTTATGCGGTGGGTATTCAGATCGGAGAAGATCTAAAACG
The DNA here is from genome assembly GCA_003232725.1 of Chromatiaceae bacterium. Taxonomy (GTDB): domain Bacteria; phylum Pseudomonadota; class Gammaproteobacteria; order SZUA-140; family SZUA-140; genus SZUA-76. The sequence continues at coordinate 4,260 of QIJH01000097.1, read as the reverse complement.
CAACGGGATGGATATTGATGCTGATTCGGTTGCGATGGCTATTGGTGATGTCATGGCCGCTAAAAAACCACAGCTCTCGAGGGAAGTGATGCAGACACTTTTTTCTGATTATCAGAAAAAAGAGAACGCTAAGAAAGAGTTAGCCAGCAGTGCGAATAAGGCTGAAGGCGAGGCGTTTCTTGCTGCGAACAAAGGGAAAAAGGGTGTCATTGTATTGGAAAGTGGATTGCAATATAAGGTGATCACGGCGGGTACGGGTAAGCAGCCAACAGCAGAAGATACGGTTTCTGTCCATTATCGCGGGACTTTGATTAATGGTACCGAGTTTGATAGCTCGTATCAGCGCGGTGAACCAGCCACTTTTCCTGTGAATGGTGTGATTAGGGGGTGGACGGAGGCGCTGCAGTTGATGAAAGAGGGTGCCAAGTGGCAGTTATTTATCCCTGCTGATTTGGCCTATGGCCCGCGTGGAGCCGGTGGTGATATTGGCCCAAACTCAATGCTGCAATTTGATGTTGAACTGCTTTCTGTTAAATAACTCAACAGAGAAGCTGAGACTCGAGTAAAGGTCTCAAGTTGTTACTTCAATATTAGTCTGTTTTGATGGATGGGCACGACATGGACGATCTGCCCGCATTCGCTAATGAACGGATAGCGAGCGAGCTTGGCGAACAAATATTAACCCTTCTAGGTGATAACCCGGCCGGACTGAGCGAGTATGAACTCTTTGCTGCACTCTATGAATGCGGTGATGAACGTTTTGATATTTCAAGGCTTCGTGAGACCTTTGCACTATTTTGTGCCCATTTCAGGCTCTTTAATGCGCTGTACTGCCTGCGTGATAAGTTGTGGGCCGCGCAGAGCCACCTGCTTGAGATTAGCCCTTTGCTGGTTATATTACGTGAATACGATCCGCTTCCAGCTGATGGGTATCCGCTGAGAGAAGTCGATGCATTACGTGATTATTATCTCGATAGCCGCTACCTGGAGCAGACAACGGCAGAAGTACTGGAGCAGATGCTTGATAAATTCTGGTCGCGTCTCAATGGTTCGGAAAAGCGCTGTCAGGCGCTAGCGGTGCTGGGGTTGGAGGAACCGATTGATGCGGTGGCGATCAAGCAACATTATCGTCGTTTAGCAATGGAGCACCATCCGGATCGTGGTGGCGATACCGTGCGCTTACAGATGATCAATGCGGCAATGGCTGTTCTTAGCAAGTGACCTTTACTCGGTGTTTAAATTGCGTTTTTATATGGATATATCGACTTGGCAAAAGCAGAAATAGCTTTTAAAATCAGTAGTTCATCGAAAAAGAGATCCTAAATAAAGGCAAGGGTAGTTATGTCTCATCAAGAGAGCATTAAAAAACTTTATCAATCGATCAGCCAGCACATCATTGGGCAGGAGCTGCTGGTTAATCGTCTTTTGATTGCGCTGCTGGCGGATGGCCATCTGCTGGTAGAAGGTGCGCCAGGACTGGCTAAAACACGCGCGATCAAGGTGCTGGGCGAGGGAATTGAAGGGGACTTTCACCGGGTGCAGTTTACCCCGGATCTGTTGCCAGCCGATCTGACTGGTACTGAGATCTTTCGCCCACAGGATGGTTCTTTTACCTTTCAGCAGGGGCCGCTATTTCATAACCTGGTGTTGGCTGATGAGATTAATCGCGCGCCAGCCAAGGTACAATCGGCGCTGCTAGAGGCGATGGCAGAACGCCAGATCACCGTGGGTGCCGTGACTTATAAATTACCGGCGCTGTTTCTGGTGATGGCAACGCAAAACCCGATTGAACAGGAAGGGACTTACCCGCTGCCCGAGGCGCAGTTAGATCGTTTTTTGATGCATGTTACGATCGGTTACCCTGATGCCGCCGCTGAGCGCAAGATTTTGCATCTGGCGAGAGGCGAGGCGCGCGATGGGGTGACACATTCTGATACCGCAACACCTCTGGTCACACAGAAAGAGCTATTTGCCGCGCGTAAAGAGGTGCTGGAGGTATTTATGGCGGATAACGTGGAAGAGTATTTGATGCAGATTGTACTCGCAACGCGTAATCCGGCGGCTTACGATGAACAGCTTGGGCGCTGGCTACAGTTTGGCGGTAGCCCGCGTGCGACCATTGCACTGGATCGTTGTGCGCGTGCCCATGCATGGCTGGCGGGGCGTGATTTTGTTGGCCCCGAAGATGTACAGGCGATGGCCTATGATGTGTTACGCCACCGTATTATATTGAGTTACGAAGCAGAAGCTGATGGGATTACGCCCGACCGTTTTATTGAGGCGCTGCTGGCACGTATTGCGGTGCCCTAGCTGGATTTACTGGTGTTAAAACGATTGTCCCAACTGTTTGCTCGCAGTGCATTGCAGGATAGCCCTGTTGAAGAGGCGCGTGCATCCTCCGTCTCTTCGGCTGTTATTGATATGCCTTTTGATCCGGTTCGGCTTGATAAAAAATCACTGATTGGGTTACACCGTGAGGCGGCCGGTTTGTCGTTGAATGCATTGAAGGTACGGGCTGCGCAGAGCGGGCAGTATCTCTCTTCATTCCGCGGCCGAGGGATGGAATTTGATGAAGTGCGGCCGTATCAGGCGGGGGATGATGTGCGAACGCTGGACTGGCGGGTGATGGCACGTACCGGAAAGCCTCATACTAAACTGTTTCGTGAAGAGCGCGAGCGAGCGGTGTTGCTCTGGGTGGATAGCCGTCGGTCAATGTTTTTTGCCACACAAGGCGCTTTTAAATCAGTGGTTGCGGCGCGTGCTGCAGTGCTGTTGGGGTGGGCTGCAGTGGCACAGGGAGACCGCATCGGCGGCCTTATTTTCTCTGAGCAACAACATGAAGAGCTTCGCCCCCAGGGTAGTAAACATGCTGTGCTGCATTTAATTCAACGTATGGTGAAGCAAGAACAGCTGGCGTGGCAGCAGGCCAAAGCGGCAACGCAGCATAATAGCGATGTGGCGAGTGACGCGGCTGTGCAATCGCTGTTGCGTTTAAGGCGTGTGGCACGTCCGGGTAGTCTGGTGGTGTCGTGATGTGGAAGAGCGCAGCGAACAGCACCTCGCGCAACTGGCGCGCCATAATGATGTGGTGATGTTTTTTATCTATGATGAACTGGAATCTAACTTGCCACCAGCAGGCCTCTATCGTATTGGGGATGGTGAGCAGGCGATGACTCTTGATACCACGGCGGCGGCCGCTCGCGATGCCTATCATCAGCGCTTCATTGAACGACGTGATGCTTTACAGGCGCTGTGTCGTCGCCATGGTATCTGTCGCAACGATTGCGTGAAGGGCTGGGCAGGCGAGGATTGGTCTGATGGATGAGATGGCGCTGGCTGCTGAGCTGCCACTGCGTGATATTCACTTGCCTGGTGCGATCTCATGGTGGCCACCTGCACCGGGTTGGTGGTTGCTGTTGGCACTTGTTTTAGTGGTTGTCTTACTGCTTTGGTGGTGGCAACGGCACAAGGCTGCACGACGCGTACGCGTTGTCGCACTGGCCGAGTGGGAGGCGCTAATGGCAGCGTTCCAGCGTGAGCAAAATGTGAACCAGCTAGTGCAGGGATTGTCAGTGCTACTGCGGCGGGTCTCTCTTAATTACTATCCACGCGAAGCAGTTGCCGGGCTTAGTGGTGAAGCGTGGCTGCGTTATTTAGATAGCAGACATGCATTGTCTCAACCGAACAGTTTTAGTGAGGGTGCCGGCCGTCTATTGCTGAAGGGCCCTTATCAGCAGCAAATTGATGGTGATGCGCTGGCACTGCATGCTTTGTGTGGTGAGTGGCTGGTGCGGCTGCCCGGCTTAAAGGCGGCTCACTGATGATGGACTTAGCGCTTCAATTTGAATGGCCATGGTTGTTATGGTTGATTCCACTGCCGCTGCTGATGCGCTGGTTTGTGCGCCCTGCGGTGAGTGCCAATGATGCGGTATTAAGAGTGCCTTTCCTTAATGATTTTGGTTCAGAGGGGTTGTCCACACCAGGAGCGGTTACGGCTGGGCGTTGGCTGTTATGGGTTGCGCTATTGGCGTGGGCACTGTTGGTAATCGCCAGTGCGAGACCGCAGTGGCAGGGCGAAGCGGTGGAGCTACCGGTGAGTGGACGAGACCTGATGCTGGCGGTAGATCTCTCCGGCAGTATGGAGGTTGAGGATTTCGAATGGCAGGGGCGAATGGTCAACCGGCTGATTGCAATCCAGCTGGTGGCGGGTGAGTTTATTGAACGCCGGGTTGGTGATCGTGTCGGGCTGGTGCTGTTTGG
>QIJH01000052.1 GCA_003232725.1 Chromatiaceae bacterium | reverse complement strand
TGTGCAACGGCTTCTGCCAGTTCAGACTGTGCTTTGGCGTATTCGAACTCTGAAGTTTTATCTTGCAATGCATCTTCAGCTTTCTGCTTCGCTTCCAGCGCAGCAGCTTCATCGATGTCTTTGGCGCGCAATGCAGTATCAGAAAGTACTGTTACCACATGAGGCTGAACCTCAAGCATGCCACCAGAGACATAAAATGACTCTTCGCTATCACCATTTTTGATGCGTATTTCACCTGGCTTAAGTTGCGTGAGGAGCGGGGCGTGACGAGGAAGAATCCCCAACTCACCCATTACGCCTGGTGCAAATACCATCTCAGCAGTACCAGAGAAGATTTCACTCTCAGCACTTACGATGTCTACATGTATTGTCATTGCCATCACTTATCCTGCCTAAAATATAGAAACACGCTTTAAATTTAAAGTGTTTTGGCCTTCTCAACCGCTTCTTCAATGGTACCCACCATGTAAAATGCCTGCTCTGGCAGGTGATCGTATTCACCCGCAATAATGCCCTTGAATGCAGTGATCGTGTCTTTCAGTGAAACGTATTTACCTGGCGCCCCGGTAAAGATCTCGGCCACAAAAAAAGGCTGAGACATAAAGCGCTGAATCTTACGTGCCCGGGTAACGGTTTGTCTGTCTTCTTCTGACAATTCATCCATACCCAAAATCGCGATGATATCTTTCAGCTCTTTGTAACGCTGTAAAATACCCTGTACAGCACGTGCAATATCATAATGCTCCTGGCCAATCACCAGTGGATCAAGCTGACGTGAGCTTGAATCCAGCGGATCAATCGCCGGATAAATACCCAGTTCCGCAATAGAACGAGACAGTACAACGGTTGCATCCAGATGAGCAAAGGTAGTCGCAGGTGATGGATCTGTTAAATCATCCGCAGGCACATATACCGCCTGAATCGAAGTAATCGAACCTTTATTGGTAGAAGCAATACGCTCCTGCAATACACCCATCTCTTCCGCCAATGTTGGCTGGTAACCTACCGCAGAAGGCATACGACCCAGCAGTGCAGAAACCTCGGTTCCCGCCAGAGTGTAACGGTAGATATTATCGATAAACAGTAGTACGTCACGGCCTTCATCACGAAAATATTCCGCCATGGTCAGACCAGTTAGTGCAACACGCAGACGGTTACCTGGCGGCTCATTCATCTGGCCATAAACCAGTGATACCTTGTCGATTACGTTTGATTCAGTCATTTCGTGGTAAAAATCGTTACCCTCACGCGTACGCTCACCCACGCCAGCGAATACTGAATAACCACTATGCTCAATCGCGATGTTACGGATAAGCTCCATCATGTTAACGGTTTTACCAACACCCGCACCACCGAATAGCCCAACCTTACCACCCTTAGCGAATGGGCAAAGTAGATCAATCACTTTAATACCGGTCTCTAGCAGTTCAGTACTACCAGACTGCTCTTCGTAACTTGGTGCCTTACGATGGATTGCCCAGCGGGTATCTTCGCCAATCGGCCCTTTTTCATCAATCGGGTCACCCAGTACGTCCATGATACGGCCCAGTGTTTTTTCGCCTACGGGTACCGCAATCGGGCCACCAGTATTGCTCACCGCTTTACCACGCTGTAGACCATCGGTAGAACCCATCGCAATGGTACGAACAACGCCATCACCCAACTGCTGCTGCACCTCAAGGGTCAGACCTGCGTCACCCACATGTAATGCATCATAGACCTTGGGCATGACGTCGCGTGGAAATTCCACGTCAACAACAGCACCGATAATCTGTACTATTTTTCCTGCACTCATCGCCTCAATTCCTCTTATAAAATTTAATATCTTGTCTTGCAAAAATTCTGAACAACACGCTCAACCAGGCTTCGCACTAAACAGCGGATGCGCCACTCACGATCTCTGAAATCTCTTGAGTAATTGCCGCCTGACGTGCCTTGTTGTAGATCAGCTGTAAATCACCAATCAGATCACCGGCATTATCAGATGCTGACTTCATCGCAACCATTCGTGCTGCCTGCTCACAGGCGAGGTTTTCAACCACACCCTGATAGACCTGCGATTCAATAAAGCGAACCAACAATGCATCCAGCACATCTTTTGCTTCAGGCTCGTAGAAATAATCCCAGTGATGCGCTAACTCTTTGTCTTCTTTTTTCTCAACCGGCAGCAACTGTGCAACCGTAGGTTCCTGTGTCATGGTGTTAACAAACTCGTTATAAACCACATAAAGGCGATCAATCTTGCCTTCATTAAAGGCATCCAGCATCACCTTAACTGAACCAATCAGGTCGGTAATCTCAGGTCGATCACCCAAATGTGCAGTCTGTGCAACAACGTTACCACCTAGGCGTCCAAAAAAGGCAGCGCTCTTGCTACCAATGGTGCAGAGATCAATCTCTTTACCCTGGTCGTGCCATTCTTTCATCGAAATAACCGTGCGTTTAAACAAGTTACTGTTCAAACCGCCACATAAGCCACGATCTGAAGAGACTACGATGTAACCCACACGCTTTACATCGCGATCTTCCAGGTACGGATGCTTATATTCAGGATGCGCATGAGCCAGATGATCAACAACATTACGCATTTTTTGTGCATAAGGGCGTGAAGCCTTCATGCGATCCTGCGCTTTACGCATCTTACTCGCGGCAACCATTTCCATCGCACGCGTGATCTTTTGCGTATTCTTAATGCTAGTGATCTTAGTGCGTATCTCTTTACCTACAGCCATTACAAATCTCCCGTCTTTACCAGACGTTGTTTGCCTTGAATGACTCAATCGCTGATGCTAGACCAGATTTGATATCGCCATTGAAGTCACCAGAGTCGTTGATGGTCGCCATCAGATCAGCGTGACTGCTGTTCATGTAGCTAATCAGTGCCGTTTCAAAGGCGCCAACTTTGTTCAAATCAACATCATCAAGAAAGCCTTCATTAGCAGCAAATAGAGAGGTTGCCTGATCCGCAACACTCATCGGCGCGTACTGCTTCTGTTTCATCAGCTCGGTAACACGCTGCCCACGCTCAAGCTGCTTACGTGTCGTTTCATCAAGGTCAGAAGCAAACTGTGCAAATGCAGCCAGCTCACGATACTGTGCAAGATCAAGACGTACACCACCACCCAGCTTCTTAATTATCTTGGTCTGCGCTGCACCACCAACACGAGAGACTGACAGACCCGCGTTGATCGCAGGGCGGATACCCGAGTTGAATAGATCGGTCTCAAGGAAAATCTGTCCATCAGTAATCGAAATGACGTTAGTGGGTACGAATGCAGAAACATCACCACCCTGGGTTTCAATGATTGGCAGTGCGGTTAGGGAACCGGTTTTACCTTTCACTTCGCCGTTGGTGAATTTCTCAACATAATCAACGTTCACACGAGCTGCACGCTCTAGCAGACGAGAATGGAGATAGAAAACATCACCCGGATACGCTTCACGACCTGGCGGACGACGCAGCAGCAGTGAAACCTGACGATAGGCCCAGGCTTGCTTGGTCAGATCATCATAAACAATCAGTGCATCTTCACCGCGGTCACGGAAGTATTCACCCATGGTGCAGCCGGCGTAAGGGGCGATGAACTGCATTGATGCGGGATCAGATGCGGTCGCTGCCACAATAATGGTATGAGCCAGTGCATCATGCTCTTCAAGCTTACGCACCACGTTGGCAACAGAAGAAGCCTTCTGGCCAATCGCAACATAAATACAGGTTACACCAGTGCCTTTCTGATTGATGATCGCATCGATCGCAACCGCTGTTTTACCCGTTTGACGATCGCCAATGATCAGCTCACGCTGGCCACGACCAATCGGCACCATTGCATCAATCGCTTTCAGGCCCGTCTGAACTGGTTGATCAACACCTTGACGCGCAATCACACCTGGCGCTACTTTTTCAATAGGAGAAGTACCGTCTGACTCAATCGGCCCTTTACCATCAATCGGCACACCTAGCGAGTTAACGACTCGACCCAATAAACCTCTGCCAACCGGAACCTCAAGGATTCGGCCAGTACATTTTGCATTATCACCTTCAGAGATGCTCTCGTAAGCGCCCATGATAACGGCACCCACAGAGTCACGCTCTAGGTTAAGTGCCATACCAAAGATGTTGTTGGCAAATTCAATCATTTCGCCCTGCATGACATCAGCCAGGCCATGAATACGAACAACACCATCTTTAACGCTGACCACGGTACCTTCGGTACGTGCTTCGCTAACTGCATCGAAGTTTTCGATTCGTTGCTTAATCAGTTCACTGATTTCTGCTGCATTTAACTGCATGTTTATATCCTCTATAACAAATTGTTTTCAGTGGGTCTTAAACCAAAATTTAATGGGTCAGGGCATGGGTCAATTTTTCTAACTGACCGACCACCGAACCGTCGATAACCATATCGCCTGCGCGAATAATGGCACCACCCACTAGAGAGTTGTCTGTTGTGCAGACGAGCTCGACCTCGCAACCCAAACGTTTTTTCAACGCTTTTTTGATGCTGGTCTGCTGCGCACTGGTCACCGGAAATGCGGAGACTACCTGAGCCTGAACTGTTTTTTCAGCCTCAGCACGGTATTCTTCGTACAAC
>QIJH01000115.1 GCA_003232725.1 Chromatiaceae bacterium | reverse complement strand
TTTTTAGAGAGTTATGAAGGTTGCCACGCAATCAACGGCATCCTCTCAGTTCGCACTTTAAACAGCCCTGAAATTCCATAGATGGAGTTTCGGGGCTGTCTTATATTTAATTGGTTATTATAGATCTGTTTTCCCAGTAATGGGCGCATTTTTGACTGTGCTCCATTATGATGAACCATGATACAAATTCACTCTCCACACAGTACCCTCTTGCTACGCAGCTTTGGGTTCTTGCCTAAAAAATCAGAAAAACCCAGAGGTGTCGGGTAATGCAGTTAACCCTGCCAACCTCAATCTTTCAGTTGATGTTGATCGGTTTTTTACTCGCCGCTCTGCCGCTTTCAGCTGCCCTGGTGAGCACTTTTGTCCAGATCGATAATCTCTCAGCCCAGATGCAGCTCGCCGTGCGAGACTCCACCCGGGCGGTCGAGGCCAGTCGCATCATCATGGCCCAGACGCTAAATATAGAGCGTAGCACAGGTCAGTATATTGTCCTGCGCGACCCTGTGCTATTGCAGCGTTATGAAAATCAGCGTGAACAACTTGCCAATGCCATTACCAAGCTAGAAAATTTACCACTGGACGAGAGTTTTGCGGATCGGTTAAAACAATTGCGCGTGCATGAACAGGCGCTGTATCACACACTGCGCGCCATCGCTGACACGCCCGATCCTCTGACACAAAACATCCCGGATAAGCTAGCCGAACAGCGTAATCTGGCCCAGTTGGTGCGCCAGATTCCCTTAGACGTCACGTTGATGATCACCCAACAGAGCAGCGTTACCAATCAACAGGTAAAACAAGTACAAAACCTGTTGTTACTACAAGCATTAAGCTTGATTCCATTAGCGCTATTTTTAGCCGTTATTTTTAGTGTGCTGATTAGCCGTCCGTTGCGACGTCTGGGAGCGGCTATTCATCGTTTGGGTGCCGGTGAATTTACGGTTCCTGTCAACGTGGGTGGTCCACAGGATATCCGCGAGCTCAGCGAGCACCTCGACTGGCTGCGAAATCGTTTGTCCAGCCTGGACAAGCAAAAACAGATATTTTTACATCATGTTTCACACGAACTGAAAACACCGCTGACGGCCATTCGGGAAGGTGCAGAGTTGTTACGTGATGAGGTGGTCGGTACGCTGAATCATGAACAGGCTGAAGTGGCTTCCATCTTGCGAGAAAGCAGTCTTCAGCTCCAGACACAAGTCGAGGCGCTGCTAAACTTTAATGCAGCGCTGGCTCAGGAAAAACCACTTCGACAGGAAACCATCGTCTTGAATGTTCTATTGCCAGATATTATCCACAAACACCGTCTTGCGATACGCGCCAGAAAAATTACCGTGCACACTGAGCTACAAACAGTTAGCCTATACGGCGAGCGCGAGCAAATCTGTACGCTAATTGATAATTTGTTGTCTAATGCTATCAAATATTCACCTGATGGTGGTCAGATCTGGCTCAAACTTTGGGCTGAAGACAATGATGTTAATATCGAAGTAATCGATACAGGACCAGGGATTAGCAGCGAAGAACGAGAGGCGATTTTTGAACCTTTTTTTCAGGGTAAACAGCTTGCGCGAAGCCACGTTAAAGGAACAGGGCTGGGACTGGCCATCGCACAACGTTATACTCGCCTGCACGGTGGTAATATCAAAGTGCGAGATTATCCAGCCGGGGCACATTTGCACGTCACTCTGCCATTGGTATTGGCTACTACTGAGCAAGATAGAGATGAGAGGCATTCGCATTAAATGATTCGCCAAGGGATGGGAATGATAGCCGCACTGCTGCTGACGGCCTGTGCTCAGGTGCAGACCGTTAATACAACATCAGCACAACCAGGCAATAGCGAAACATGCGACGGTGTCATGGAGTTCTATACGGCCGTTTCACTGCTCTCCAGCGAGGCACAAGGTACACTGCAGCAGGCACTACGTGCGAACCAGCTACTGGATGAAAACCCATGCAATCAGTTACGTCTGGCGATACTCCTCAGCAAACCGGATACGAATTTTCGCGATGATAGCGCTGTCGACACGTTATTGAAAGATTTTCTGAATACCGCCGGCTATACGCACGCCCCGAGCCGTTCCTTTGCATCGCTACTAATAGACATGGTGAACGAACGCCAGTGGCTGCAGGCAAACATAGACCATCTGACGCAAGCCATCTCACAGGAAGAGACCGTCTCACAAACCCTAGCACGCAAACTCAAGCAACAACACATCGCCACAAAAGCGCTACAATCTCAACTGGATCAGTTACAATCCATTGAGCGGGATATCAACGAAAAGGAGCAGTCTGCTGCAACCACAGCAGCAGACAAGAATGCCGATGAAGCAGACCAAGATACTCCTGATTGACGACGACACCAGCCTGCTAAAGTTGCTGTCGATTCGTCTTACGGCCTCTAATTTTATCGTCGAAACTGCGAGCAGCGGCCGCCAGGCGCTCGGCAAATTGCCGCTTTTTCAGCCACACGTGATCATTACCGATTTACGTATGGAGGGAATGGACGGACTGGCACTGTTTGAAGCCGTGCATGCCCGTTACCCATCCCTGCCGGTCATCATCCTCACGGCTCATGGTACGATCCCCGATGCCGTCGATGCTACCCGTAAAGGGGTGTTCAGCTATCTTACGAAGCCTTTCGACAGCGAACAGCTACTGGATAATATTAACGCTGCTCAACGTTATGGCTATCCACAGAGTGATAGCAATACGATCAGTGCCGATCAGACCTGGCGAAGTGGCATCATCACTACCAGTCCGCTGATGGATGAACTCCTTAAACAAGCTTGGCGTGTGGCGCAAGCAGATGTCAGCACACTGATTCAGAGCGAGAGCGGCACGGGTAAAGAGTTATTGGCGCGTGCTATTCACGCTGCCAGTCCGCGCGCCGCAGAGCCTTTTATCGCCATCAATTGCGCTGCCATTCCCGAGGCTCTGCTGGAATCGGAACTCTTTGGTCATCGCAAGGGGGCTTTCACTGGTGCCGATCGGAATCATACCGGCTTGTTCGAATCAGCCAACAACGGCACCTTGTTTCTGGATGAAATTGGCGATATGCCGTTGGAATTTCAAGCTAAACTGCTGCGTGTGCTACAAGAAGGAGAAGTTCGCCCGGTGGGAATGACACAGGCAGTGGCACTGGATGTCAGGGTTATTTCTGCCACCCACAGCGATCTTGAAAGCGCTATCGAGGCACGAACGTTTCGCGAAGATCTCTATTATCGCCTCAATACTGTGATACTGGAACTCCCTCCATTGGCTGATCGCTGTGAGGATATTCCCCTGCTCGCTAACCACTGTTTAAGCCAGCTAAGGCAACGCGCCGACACCTGCCTGGCTCACTCCTTCTCTCGTGAGGCAATGGAGTTGCTCATGACGGCACCGTGGCCGGGCAATATCCGCCAACTGCTCAACGTCGTAGAGCAGGTCGCGGTTCTCACAACCTCTGCGGTCATTTCGGCCAGTCTGGTACAAAAAGCGCTGCGCGGTAAAGCCAAAGAACTATTGCCATTGGGTGAGGCGCAAAGCCAGTTTGAGCGTGACTATCTCGTGCAAATATTACAGATGACGCGTGGCAATGTCTGCCAGGCCGCCCGTCTGGCGCAACGCAACCGCACCGATTTCTACAAACTCCTTCATCGTCATCAGCTTGAACCGGCATTGTTTCGCCATAACTAAATTTAATATCCTCAGTTTGAACAGCACTTTTATTGGTGAATAACGAGGTGCTCTGGATTCCGCAATTGAGTGCTTGAATGATGTATTAACATTTTGATAAACATTACGTTTTGTAGTTTTGGAATGCTCTCCTACTAGGTGAATTGCTACCACCATTCAAGATATCAATAGATGAGTCGCTAATTAGAAATGATAGAAATGAAATTTCTCTAACGAACGATCACAATAGGGAAGCACTATGAAACATCTACTCTACTCAGTACTTCTCTTCTTCAGCACAACCGTTTCTACCATTGCAGCAGTCCAGCCAACCCATATCATCGCAATGACACAAAAAAGTGCTGAAACTTTTTATATTCAGGGTGCCATCCAGGGTATTGGCAACATCGAGTTTCTTGTCGATACAGGCTCTAGCTATGTCACCATCAACGAACAGACCCTGGCAACACTCAAACAACAGGGCAAAGTCAGTTACGTCAAAGATATGATGGGGATACTGGCTAACGGAAAACGTAAACGAATTTCGGTATACCGCATAGATAGCATCAGGTTGAGTGAAAAGTGTGAGCTCCACGATGTAGAAGCGGCTGTCTTTCCCGGTCACACGCGGCATATTCTAGGCCTCAGCGCCCTGAAAAAGGTTGGTGCTTTTACCTTCTCTTTTGATCCACCACAACTCATACTGTCTAAATGCATGACGACACCAGCCTCTCAAGCCCAGGCTCAAAAGGAACTAAGAAAACTGTAACTTCTCTAAAGGGTCACTCTACTAACTAAAGCGTAAAGGGGGCAAGTCTTGACATAACCGGCAGATTCAACCCTGAAGTGCATAACCACCTAAGCTGCAATTGCAGCCATATGTTTCGTCATTAAATCTGCAGGTGTTTTATAGCCAAGTTTTTTTCTT
>QIJH01000215.1 GCA_003232725.1 Chromatiaceae bacterium | reverse complement strand
AACAAAAGGTATCAGGCTGCTTCAGAGTAACCCTCTATGCTCAAGCCTATTGCAGAATATCGAGCTATTTACAGACGATGGCGAATAAAGGATATAATCCGCTTATTGCTATTCAAATGGTGCTTGCGGGTGAAATCGACTCACTAGGGGGTGAGTAGTTACGAAAAATATTTCAAAAGAACTTTCGAAGAAGTTTATGAGGAAACAAAGAACTATTACTTGAAGTCTGCACCTGAGGAAATTGAGAAAGCGGAAAATAATGAAAAGTATAAGATGGCATTGATATTTCGCTGGTATTTTGTGCAGAACAGTCGTTTAGCGGCACAAGGAAAAACAGAACAGAAAGTAGATTTTCAAATTCATTGTGGGCCAGCTATGGGAGCATTTAATCAGTGGGTTAAAGGAATTGAATCGAAGAATTGGAGAAATCGATATGTAGAAGTAGTTGCTAATAAATTAATGGAAGGCACGGCCAATTACTTGAATAAAAAATTTGGTGAGATGGCTTGCTTTCTTCATCAAAATGTATCTGAATTAGGGTAGTTTCATTATGTTTGGGCAACATCTATTCGGTGACGATATTCATATATGGTATACAGACCCTAAATTAATCACTGACCCATATTTATTGGACCAATATTATGATATTTTGAGCCCGCTTGAGCGTAAAAGATATTGGAGGTTTTGTTTTGATCGAGACAGAAAAGTATATCTTGTAACAAGAGCACTAGTTCGTTCAGCTCTTTCTAAATATGTTGATTTAGAGCCAGGAGAACTACGTTTTATTGAAAATAAATATGGTAGACCCTTTGTTGAGCCGCAACAGCTTAGTAAAGAAATATTTTTCAGTATTTCACATACAATAGGATTGATAGTTTGTGCAATAACACGAAATAGTCGAGTAGGGATAGATGCTGAGTTTATTTACAATCGTTCGTTTACCATGGATATGGTGAACAAATATTATAGTGCGGATGAGATTAAGCAAATAGGCTCACTGTCTAAAAATGATAGAGCGGTTAGAATAGTAGAGCTTTGGACGTTGAAGGAGGCGTATTTAAAAGCGCGTAGTCGTGGTTTATTTTTGCCGATAGAAAGTGTGAGTTTTAATTTAGACGAACAAGGAAAAATATATGCTTTTTTTGGTGCTGGATTAGAAAATGATTGCCCAAAAAGTTGGTCTTTTAGGCAGTTTAAACTAACTCCAGTTCATGTTTTTGCTATTGCTGCCAGCTTGAAAATTAGCCGGAATTTGGAATATAGCATGTACCATACTGTGCCTTTTGTAGAATATGCCTTAATACAATTATAATTGAAAAATAATATTTCAGAGGTTCCCCTTATACTCATTGATCGTAAGCGCAAAACAAACCACAGGATTGCGCCCTAATACTTTAGCTGGTCCTAGTGAATGACACCCGGTACGAGTGCTGCGATGGCTGTAACTGTTTCGGCCTTTGGCAGTTCGGTGAAAAAATGCCTGAGGTAAGCATACGATTCTAGCCCGTTCGCTTTGGCGCTCTCGATCAATGAGTATAGGTTGGCGCTGGCTTTGACGCCTTTGGCCGAAGCGCTGAATAACCAATTTTTACGCTCCATGACAAAGGGCCTGATGGCGTTTTCTGCGCCGTTATTGTCAATCTCAAGATGACCATCCTGTAGGTAACCGGTGAGTTTTTCCCATTCGTTGTTCAGGTAGTGCAACGCTTTGCCTGTGGCGCTGATGGGCGGCACTTGCGGTAGCACGTCATCTAGCCAGACTCTTAATTTATCCATCAGCGGTTGTGCCTGTTGCTGGCGATGCGCGTAGCGTTCGTCTAGGGTTAACAGTCGCGCCTGCTTTTCAGCCTGATAGAGCTTTTGGATTAGCTGGAGGCCGTGGTGCGCATGGCCTTTTTTCTTTTTCTTGCCCTGCGCTTTGATGGCGTCGCTGAACTTGCGTCTTGCATGCGCCATGCAGCCGATGTGAGTCAACGTACCCACGGCAACAGCAGCGTTATAGCCCGCATAGCCATCGGTTTGCAAATACCCGGCAAAGCCGTTAAGCAAATGCTTGGGGACTTCGGCACTGCGCCAAGGGTCATAATCATAAATTACCACCGGCTGGTCGGGTGACCCACCACGCTGTAGCCATAGGTATGATTTTGATTGTGCGCTTTTACCTGGCTCCTTGAGTACCTGCACCGGTGTCTTGTCCATCTGAATAATGTCATAGGCTAACAGGCGATCACATAATAGATTGATCACGGGTTGGATCAAGGTACCTGCCTGAATCATCCAGTTAGCCAGTGTCGCATGCGATAACTGAGTACCGATGCGGTTAAGGATCGCCTCTTGTCGGTACAGAGGCGAGGATGAAGTAATACTGGAGGCGAGAAAGGCGGTCTATGAGAGAGCTAAAGAGAGGAATCCACGGCGCTGGTCAGGCGACATCAGGAACTGGAATCCGGTGACTGAAGTATGGCTGAATCCGCCGAAAGAGATGCGTGCCGGAGAGCAAAATTTGCCTAAGGTTGCGTGAGAAATACCGGACATCTTTGTTGACAAACACCGGAGATGACTTCACTCATTTCAGTTAACACATGACCGTCATGTGGGCAGAGCCGTTCATCCTCGGTCAGCGTGTAAATCTTCTCAATACGAGGCAATGAGTCTGGCAGTGGCCTGCGCCCGCGCTGTTGGCGTGTATGCTCAGGGATGATGGCGACGTCGACGTCTACCTCATCGACCTCCGTTGCCTGTTCAACCTCGACCTCATCAAACAAACGGATCTGATCCGGAGAGAGCTTTTCGCTGCTGGCCGCATAGCGTCGAGCCAGTGCCAGGTTCAGTTGCTCTTGAAGGAGAGAGGCTTTGACTTCAAGTTGTTTGTTTTGTTGAGCTTGTTGAGCTTGTTGAGCTTGTTGAGCTTGTTGAGCTTGTTGAGCGACCAAGGCCTTGAGGACATCAACATCATTTGGCAAGGCATTTAGTGCTTTCAACATGCATTGAATTATACCTCAATGAACAGTGAAAAAGGCTATAAAACAGGCTCTTCGTAGAACTGTGTGAAAGCTATGGAGCCATCTCCAGGCCGCCGCCGCAGTAGAAAAGTATGCTATTCCTGAAGCCACTGAATGATCGATAACCTCTGGCATTCGCCTTAACGATTTGTATCTTCGAGTTCATCCCCTCAGCCACCGCATTAGTGATGCGGTGTTTGAAATAGGTCAAAATATTGCTCAAATGATTTTTTATCATCCGGGCTTTGGCCTTAATGGGTTCCAAGCGAGAACGGATAGCCCATGAGTACCATTGATTGAAATGACGTTCAGCACACCCCACATAAGTATAGCTCCAGATATCTCGAAACAACTCTTTTATTGCCCAAGCTCTGGCGACTTTTAAATCAGCGTTCTTCAGCGTGCTGAATTGTTCGGCAAAATTTTCACTGACATTCTCTTCGTTGGATAACCAGGCAAATTTGCTTCCCTTTAATCGTCCATCGCCTTGAGCAATGAGTGCTTTGTTCTCCTGACACCGCACCTGATCAACCGCCAAGAATCTGGAATGCCATACTCAGTAGCTGAACGCGCCGTCAAGGCTTAGGATGAATTTGCCCGTTACGGCGATAGAGTGATTGCAAGATTCTCTGATCGCATTGCGAGAATATGGAAAGAACCGGCCCCAAGCACAAAATTGCACATCCAATTTGTTGGTAAAATACCAAACACTGTTGTGCAAGATCTCTTTCAAAAAAGAGTACCAGCTGGTATTTCTGTCACTGGTGGTGCCATAGTATCCCTAAAGGATCAGCATAAACGAGCAGAAGCAGCTGCAAGAGGGTTAAAAAAGTTGGGCTACGTGAATTCTTCATCATTTTACGATTCCGCCAAAGATCTCATTCAGCTTGACATCAAGATTTCTGAACACGCCAGAAATTCGGAGCTACAGGAAATTCTAAACGCTATCCAAAATGAGTTCAGGGGAACAGCGTTAACAGGCCATGCTCGCTCTCTTACCGAAAAAAGCATCGATGTTAAAACCACGCGAGGAGATGGGCCAATTATGGAATTCGATCATGCTAGAGGGAGGAACTGGGTCAGATTATCAAACAACACTCGCTGGTGCACCAGCGGCTGGTCTGTCAGTGGGCCATCATGACTGCCGCTCATTGCAACGGCCTTACCCAGTTCGAAGAAGAGGGAGGCCTTGTTTTTGGCATGACCTGGAGAAATCAGGAGTTTAGTTTACTTGGAGATATTGAGTACCATACCACTAGCCACTGGGAATTAGATGATTTCTATGCACGCCAAGGTGAGATTCGCGATGTCAGCAGTATTCGTTCCACGTGGACGATGCCAGGCGCTAC
This sequence comes from Chromatiaceae bacterium, assembly GCA_003232725.1. GTDB lineage: Bacteria > Pseudomonadota > Gammaproteobacteria > SZUA-140 > SZUA-140 > SZUA-76. The sequence continues at coordinate 339 of QIJH01000215.1, read as the reverse complement.
GGTGTGTGAATATGGGCGCTCAAATAATGTCCGCACCTGCAACCATGTGGTACAGGTCATCAATATTACGGTAAATTATCCGCAAGGCACTGTAGGTAACCTCGTGCGTGTCTCCGATAATGACAGTATAGATGGGGATAGCGGTGGTGGGTGGTCTTTAATAATACCGCATGGGGCGTACATAGTGGTTCTAATGGCTCGCAGTCTTTCTTTACCCCAGTACAGCAGGCTGAAGCAATTTTGAATGTCACCATAAAACGTTAACTATTTCATAAACCCCCGTCCCGGCTAAGCCGGGGCGGGTATATTTGGAATAAACAACCTCGCTGCAAGCGGATG
>QIJH01000046.1 GCA_003232725.1 Chromatiaceae bacterium | reverse complement strand
TCAAGTGAAAGCGCTCATCGTCAACCACCAGGATGCTAGGGATCTTGTTCATCGCTATGTTCCTTTATATTCTCTCAGAATACACTGGGAGCTCCTGCCATCAATGATTTCAGTGGTAAAGGCCAAAAAGCGTTCATTTTGGATAGATGTGCTACGCGATGTTTTAACAAGGTGGCCTCTACATATTGTACCGGGTGTTAGCAAGGATTTCCTGTAAGGTGTTCAGCGCATCATCAAAGTCATAGCTATCGATCTGATTCTCAAGCAAGTTCACTTTGGCTTCCAGTGCATGTTGCCTGAGATAGAGGCGACACCGATCCAGGCTCTCTTTTGCACCAATACTGCCTTCAGTTAACTGGTGCTCCAGTTTTCGCGCGTACGCCGACCATTGTGCTACCTCTGCCGGTTTTTGTTCTCCGTCAGGGGATATTTTAGTTGCAAGCAAATCCGGCGAGTTAACCAGGCCATTTAACACAATATGGAATTCGTCGATAAAAGAGGTTAATAGTTCAGTATAAGGGCGCGTCCTGATGAGGGCCAACTCCAACGCTGCGCATTTTTCCTCCAGAGACTCTGCACCTATACTGCCTGCCACACTGCGTAAGGTATGTACTATATGACGTGCCCGGCCCTTATCTTCCGTCTCCAGGGCATTTATGAGTGTCGTATCATCGCCGCAATGATCTTCAACAAACTCCAGTAACAGGGTGCAATACAGCTGGCGGTTACCGCCGATTCGCAGCAGGCCTTTGTTGATATCGATACCGGGCAGGTTGGCGGATAGCAGAATATCCCCCTCATATGACGGTTTATGTTTGTGAGTCACCTGCCCTGTTGGGTGCGCGGCCGGTGCTGGCAAGATAATCCATTTGCTTAAGGTTGCATACAGCAGGTCGGGGTCAATGGGTTTTGGCAGGTGGTCATTCATGCCTGCTGCGAGGCATTTCTCACGGTCACCGGCCATGGCGTGTGCGGTCATGGCGACTATCGGTAGTCGTTTGAACTGTGGATTCTTGCGGATCATGCGGGTTGCCTGGTAACCGTCCATATCAGGCATCTGCAGATCCATTAACACCAGATCAAATACATTGGTATGGACTGCCTGTACCGCCATCGCGCCGTTGTTCCGTTGTTGGTGATAGTGACCTTGATCCCTGAGGCTTCCAGTAACTCTTGTGCTACCTGTTGATTGATGCGGTTATCCTCCACTACGAGTACGTTGGCACCGTGCAAATCAGGTGCAATATTGTGTCGCTGTAGTGAGGCAGGTTCGTCATTCACCGCGGGAGTCAGGGTGTCGATAATGGTATCAAAAAGTGTCGAGGGACTCACTGGTTTGGTTAGAAAGTGCTCGATACCTACCTGTGCCGCTGCATGGATCACCTCTTCCCGACCATAAGCGGTCACCATCATGATGGTCGGTAGTGGTGGTAGCCAGTTATTTTGGCGAATTAAATTACTGCTCTCCACGCCGTCCATACCGGGCATATCCCAGTCCATTAATAGCAGTTCGTAAAAGGGTTTTGATGCCTCATTACTGGTCTGTTCCAGCTCTGCTAAAGCGGCTGCACCAGAGGCTACCGTTGTCACCTGGAAGGTGAATGATTCCAGCATCGCCTGCAAGGTTTGTCGCGTGGTTGCATTATCGTCCACCACCAGAACCCGCATGCCACGTAGATCTGGCGTGGGTATAAATGCTTCTGCTTCATTATGGGAGCGTCTAAATTCGGCACTGAAATAGAATGTGCTACCGCTGCCAGATTCACTTTTAACACCTATTTCACCTCCCATCATCGTTACCAGCTGTTTGCTGATCGCCAGCCCCAGGCCGGTGCCACCATATTTACGTGTAGTGGAGCCGTCTGCCTGGGTAAAGGGGTCAAACAGGTGAGGCATCTGGTTGCGTTCAATGCCAATACCGGTATCCTGCACTGAAAAGTGCAGCACGATTCGTTCAGCATGCTGCTGTTGTAGTGAGACTGCGACGACGATCTGACCCTGCTCGGTGAACTTCACCGCATTGCTGGTGAGATTGATCAGTACCTGCCCGAGACGTAGTGGATCACCTACCAGGCTGCGGGGAACTTCTCTGTCGATCGTGTAGATAATCTCCACCCCTTTCTCCGCCGCGCGCATTGACTCCAGGTTTGAAAGGCTCTCGAATACTCCCTCCAGGAGAAAGTCAGTCTCCTCCATGTTTAGATGCCCCGCCTCTATTTTGGAAAAATCGAGAATATCGTTGATGACACTCAGCAGTGTGCGGGAGGAAGAGAGAATGTTATTGAGATAGTCGTGTTGGCGTGGCGTGAGTTCGGTTTGATGGGCCAGGTAGGCCATGCCCATGATGGCGTTGAGTGGCGTGCGGATTTCATGGCTCATGTTGGCCAGAAATTCGCTTTTGAAACGGTTGGCCAGTTCCGCTTGCTCTTTGGCATCGTGCAGAGCCTGAGCGATATTTTTTTGTTGGGTAATATCCGTCTGTGTGCCGACTGAGCGCAATGCGTTTCCCTGTGAATTGAGGGAGACGACTCCGCCCTTGGAGAGAATATTGCGATACTCGCCATTTTTTGCGCGCAGGCGGAACTCATGTTCATAACGAGGCGTGGCTTGATCAATAGCCTTCTTTACCACTGCAATCGCAGCCTCTTTGTCATCAGGATGTAACAACGTTTTCCACGTTGTCTCATGCCCTGCAAGTTCATCAGGTGCATAGCCCAGCATGGTCATGTACCCTGGGCTGTAATAGACCTCATCTTTAGTCACATTCCAGTCCCACAAACCATCTGATGTTGCTGCCATTGCCAGTTGAAAGCGCTCTTCGCTAATCCGTAGACGTTCCTTCTGCCGCTGCATGGTATAACCCCATAGCAGTATGAGAAGCAGGATAGCCACTGCGCCGAACACCACCTGCCAGAGTAGGCGATAGTCGATATGCTCGATATACTTCTCCTGCATCCACTGGTTGACGATCTGATGTTTTTCAGCGGGTGTAATGAGATCGATAGCCTGGTTAAGAATGGCCAGCAATTCAGACCAATCCTTGCGTACCGCCAGTCCTACCTTCATGACAATTGGCAGGCTACCGACGATGCGCAAATTGGTCAGTCCCAACTGATTGATCTGGTAACTGCCGGCGGTAAAGGTGACGATTAGGGCATCTACGTGGCCACTGGACAAGTCAGTTAAGGCAGTCTGAATATTCTCTATTTCAATGAAATCAATTTCTGGATAGTGCTGTGCCAATTCCCAGGTGTAGCCATAACCCTTGATGACTGCAATACGCCTGTCGGCAATGTCATAAAGGTCAGGGATAATAGCCGTCTGCTCAGTGCGCATAACGATCGCCAGTGGGCGGCTGAGGTAAGGCTTGGTAAAGGCGTGGGTACGGCGTATCTGCTCGTCTGCCAGATCGCCAGAGATAATATCAATTTCACCATGTTTGGCCATATTCAGCGCGTTCAGCCAGCTACCACTGGGTTTACGTTCAAACTGAATCCCGATCTGCTGTTCCACGATATCGAGTATTTCGGAAATAATGCCGACGTATTCATTCTGTTCGGTAAAGGCCTCAAAGGGTAGCCAGTTGGGATCGCCAGTGAAGCGTATCGCTGGATGCTGCTGCAACCAGGCGCGCGCTGCGGGGGTGAGATCGATGGTCTTGCGTTTGGCTGTTTGAGAGAGGGAGGAGGTGTCTATCGTGATCCATCGACGACGGATCTCGATATGCTCCCTGATGGTAATATCATTGAGCGCTTTATCCAGAATCGTTGCCAACAGCGGCCAATCACTGCGCACAGCAATGGATAGACCGCTGTTATCAAAAGGGGATTTGCCTGCTACTTTGAGGTTGGTAATAGAGTGTTTTTCCAACAGGTAAGTGACGACTGCCAGGGTACCGATGTAAGCATCGGCTCGTCCTTGCGAAACCGACTCTAACGCTTCCAGCGTAGTGTTGACCTCCAGCAGAGGAACCCCGGGGTAATCCCTGCGCAAGGTGTCATGGTTGACGAAGCCTTGTTCAATGGCGATTGTTGTGTTGAGCAGGTCGCTGTTGGTACTGATGGCAGGGTGCTCATCGCGGGTAAAAATCGCCATGGATAGTTCGTTGTAGGGTTGAGTAAACAGCGCGAATTGCTCGCGTTCAGGATTGCGGGAAATAGCGCTGATGGCATCCAGTTGTCTGTTTTTTAGCATCTCCAGTGTCACTGCCCACGGGTTATCCGCTATCACTTCGAATTTGATGCCCAGGCGCTGTCCCAGCAACACCAGATAATCGGCGCTCAAACCCTGGTGTGTACCCTTTTCATCGACAAAATCAAAAGGTGGCCAGTCGGATTCACCGCCAATGCGAATGAGCGGATGGTCGGCCAACCATGCATGTTCTTCATTACTCAGCTCAATGTGAGTAGTGGCTGCTTCAGCAACCTCGTTTAAATCGAAGCGATATTGTTGCAGTGCTGGATTGTGTGCCTTGCTGAGCGCCCTGTAGTCAATGGTCTTTGGATTAGCCAGAATTCCCTGGAAACGATGTATGTTTTGACTATCAATGGCAATCATATTGCTATTGAACTGCAGTTTCTCCTCCGCAAAATCATGACCTTGCAGGTAATCAAATATCATGATGACGGATTGGGCGCCATCGAATACATGACCGCCGATGCTGACATCTAACCGTCCATCAGCCAGGCCATCCATTGTGGTGGGAGTCCAGTCTATACCACCAAAAACAATCGGCCCGCTTCTATTCAATTGCTGGTAGTGCTGTGCCGCTGCCAACACCAGTTTGTCGTTATGGCTCCAGACGATGTTGATTTCGGGATGTTCAGTGAGTGCTTTTTCGAAACGCTGGGCAGCGGCGACAGTCGAATTCGGCAGCATCTCTACCAGTGTCATGTCTGGCCGCGCATTGACAATACGATCCAACCCTTCAAGACGTCGCGCGTGGGAACGTGATTCCGCTCGCCCTGAATAGGCAAGCACCTGGAAGCTGTCGGCCCCTTTGTTTGCCACCCTGTGTGACAGGTAGGTGATGAGCCTCATCCCGGCCTCTTTACTATCCAGTACTGGTAGTGAATTCTTGGCAGCAGTGACTCGTTATCTAAACCCGTGTTGAGTAGCAGAGCAGGGATTTTGTGATGTTCCGCGATTTGCAGAATAGACTCGCCAATCCCTTGAAATTCCATAAACAGAATAGCATCGACGCCACTGGTGGCAGCTGTTTGTACCTGTTTGAGCATGCGATCAGCCGACATTCCGGCATGATATGCCTTCAGTTGGAGTCCAATATCATCCGCTGCGGCCTGCGCAAAGGATTCAAATCTATCCCAAAAATCCGATGAATGAGGTAAAAAGATGGCTGCCCGATAATCAGCCTTAGTATTGGGTGCCGAGAGATCGGGCTCTACCGCCTGGACAGCACAAAATAGCGCTGGCATAAGCCAAAACAGTATAAAAGCCTTCCATTTTCGATAAAATTCCCTGCCCAAATTCCTAACCCTTCCAAAGTTAAAAACCTGTGGTAATAATACTCAGACCAGTAGCGAAGAACAGTGACCTTCCCGTAATAGCCCGGCAGAAATGCCCGTTAACCGGGGTGAGTCTTCTGCTGGTGTTCGCTATGTGTCTTATTTAAGTCCCTTTTCGGCGCGACTCATTAGCTTGTCGATGTCGTCGCCTTTTTTCCAACTGCTAGTCGCACTCTTAATGGTGAGGTTTTTGGGGTTCTTCTCTAGTGCCTTGATTTGAGTGGTGAGCTTGTCAGCCAGTGTGGTGGTGTCTTTCTCTGATGTCTCAGGCAAAATCAGCAGGAACTTGTTTGTGTCGAGTCGCCCCGCCAGGTCTGCCCAGCGCAATTGGTCATTGAGCAGCAGGCTGATGGCAACCAGCACTTGGTCAAGCTTCTTTTTGTCTTTCACCCCGCCAGTCTGAAGAATAATGAGTGACAGCGGATTGTTGTAGCGACGGCTACGCGATACCTGAGATTCCAGTGTCTGCATCAGGCCGTGCTGGTTGAGCATGCCGGTCGTTTTATCATGAATATTGAGGTTTTCAATTTCAACCTTCAGATGTTCATTTTCGCTGTGCAGCTGGTGCAGTTCGGTAACATCGAAAAAGTAGTGTGCAGTGATGCCTTCGTTTTCATCCGTTAGTGGTGCACGCCAGCATTTGGTCCAGCGCCGCTCATGAATGGCGGTAGCAGGCAGTTCGGCGATGTTTTTTGCTTTTAACAGCGCTTTTAGTGAATCGTTTTTCAGCGACGATGCGGTGGCCCCTTTGATCTCGTTGAAGTCGATATCAAGGTAATTTTGTAAAGCGTTATTGAGCCAGACGATCTTTTTTTTCTTATCAGTGAGTAGCAGTCCTACCGGTGCATCTTGCAGTACGGCGGGGATGGCATCTGAAAAGCCCTCGGGAAGTGTCATAACGTACTCCGAATTTATGTTATTTAGACTGATTATGTCTGACCTTAAGGAAGGTTTCTATCATTGTCCGTTAAAAATGTCTATTGTTTGCAATGAATTGATTAGTTTTATTAAATGACATTTAATTTGCATTTTTTATGCCTGTCGTGATATTTGAGCGATATATTTTGCCGGTTTTCCATCTGTATCGATTGCTTGTTTTTGTGATCGATCTCTAGGTTTTTAGCAGAGGGCCGATACGTTTTGTATGGGTTATGGGTAATTAGAGATGGGTGTTGGGAGATTCTGCGCTGGATATCAAGACGATAAAAAAACGTTTTTTAGGGCTTAATCGTGAGCGCCTGAGGCGCACACGGGATGTTCTGCGCACCCGTCAACGGGACGTGATGGATGTTTTGATGCTGCTGTTTCATGCCAATCATCCCTCCTTCCCTGGTTATGTCTCTAAGAATACACCCGTGGGCATTGCGGATTATCAACCCAGTAAAGCCACCCTGGATGCGGCTAAAAAGCTGGTGCGTAGTTTTGATTATAAAAAGAAAGCGCTGCTTCGTTACGATATTCACTCGATGTTTTTGATAGGGAGTAGCGGTACCATTGCTTACTCGGAAAGCAGTGACTTTGATATTTGGCTTTGTCACTGCCCGGATCTTGCAGGACCACAGCTGGATGAATTGCAGAAAAAGGCGCAGGCGATCGAAAAATGGGCGGATGAGTTTGGTCTGGAAGTGCATTTTTTTTTAATGAATGCTGAGACGTTTAAAGAAGGCAGTGTGGTTGAACTGTCGGTTGAAAGTAGTGGCAGTGCGCAGCACTATTTATTGCTTGAAGAGTTTTACCGTACTGGCCTTTTACTGGCAGGGCGATATCCGGTTTGGTGGTTGGTGCCGCCGCATGAAGAGAAAAACTATGACGCCTATGTTGATCGTTTAAAGCTACGGCGTGATATTCGTGATAGTGAGACCATCGACTTTGGTGGTCTACCAGATGCACCTGCCGAAGAGTTTCTGGGCGCTGCATTGTGGCAGTTATATAAAGGGGTAGATTCGCCTTATAAGGCGGTGCTAAAACTGATGTTGATGGAGACTTATGCCAGTGAGTACCCCGATGTTCGCCTGTTATGTACTCAGTTTAAACAGGAAATCCATGATGGCGAGGTCGATATGGTTAGCCTTGATCCCTATATCATGCTGTATAAAAAATTGGCAAATTATCTTGATGGTTCTGAGCAGCTAGAGAAGCTTGAGTTGGTTCGGCGTTGTTTTTATTTTAAGGTGAACGAGCAGCTGGGTAAATCAGTTAATGAAAAGTATATGACCTGGCAGCGCGAGGAGATGGCGGCGTTGACTGCTTCGTGGGGCTGGACGCAGACCTATATGGCGATGCTGGATACGCGCGCTGAATGGAAAATAAATCGGGTGATTGATGAGCGTCGCAGTCTGGTTGACGCACTAACGCAGGGATATCAATTTCTATCAGAATTTGCACGTGAACATGTACAGATGTCGATGATTAGTCAGCGTGACCTGCATATTCTTGGGCGCAAACTTTATGCTGCTTTTGAGCGTAAAGCTGGCAAGGTTGATATTATTAATCGCGGTGTCTCGGATGATGTGGTTGAGAGTCATCTGACCTTTTATCGTGCTGGCGGTGATGGTGGCTGGATGCTTTTTCGAGGGAATGTTGGCAGTGAAGATATGAGAGGTCATAAGCCGCTTAAGCGAGCGCATAGCGTGGTTGAGCTGACAGCGTGGTGTTTTTTTAATAAACTAGCAGATGACCGCACAATCGTCGTGCTGCAAGGTAAAGAGATGCATATTAATATGAACGAGGTTCGTTCAATTAATCGTGTCTTTGATAATTTGTTTCCGGGCGGGAAGTTGCTATCGAGTAGCATGGAAGATCTGACCGATGCGCCGAGAATGATACGTGCTGCACTGTTGGTGAATGTGGCGGATGAGACAATGGACGTGCATGTGCGAGATGGTAAACACATGACGAGCAATCGAACTGATGCATTGAGTTATGGTGGTGTCTGTAATAACCTGATTAATTCGTTTGATTTTGTCTTTCAGACCAGTTGGCAAGAGGTGTTAACCTTTCGCTATACTGGGCCAAAAGGGGTGTTGGATTGTCTGCGTGCTTATTTTCAATGGACGCCACGTTCCAAGGGCATTCAGCCACCGGTCGTTAAAATTCATTGTGATGTGTCTGGTCGGGCGATGGTGATTCAGAAGCGGGTGGAAGAGCTTTTTGACGATGTGACGAATTGTTTTTACAGTGGTTCAAATCCAGAGACCGTGCGCTATCTTTTTTGTATTGGTCGTGTTTACTATCTGCTACAGATTGAAAATGATGTGTTGGTCTATACTCAGCACGATGCATTTGATGACATACTTAATAAGCTTTCTGAGCCGAGCGAAAACTTCACAACGGTGGCAATTGATCGCTATGCATTGAAAAATACATTAATGCCAATGGTCTTCCGCCTTAACAAAGAAGGTGTGATACAAGTTTTTTATCAGGTGGATGGTAACTCTGTGGATGTCTATGTGGTGGATGAAAATGGCTCGCTTTACTACCATCGTGCGGAAGATCAAAACCCGGAGATACTGCTTAATCAATACCGTCGTTTTTTTGATTCGGTGACGTATCGACAAATGATTCAGCGTGGTGATGCGCCGGTCAGCGGCGATGAAGATGCTTCACCCAAAATACAGTTTTTTCAGGCAGGTCGAGGTCGTGAGCGGCGCTTGATGCTGCAGCGTAAGACAATTGAAAGCAATGTGACGGTGGGCGGTTATTTTAATCTGCAGGTGATTGGTGAAGATGTGGGTGATGGCAAGTCAATGTTTACCATCTACTGTAACGATGTTGAGCTAACCTCTCTTGAGTTTGGTGATGGCCTTTTTAGCGAAGTGGCACGACATGTGCTGGAGCAGCGCAAGAGTGGCCTGCTTTATCCTATCTACATTACGGATATTGATATTCCTGCCGCATTATTGGGTAAGGGTCTGTCGATGAACTTGCAGACGATTAATTATCTGAATTACAAACGCTTTATTGAAGAGAAGCTCAACACCGAACTTAAGGCGATGACTAGTCGAGAGAGCAGTGCTGGTCAGGTTGCCTGAGCACTGTTTTCTCTTTTGCAATTCATTTTGATTGCTGATCTCAGTTGGCCGATATCCCCATAAGGATTCGCTGTGTGCCGACCTTTTCCTGGTAAATAATGCCTATTGATAATCCTCGTGTGAGGCTGGTCTGGTGTGAAAGGTTGAGAGTTTTGGCGGCCGGTTTTTTAAGTGCAGCCATTAATTGTATTTTATAT
>QIJH01000029.1 GCA_003232725.1 Chromatiaceae bacterium | reverse complement strand
CCTGGTCCAGAATGCGCAGCGCCTGATTATCAGCAATCGCTTCACCCGCTTCATTAACACCGCCACGAATCGCGGTCACTACTTTCATCCAGATACTCATATAATTAACCCTCTAAAACTGAAGTGTCGTGATTAAGAAACGGGCTGTAGGCATCCGCCGCTTTAATCACATTATCTGCCAATGTCTCAACCTCAAAGATGATGTTACTTAGCAGCGAGGTCGCCGATAGCGCACCAAACATGGTGTAGTATTCATTGCCATCGAGCATCGTATCGAGGCTAATCGTTGAGAGTGGAAACAGTTTATGCGTGCGCAACACCTCATCATTAAACTTAACCACATCATTGATATCTGCCAGCGGCCACATTAATGACTCAACAATGATCTGCTCACCCGCAATCGTGAGATAAACCGGCAGGTCGCCATATTCACTCAAAGTAATCAAAATAGAAGGGTCTGCCCCCTGTACAAGCTCCACCGTCACTTCACCGCTTTGAATCAGCGCCTCTTTTTGCAATGCATCATGCAGGCTGACAATTGCCCATAGACTTGGTTGTGTCATTGCGTTCAAACCTCCGTTAGTAAATCCTGCTAGTGTTAACCCTTGCGCTACCGTACGACGCAGCTGTTTCTCATATTGAGTCAACAGCGCCCCATGCCGCGGCAATATCCATACTTCTTTCTTCACAAACCCCTGATCGCGCATACGCTGTCGATGCTGACGCTGATAAAAGGCCGATGTCTTTTTTTCACTCATGACGACACTATAAATCTTACATGTAAGTACTGTCAAGCATTACATGTAAGATTTATAGTGTCGCTCCAAACAGGCAATAACCCGCCTGCGAGCACATACATAACGAAATATTAGCATAGCTAATTATTCCGACCAACATTGTAAAATAATTATTTAATTCTTTGTTTTATATAGGCTTATCGCCAACAAAAAAGCAATGCGTCAAGACCGCTTCAAGTATATATGACAAGCTGGCACGATAATACTAAGATGGCCGTTTAAGCGGCTGACAGTCGGATGAAATATTTGGAGTGCGCGATGCATAAACTATCTCTATCGCTAGTGACAACTGCAGTACTTGCCTTAACGGGCTGTCACGGTGATGACGTGCCTCAGGCGGAAGCACTCGTACCAACAATTGCTTCTGGCATGTTCAAAGATAGCAGCGTTTCCGGCCTGACATTTGAATCCGGCGGGCAGAACGGCATTACCGGTCTTGATGGTAGTTTCAGTTACGAAGTGGGTAATTTCGTCACATTTTCTGTCGGCGGCGTCACGCTTGGCTCCGCTATTGGCACACCCATTATAACCCCGGTCGACCTCATCACCAACGCCAGCAGTGACACACCTCAGGTAAAAAACATTGTTCGGTTCTTAACCATGCTAGACAGCACCCCACCGCTCAGTAGCGGCATCCAAATTTCAAGTGCAGTGCAAACAGTCGCCAATAGCTGGAATCAGGTCGATTTTACCTCTATCAACCTGGATGCTGACCTCGCCGGTATCATTTCCGATGTCGCCTCTGCAGATGCCAGAGTCCCGATCCTGTTAAATACTGAAGATGCAAAAGCACACCTGACATCTACCCTGCTATGCCTCTACAGTGGCGCTTTCGTGGGCACTTTCACGGGTAGCGATCAAGGTCGTATCGGTTTCCATGTGAATTCAGGTACAACGCTCGATTCCGGCACAAATGAGGTTGAAGGCATCACTTACAGTACCCTCACCAATAGATACGCCGTACTCTCTGGTGACAGAGCAGATGACCTCAGGTTCCTCCCGGTCGGCCACAACAATATAAGGCGCTTTATCAATGGTGCGCCCGATTCCGCCGATATTGATAACGATACTGATCTCACAGAACTCGAATCCATCTTCACCGGCAACTTTACCACCCCTGACAGCACCCAAGGAGAATGGGAAAAGAGCATTCCGACAGCTGCATCGGGCACATTTTCCGGTACACGCATTGGTGGTGCTGCGGATGCGCTCTATCGTTTTACAGCTGAATATATCAGCGCAGCCGATCCTGATCGTACAAACGATGCCGGCCTGTATACCTTTGACATTGATAGTAGCAACAACGTAACCGGCATTGCTTACAGTATTGTCAACAACACAATGGAGAGCCTGAGCGGCATCGCCAACCCAGGCGTCAGCGGCCTGCGAATAATAACCGCCAGCGGCACGACTATCAGCGGAACAATTATCGACGGAACGTTCACACTCCCAGATGGTATAATCCTTGGCGGAGTCTGGAACGATGGCATCAATAACGGTACCTTTAGCGCTAGTGGTTGCCAGTTAAATTAACCCCGAACAGTCAACCGAACGCATAAACTAACCACTATGAGGATTCAACAACCTTGACCACTGCCGCTGTGAGCGCTGCCAGATCATGATCTGAGATCAAATACGGCGGCATCAGATAGACCAGTTTGCCAAATGGGCGCACCCATACACCCTGCTCAACAAACAGTGGCTGAATCGTTTTCATATCGACAGGCTGCATTAACTCAACCACCCCAATCCCACCCAGTACGCGAACATCGGCAACCGATGCCAATTCTCGGCAGGGAGCAAGGCCACCCTTCAGACCTGATTCGATACGTGAAATATTAGATGACCAATCTGATTCAGTCAGCAATTTGAGACTTGCCAACGCGGCACTACACGCCAGCGGGTTTGCCATAAAGGTCGGCCCATGCATAAATAGCCCCGGCTCACCGTTACTAATCATTGCGCTAATTTCAACGGTTGTCAGTGTTGCGGCCAGGGTGAGATAGCCGCCGGTCAACGCTTTACCTACACAGATAATGTCCGGTGAGATAGCAGCATGTTCACACGCAAACATCTTTCCGGTGCGGGCAAAGCCGGTGGCAATCTCATCACAGATGAGCAACAGACCAAACTCATCACACAATGCGCGCACGCGACGCAGATAGTCGGCTGCGTAGAAGTTCATACCACCCGTCGCCTGCACGATGGGCTCTAAAATGATCGCGGCAATGTTAGCGCCATGTTGCATCAGCTGCTGTTTGAGCGGTGCGATCTCATCATCACCACTCATTTCGCCAAAACGGCAAGTAGGAGCGTCAACAAAGTATTGCTGAGTTAATACATCACTAAACAGTGAATGCATGCCAGTCACCGGATCACACACCGACATCGCGCCAAAGGTGTCGCCGTGGTAACCGTTGCGTAGCGTTAGAAAGCGTTGTTTAGCAGGGTGCCCTTTGGCATGCCAGTATTGAATCGCCATCTTCATCGCCACTTCAACAGCAACTGAACCGGAGTCGGAAAAAAAGACGGTTTGTAGTGGTGCAGGGGTTAGCTCAATCAGACGTGTCGCAAGCGTGACGGCGGGTTCATGAGTCAACCCACCAAACATCACGTGCGACATCTTTTCGATCTGTGCCTGCAATGCGGCATTCATCAGCGGATGATTGTAACCGTGAATTGCCGACCACCATGATGACATGCCGTCGATCAATTCACGTCCATCAGTAAGTTTAAGGTACACCCCATTTGCAGAGATAACAGGAAAGATCGGCAAATCAGCGCCGATGGCACTATAGGGGTGCCAAACATGTGCATTATCCAGCGCAATCAGTTGTTGCATCTCCACTCAAACGGCCTCTGCTGTTTTACAAATATTCTTCAGAACAGCTATTTTATGGGATTACATCTGTTTTGGGCAGAAAGATTAATGGGTTCCCTTTATAAAGGGCGCAGGTTTACTTGACCACATCACCTGGTAGCTGCCATTCGTTTTATTTTCTATCGACAACAGGATGGCATTAATCAATGGCTCCTGAGTTTTGCAACACCACCAAAGCTGCCGATCCACATCGTGCCATCCGCTGCTTTAGCCATTGAAAAAACGTTGTTGGCAAACAGGCCATCCATGGTCGTCATCACATCAAACCCTTCACCTTCTTTTTTAAAGCGCGCTAGACCTTTGCTAGTGCCGATCCAGAGCTGTCCATCGATATCGATATGCAACATAAAAATATGATTTCCTGGCAGACCATCTGCAGTGGTGTAGTTGATCCAGTTTTCACCATCAAAGCGGGCCAGACCACCGCCCCAGGTACCCGCCCAGACGATGCCATCACTATCGACCGCCAATGAGATGATGTAGTTTGGGTTATACGCAATATCCACATCCTCTAATCCTTGTTCGGTCTTTTGGCGTGCATGATGTTGAGATGCTTTGGCAGGATCATTTCTTGACGTGATCGCATCACGCACCACGTCGATCGGCGCACCCAGACCATCTTTATGCTGCCAGTTTTGCCACTTGCCGCCACGATATAATGCGAGGCCTTCTTCCGTGGCAAGCCAGATATCACCATTTAATCCCTCTTCCACCCCGTAAACCCAGGGGTTTGGAATGCCACCATTGGTATTTTCAACGGTAAACATATCCCACTTTGAGTTGTCATCCAGATCCCCACCGCGGATGCGATTCGCACCAGACCAGGTCGCAATCCAGATATCGCCGTTGCTGGTCTTTTGCAGATCATAAACAAACTGATCTGCCAGACCATTGGGAATATTGTAATTTGTCCAGACACTGGTCTCGATATCCATCACCGACAGGCCACCACCATACGTTCCCACTGCCAGTTTGTTATCGATTCGACTCACGTGAAACACGCCATTCGACAGCACTCCTTCGATACGGTTATCAAAGACATCATATTGGTCATCAATGGTGTTGTAACGAATCACACCACCTGATGTCCCGATCCAGACATAATCGC
>QIJH01000240.1 GCA_003232725.1 Chromatiaceae bacterium | reverse complement strand
CTTCAACGTGGATGCCCTGTTGCTGCAAAACTTTGACAGCCAGCATGGAATCGAGTCCGCCTGAGATAAGGGCGACGGCCTTGGGTTGTTTATTCATGAGTTACTCTGGGGTGTAGGTAGGTTGGTTTGCCGATAATGGGAGGATTATAGCAAAGTATGCTGGTCTGATAAATCTACATATCGCGCGCCCTGTCTGAGAAGGTGGAGGCGTAGCTTCTGGTGCTAAATGAGCTGCCTTAGCCGTTATCGTGACAGGATCACGCGCTGTCCATTCACCAGATTCACCGCCACCACGGTGTCCAGGCCTGAATCCACCACCAGCAGTCGGTTGTTGACGCTGTCCAGCAGCCCTTGCGGGGAAAACTAGGGATATGACCGTGATGAGTTTGTTGAGGTGGTTGAAAAACCGGGGCGGTTGCAGTGATACCTCCACGGTGAAATCGCAAGGAAGAACGAGGATATGATCGGGAATTGCATAAGGGCGCCTCTATTAATTCATGAACGCGCAGCTTAAATTCCAAATCCGCACCATCAGCGTTGTCAATTTTGGCAATGTGTGCCCCCTTGGGTATTACCTGCTATTGACGCCTTGATGTAACGAATTTTGAATTCAATCTGCCACGCCCAGAATTAATAGAGGTGCCCATAAGGAACGGAATTTGATTGAGCGTTTATTCCAGAAGTTCAAATAGTTTCGTTGTATTGCAACGTGTTATGAAAAATTAAGACGGAATTCAACTTTGAAGTTAAGAGTGCTTTGAACATGATCAATGAGCATCGATTCTGTCAAACTGTGCTGCTTAAGGTTTTTCTATGCCATTGTCTTTTTTCCGGGAAGTACCATGAATTTAAGCTATTATCTCAAATTATCGAGCTTAGTTCTCAAGTGTTCGTGCAGAGGCCTCATTATTATGATAATAATAAATGACGATGATTGGTAGCTTGGCTACGCCTCCGGCGTGGTGCTGGTGATGGGCGTTTTTAGTGAGTAAAGTATTTAGATATTAATATATATAGATCTTCGAATTTATAACGTGACAGCATTTTGTTGAGGAAGGAATACTGTAGTGTCTCATATTGTGGTTGAATCGATTGACACAGGCTTAAATTGCCTTGTTATTATCAGTCGATTTTATAATCAGCCTGCTGACGCAGCGCAATTACAACATCAATTTGGTCAGTCGGATCAGGTTTTTGGCTCGACTGAAATTTTGCGTGCATCCAAACTTCAGGGGTTGAAGGCACGTTGTGTGACATCCGACTGGTCATGTCTTGAGCGTCTTCAATTACCAGCCATTGCACAGCATACAGATGGACACTATTTCATCCTGGCTAAGATTGATGTGAGTGATGGCAGTGAAAAGGTTCTGATTCAGGACTCACTGGAGAAACGTCCGTTGACGCTATCTAAAGCAATGTTTGAAGAGATGTGGAACGGTGAGCTGATTCTGTTTACGCGACGATCAGGGGTGGGGATTGGCGAAAGGAAATTTGACTTTAAATGGTTTATCCCGGCCATTCTCAAATACCGCAAGCTCTTTGGCGAAGTGTTGCTGGCGTCATTTTTTATCCAGTTACTGGCGTTGGTAACACCGCTGTTTTTTCAGGTGGTAATCGATAAAGTACTCGTACACCGAGGGTTGACCACGCTAGACGTACTCGCCTTTGGTTTGATTGTCGTCTCACTTTTTGAAGTGGTGCTGGGTGGCCTGAGAACTTACCTGTTTTCTCATACTGCACAGCGTATCGATGTGGGGTTGGGTTCCAAGCTCTTTAGTCACCTGCAAGCACTGCCTATCAGCTATTTTGGTGCGAGGCGGGTGGGTGACACAGTCGCCCGCGTGAGAGAACTGGAAAATATTAGAAACTTCCTCACTGGCTCGGCTTTAACACTCGTGATTGATCTACTCTTTACGGTGGTGTTTCTTGTCGTTATGTATTACTACAGCCCGATACTCACCTATATTGTACTGGGTTCCATCCCTTTTTATATTCTCCTGTCAGTCATCATTACCCCCATCTTGCGTGCCAGGGTTGAAGAGAAGTTCAGTCGTGGCGCAGAGAATCAGGCCTTTCTGGTGGAAAGCATTAGTGGCATCGAAACCCTCAAGTCGATGGCGGTAGAACCGCAGATGCAGCGACGTTGGGAAGAGCAGCTAGCGGGTTATGTTAAGGCGAGTTTCAAGGCGACGAACCTGGGCAACATCACGAGCCAATGTGCCTCGTTTATCAATAAAGTGGTGGTGGTGCTAACACTATGGTTTGGTGCGCGTCTGGTGATTGAGGGTTCACTCAGCATTGGTCAGTTGATCGCCTTTAATATGCTGGCCGCACGTGTGAGCGGCCCGATCTTGCGGCTGGTGCAGTTGTGGCAGGACTTTCAGCAGGCAGGGATTTCTGTCGAGCGTCTGGGCGATATACTCAATGCCCCGTGCGAACCCGGTTACAATCCCAATCGCAGTACACTGCCACCGCTTGAAGGGCGGGTGACCTTTGATAATGTCACCTTTCGTTATCGCCATGATACGCCAGAGGTGCTGCGTCACCTCTCGCTGGAGATCCCAGCGGGGCAGGTGCTCGGTATCGTTGGCCGTTCCGGCTCTGGTAAAAGCACACTGACTAAACTGGTGCAGCGACTCTATGTACCGGAGAGCGGCAGGGTACTGGTGGATGGTGTTGATCTTGCGATGGTCGATCCTGGCTGGTTACGGCGGCAGCTCGGCGTGGTGCTGCAGGAAAATATGCTTTTTAATCGCCCGGTGCGGGAGAACATCGCGTTGAGTGATCCCGGTATGCCAATGGAGCGCGTGGTGCAGGCCGCCAAACTGGCGGGTGCGCATGACTTCATCCTTGAACTGCCCGAAGGCTACGACACCCTGGTGGGTGAACATGGCGGTAATCTCTCCGGTGGACAACGGCAACGTATTGCCATCGCACGCGCACTGGTAAGCGATCCGCGCATTCTTATTTTTGATGAAGCGACCAGCGCGCTCGATTATGAATCGGAACGCATCATACAAGACAACATGCAGCAAATTTGTAAAGGCCGTACCGTGATTATTATCGCCCACCGCCTCAGCGCCGTACGTCAGGCCGATCGTATCATCGTCGTTGATAATGGCGAGATTGCAGAAGATGGCAACCATCGTCAATTGATAAAACAGCAGGGACACTATGCGAAGCTCTATCAATATCAAACGGGTGGTGTAAAAGACGACTTAACCAATATTAATTAGATAGCGACCTTTGTACGAGCAGTGATTAACCATAAATGACCGATTGAATCTGCTTTTAATGCCGCCAGAGGGTAAAAGAACAGTCGTTCAAAGGTCTTGGATAATGTAATAAGAGAGGATTAAAAGATGACGACTGAAAAAAACGAACAGCAGCAGAACATTACGCAGGCCAACCAATTGGCAGAGGCACTTGCAGACAGTGCCTGGCAAATGACAGCCGAGTGGGGTGAGTTTGCAAAATCGAGTATTGGTCTACCACTCACGCAGGCGCTCGATGGTATCGGCCTGCAATTGGTGATGAGTCTGGGGCGAAAAAGTATCAAGGAGCATATGCAATTTATCTCGAATGCCAGAAAGTATCTGACGCCTGCGAGTTACTGGCTACAGCGTGCAGCCAAACGAGGCCTGGTCGATACGGAGCAGGCGCAGGCGATGCGCGAACAGATGGCCGCGCTGGCAAAACGGCTGGACCAACACGCCCACTCGATACTCCAGAGTAGCAATGAAGCGCAGGCGGCATTGCAGAACGGTGAAATAGTGCCAGCAGACAATGCGGCTGATGCCAATAAAGGCAGTGGCGAGTCGCCATCAGAAATAACAGCGGCACATCGATAGCGTTCAACCTTTATTGCTCAGGCTTAATCAGAGGCTGCTTAACTTAGAGGCTGTTTAATGGATGGCAAAACAAAACAACAGAGATGAACATGAGTTCCTGCCAGCTGCGCTGGAGATTCAGGAAACGCCGCCGTCACCGCTCGGCCGATTGATCAGTGGCTGTATCGCGCTGTTGTTTACCATCGCGGTGGTGTGGGCCTTTGTGGGTAAAATCGATATTGTGACGACGGCACAGGGGAAGATCATTCCGAGTG
The DNA here is from genome assembly GCA_003232725.1 of Chromatiaceae bacterium. Taxonomy (GTDB): domain Bacteria; phylum Pseudomonadota; class Gammaproteobacteria; order SZUA-140; family SZUA-140; genus SZUA-76. The sequence goes on along the minus strand of QIJH01000240.1, from coordinate 2,009 downwards.
ATCGCATCAAGGTGATCCAGCCGCTGGAGATCGGCACGGTCCGTTCGATTTTGGTGAAAGAGGGGCAGGCGGTTAGTCAAGGTGATGTGCTGATTGAACTGGATGCCACCAATGCCAATGCAGATCATGAGAGTGTTGATAAAGAGTTATTGAATGCTCAGCTTGAGCAGGTGCGGGCGGCGGCACTGATAAGCGCCAGTGAAACAGGGATGAAAAGCAGCGTTGCGCCTCGTTGGCCTGAAGCAGCGAGTGTAGAAGTGATCGCCACTTATCAAAAACTACTGAATAGCCAACTGCATGAACAGCGTTCACGCCTGGGTAGTCTGGAGAATGATATTCAGGGAAAGCAGGCAGAACTCTCGGCCACACAGGCGGTGGTGGATAAACTTGACGCGACATTGCCGCTGATTACTGAACGGGTTGATTCATTAAAAGAGCTGTTGGCTGAAGAGTTGGTGGCGCGCGACATATTTATTGAAGTAGAAGTATCGCGTATTGAAACACAGCAAGACCTTTTGTCGAGTCGCGAGCAGTTAAAGGGGATTCGTGCGGCGATTCGACAAATTAAGTTTCAGCGCGAAGCGGCAGAGGCTGAGTTTATGAACGCGGCGTTGGCGCAGCTCACCGAAGCGAAGCGCCGTGTTGCAGGGCTGGAGCAGGAGCTGATCAAGGCGAGCCAGCGCAGTCGCCTGCAACAACTCACCGCACCAGTCTCAGGCGTAGTGCAGCAATTGGCAGTGCATACCGTCGGTGGCGTGGTAACACCAGCACAGGCGCTGATGGTCGTGGTACCGCAGGAGTATAACATTGAGGTAGAGGCGATGATCGCCAATAAAGATATCGGCTTTGTCTTTGCCGGGCAGGCGGCAGAGGTCAAAGTTGAAGCTTTTCCATTCACTAAATATGGATTGATAGACGCACAGTTAAGCAGCGTGTCGATGGATGCCGTAGCCGATGAAAAACTGGGGCTGATCTATACCGCGCGTGTATTGCTTAAAGATAATGTGATTCAGGTGGGGGCGAAAATGGTGAGCCTGAGCCCCGGCATGGCCGTGACGGTAGAGATAAAAACCGGCAAGCGGCGTTTGATTGAGTATATTTTTAGTCCGATGATGCGGTATGTGGATGAGAGTGTCAGGGAGCGATAGGATGATGTTTAGGAGAGAGAATTATGCCCACGATTTTGCCAACTCAAAACAATCACAGGGAGAACGTGTTATGGGGGTTGTAGTGATAGGCGCGATGTTATTGTACCTGTTGTTCACTATGCCCGGACACATGGCAAGAGTACCAAACGCTGGGGGTTGAGTGCGGCATTGATGATGTATCTGATTCCTTTTTGGGACTGGGTGCCAACTGTTGTGGCACATAAGTATTACTGCGAAAAAGAAGCGGGTTTTTGGGTGTATAAGACTGTTGATGAGTGGAAAGCAGAGAATTTGGGGGTGATGGAGGGATTGGTGGCGAATAAGGGTGAGTCACCAGCACGACAGGGCGATATGCAGAATTATATCGACACATATTATTTAAACGAGCGGTTTAGCTGGGTGATTAAATACAACGGAAAATTCTTATTCAATCGGTGGCGCCACGAACAGGAGGTTGTAGACGTAAAATACAACACAGTGATGGCAAGGTATACGGACTTTTTTACATCACAAGAAAGGCGGCAGGCCGGTTGGTCAGGGTGGAAGTTTTGGCTTGAGAATAGACACTGTAATGATGGTGGATATAACCAAGATGCATTGAGAAATTATCGAAATAACTTCATGGGGAAAGATCAATGAGTTCGATTACATCTTTGTTTCAACAGGCTCAGATAGCAGAAGCCGCATACGCTGATTTTATTGATAATAGTGGGAATTTGATAGTTAATGATAATGATGTTATTGCTGCCTTAACAGCAGAGAAATTTTCTCTTGCCCAAGCCGCAGACTTCGTTAGTGATTGGAAAGTTGTCGATCACATCTCAGACACAACAAGTGGGTTTTCTGCAACCATTTTCGAGC
>QIJH01000257.1 GCA_003232725.1 Chromatiaceae bacterium | reverse complement strand
ATGGCAACATCATGGTCTTTGAGCCCGCCTTTGTTAAAGTCAATAAAGGTGACACCATCAAGTTTGTCTCAACCGACATTGGCCACAACAATATCTCACGCCATATCCCTGAAGGTGCAACAAACTGGAAAGGTGAAGTCAGCCAGGACATCACCGTGACCGTCGATAAAGAAGGCGTTTATCTTTACGAATGTGACCTGCACAAATTCCTTGGCATGGTCGGTGTGATTCAGGTGGGTGAAGCCACAAACCTGACTGCAGCCAAAGCAGCCGGAGAAAAACTCACCGCTGGCATGGCGATGGGTGCTGACCGTATCAACGAGTACCTTTCAAAAATCAAGTAATTCGTTTGTTAACACCAGCCCTGCAATAGGGCTGGTGCGCTAAATCCAGCTTAATTGTCACCCCAACGCGGCAACAGGGCGTGTTCAATCTCCAGGTGATCCAGAATGCGGGCGACAATAAAGTCCACCAGATCATCAATCGTTTTAGGCGCCTGATAAAAACCCGGATTCGCGGGCAGTATCGTCACCCCCAGGCGTGCCAGCTTCAACATATTCTCAAGATGAATCGCCGATACCGGCGTCTCACGATGCACCAAAATTAATTTACGTTGCTCTTTGATTGCCACATCTGCGGCGCGTTCCATCAGTGAACTACTCGCACCCGTCGCCACCGCCGATAACATTGCACTGGTACAGGGACAGACCACCATCGCACGTGATGAGCCAGAACCACTCGCTACTGGTGACGACCACTGCTCCTTACCATAGACCTTCAACTGGTCAGGTTTGGCGTTATAAAGCGCCGTAAAAAAAGCCTGCATCTCTTTCGGGCTGCCGGGTACGTTCAGATCTGTCTCCATCGCCAACACCACCTGAGCAGGCGATGAAACCATCAGATAAACCTGCTCGCCCGCCTCCAGCAGGCACTGCAATAGACGCAAGCCATACTGCGCTCCCGAGGCACCAGTCATCGCCAGGGTAATTGAATGACGGCTCATTTTATCCCCTCGACTTCAATGCAAGCGCATCGATCAATTTTTGATGAATACCACCAAAAGCACCATTACTCATCACTAATAGATGCGTGCCTACGGTGGCCTCATGCGTCACCTGCGTAACAATGGCATCAATATCATCAAACACCTGCGCATGAGCACCAATGCCTGCTGCAATCTCTTGCATGGAACATACACTCTTGTCGGGTTGAAACAGCACCACCTCATCAGCCGCAGCAAACGCTGCCGCAAGCGTCTCTTTATGTACCCCCATCTGCATCGTATTCGAGCGTGGCTCCAGTATTGCAACAATACATTCACTACCCACCTGTCGGCGCAGTCCTTCAAGCGTCATCGTGATCGCAGTGGGATGGTGGGCAAAATCATCATAGATATGCACCCCATTCACCTCACCGTATTTTTCCATGCGCCGTTTTACGTTCTGAAACCCAGCTAGCGCATCGATTGCATGGTGCACCATCACGCCGCCATGGCGTGCTGCCGCAATCGCCGCAATCGCATTATTGATGTTATGCTGCCCCATCAAACCCCACTCGATGCGCCCTTGCTTTGCACCTTTCAAATAGACATCAAAGCTGCCACCGTCCTCAGAGAGATTTTTCGCCTCCCAACCTGCTGGTGAAGAAAACGGCTCAACCGGCGTCCAGCACCCTTGATCCAGCACATCGTTGATATTATCATCATCGCCCGACACCACAATCAAGCCATTTTGCGGCACGGTGCGCACCAGGTGGTGAAACTGACGTTTAATCGCATCGAGGTCATCAAAGATATCGGCATGATCAAATTCAAGATTGTTCAAAATCAACGTGCGTGACTGATAATGAATAAACTTGGAGCGTTTATCGAAAAAAGCAGAATCATATTCATCCGCTTCGACTACAAAAAATGGGGCATCACCGAGGCGCGCTGAGATGCCGAAGTTTTTAGGGATGCCACCAATCAGAAATCCCGGCTTTAATTTAGCGTATTCCAGAATCCACGCCACCATGCTGGCGGTGGTGGTCTTTCCGTGAGTGCCGGCAACCCCCAGCACCCAGCGATCACGCAGAATATATTGCGCCAAAAAGGCCGGACCAGAGATATAGGGCAGATTGCGATCAAGCACATACTCGACCATCGGGTTGCCACGTGACATTGCGTTACCAATCACTACCAGATCGGGTGCAGGATCAAGCGCGACAGTGTCATAACCATCAGACAGCAAGATTCCTTTCGATGCCAGTTGCGTGCTCATCGGTGGATAGACATTAGCATCCGAACCACTCACCTCATAACCCAGCTGGCGCGCCAATAGCGCAATGCCACCCATGAAAGTACCGCAGATTCCTAAAATGTGGACATGCATCTTTGCTTAAGCCTTACACAATAAACGTCGAATAAATCAGGTAACCGGCAGCGCCACTGTCGCCACTTCCGGAGTGAAAAAAAGCGTGCGCATCGCACCGTATGAAATAAAAATATAGAACAATGAGATGATCAACGCCATCCAGATCGAGGCATCCAGGCCATGTTTAATGATATTAGCAATAATTGCCACCTCCCAGATGAGCCATGCCCATAACAAAATGATTGCAATCACAACAAAAAACATCCCACCGTCATTGGCGCCATACTGCTGCAACATCAACAGCGGCCATAACAACAGCTCAAGCAGTGCGCAACTACCGGCCATCGCGGTCACCATCTGCACATACCGTTCAGTGACATCGCGTACCCACAGCATGATATAGGCAAGACCGGCGAGCAACAGTGCGTCAGCAACGCCTATCTGTATTGCGGTACCAAGACCCATATCTCCCACAGTCAGAAACAGTGCCATCGCACCATATGCAAACAGCGTAACCCCCATTAGTAATTTGGAAGAGGGCAAATCCTGCGGGGCCGCCTTTAAACGACAGATATCAATAAACCGTAGAAGAATCTTGTCCACGTTACTCCCCGCTTGTCATTTCAACTGAAAGAATTTCACCGTTGCACTGCATCATAACGCGCTCATCTGCGAAACAAAATGCGCATCAATCCCGCTATAAATGTAATGAAAATAGCACGTCCCGTTGCGCCACTATACCACTCAGCCACCACTGCGCGTATATTGATCTGATGTGGGATATTATCGAAAAAGCGATCAGCAAAAGCAGCTCTCAGCCCTTCAAAATAAGGCGGCGTACAACCATTAGTGGTGGCTGCGTTAATCAGACCTTTTTATTGGCAGGGGATAAACAACGCTACTTCATCAAGCTTAATGATGATAACGGCCAGGCAATGTTTGATGCCGAATATACGGGATTACAGGCAATTCTCGCAACAGAGACGATATCCGCTCCGCAGCCTCTCTGCACTGGCATCGCAGCCAACCACACCTTTCTGGTGATGCGTTATATCGACACCACCAACAGCCCTCACAACCACGTCCGGTTGGGTGAACAGTTGGCCGCAATGCATCGCAAGCGCTTTGATTATTTTGGCTGGTATCAGGACAACACCATCGGCTCGACCATTCAGCCAAACCCACACACATCAAACTGGATCGACTTCTGGCGTGAACAGCGCCTCGGCTTTCAGTTAACACTCGCCGCTCAAAACGGCTTTGGAGGAGCACTACAAACAGACGGGGAAAGGCTGATGGCGCGCCTAGGAAGACTGTTTGATGGCTATACCCCACAACCATCCTTACTACATGGTGACCTATGGTCAGGTAACTACTGCTTCGACCAGAATGGCGCTCCCACTATCTTTGACCCCGCCTGTTATTATGGCGACCGGGAAGCCGACATCGCCATGACCGAACTTTTTGGTGGTTTCCACAGTGAATTCTATCGCGCCTATCAAAATGCCTTTCCACTAGAGAGCGGCTATCAAACTCGCAAGATGCTCTATAATCTCTACCACATCCTCAACCATCTCAATCTATTTGGTGCAGGTTATCTATCACAAGCACAGCAGATGACGCGACAACTGCTGGCTGAACTAGGATCATAAGCCCATCAATCAAGCACTCTCCAGTACCATCTTAAACGTAAATAAGCGTGTAGATCACTCTCTTTTATGTTTCCCAGGAAATGCAATAATATTTTTGGTGAGTAGAAGACCAATGGATTAGATTAACCAGATTAACTGGCTACCCATCTTAGCAAAAACCACTAATTTGCTGAATTAAATGCGTACTTTTGGGTTTCTTGAGATAGATATCCGGTTAAGCTTCTCTACCCGTTCGACGGAACAAACGCGGCTTCCCTTGCTTATCTGAATCCCAATAGAATTCAAAGCTCAGAAAACAGAATCGGTTTTTCAGTCCGGGTTGGAGGCGGCTGAAGCGCAGTGTACGAGTTTTATCCTCGGCCACCTTGTTATGCCATATAGAGCTAAAATTGACTCGCAAACTACGGTTTGAATGCGTTTGCTAGTCTGTCAAATTGTATCGCCTCTGATATTTCCTTTGAGAACTTATCCGAACTTAGCCTCGCTAATAATTCAAATGCCGCTTGATATACCCAAAGCGATTTACACCACTAATGTCATTGAACAGCGTTATTCGCAAGACAACCAAGAAAAGAAAACTTTTTCCGACGGATGACTCGGCAAAGAAAGTGATATATTTAGCGATTCAACAAGCATCTAAAAAATGGAGAGTCTGCCCCCGCGAAGTGTTTTGGGTACGATGCCCATTAGGAATTGGAAACCGGCGGTTTATTATTGAGTTTGAAGAACGACTAACTGATTATATTTAACTATGGCAGTTACACAGAATTGTTTACACCCTCCCCGGGCACGATCCTCGAGATCATATGCAGGATAAATCATAACCTCTGACCGATGTCAGTAACCCCAGAAATGGATCGCCACTATCACATGCTATACATGAATTCCTTCTTGAAAGATTTCATCTTCTATCTTTTCGTTACGACGCTCATCGTATTCCTCTACATTAACATCTCACCACTCTGGGTTGATATCGGCTTCGTCAGGCCCCAGCTTGTCGTGCTGGAGTTTCCCCTTCTGATTTTCCTAATGGCTATTCTCTATTTTGGCAGGCTGAGGAACCAAGTATATATATATCTGCTGCCAACCGTACCGGTTATAGCGGCCTATCTTGGATTCGAT
>QIJH01000178.1 GCA_003232725.1 Chromatiaceae bacterium | reverse complement strand
AATCAACTCGTAGCTTAAGGGAACGCATGTTTCATACACAGAATCTGGATAAAGGTTCAGTGCAATTCAGGCAGGAGCGTAATGAGTATAAAATATTTTTAAAATAGCGTGTTCTATATTTTATGGGTAACGCTTTTAAAAAGCGGGCATTCATACATTATATCTTTGATACACGTCTGGTTTCTTTCAAAGATAGTCACATGTTTAAAAAATGACTGGATGAATATGTTGCAGTCAGGTGGGCACCGTGAAATCAGCGTTAAAACAGCGTGAATTCGATTAGTACTGACTGTAATTAAGTCTGGCATGAGTGATAGCATTCAGTTCGTCTAATCCAGCTAACTATTTCCTATACTAAAAAGCGCTGTCCAAATTTGGGGCAGTTGGGAATGATTGAAATTTCTACTCAACGTCACTTAGAGGAGATATTTTAAAGAGGATGTGGCAAATATCATGAAGAAAAAATTTTGTAACAGGAGATTACGATGAACGAGAACGGTGCCCCATTCATTCGCCTGGGAGAAGATGCTGACCAAGCTCCCCGGCTAAGTTATTCAATCCCGGAATCCACAAACCATGTTGGCGTCAGTGTTATTTCCATCGACATCAATGAGAACTTGCTGAACGAAACCACACTTGCAGAACTTCGAGAAAATGCCGATAAAAAGACTAAGCGACCCACTCCAGTCCCACCAGATTTACGGATCGATGATCTGACTCTTATACCTAAAAGTGATCGTGTAGCAACGGTGACGAACTTTAAAGCGGTGGCCGAGGTTTATGAGCAGTATCCCACTAGCTTAATTTACAAACCTACTGAAGGCATGCTCGGTTTTACTGGGGGCTTCGACATCATTCAACCACGGCCTCGCCCGCCAGAACGGGTGTTTCCTAAAATACTTTTCTTCGAGAAGCTGCAGATATCAACTTTTCTGGGTAACTATGGTGCCGGCAGAGTAATTAAAACCTTCTCTTTGTTTCCTGGTGAAAAAACCAAGATATCGATGAAGACTTACAAAAAAACAATTCAAAAAGAGGATTCGAAAGTCAATTTCGGTTCATCTGTCCTTGATTCAGTGACCGAAGAAGCGGCCATCGATTTTGAGAATAGCATTCAGAGTGAATCGTCGAACAAATACACAGAAAGCGAAGCGGACATCCTGAATTCACAGAAGAACCTTAGCAAAAAGGAAGGCAGTGGTAGTGCTAAGGTGCTTTGGGGATTAGTCGAAGCAGGTGGCAGTGGTGCCTCGGAAAACTTAAACGAAACTACCGGAGAATGGGGTACACGCAGTGCGCGGGAGTCCTTTTCCAGTACGGTATCTAATGCTCTATTCAAGCATTCCTCACGCGCCTCGTCAAAACGAGATGTAGAGATCAACACCAGCCAAGAACAAAGCACTTCTGCCGTTGCTGAGCAGGGATCAGAACGAACGATTGAACGGCAAATTGAAAACGTGAACGTCAGTCGTACACTCAACTTGGTGTTTCGTCAAATGATACAAGAATACATCTCGGTGTTGCATCTGACCGATGTGAAGATCGCGCTGTACGATGAAACACCAGGTCCATATCCGCAGTTTGCGATTCATGAGCTTGATAAGTTTTTGGATGAGTATTTTGCTGATGATCCCGAAGTGCGGACGAATGTGTTGGAGGGCATCATTCGTGAGCTCTATTACATATTTGACTATCGTGATGAACCGCAACAGTTTCTGGAGCAGTTGAACTTGGAGTTTCCGACCACTACCATCAATGGTTTAGACATCAGTTTACCCGAGAGTGTGTCTTATCTTCGGATTAATAAATCGTTGAAGACTGCCCTTGAGGGCCGCGAGTTTATTGAAGTACCGGGTGTGGTGCTGAGGGAAAATGTAATTACCATGCGTACGGAAGGCGTGGTCGTTGATGGTTTCCTCGGTCAAGGTGGCGATGGCGACGCTGGGCTGCTTGATACCTACTCAGCCAGTTTGCAGGTCGAAACGATTCGTGAAATGGCGCTTAATAATGCCATGAAACAAGAGGAAATTGATAAAATGGCTTTGGGTCGTGATGTTGTACGCCATGGCCATGAAGAACAGGGAAGCCTGTTCCGTACGGTCTTTTGTTGCGAACCGGGTGCCAAGAAAGAAAATGAGGAAGAGGAAGGTAGATCAAATGACGACACTAGCTCGAATCCTTAGTAAAACCGCTATTAGCGCCGAGACCATTCGTGACCGAGTGACGAACAAGGCAGAAGAAGTGCTTGGCTCGAAAAAAAATGTGAAGCTTAAGACTATATGGGCCGTTGGGGATTTCCCTAAACCTTGGTCATCGGATCAAGAAGAGATTAACACCCTCGCCAGCGGCGACTGGTTTCCCAGTACTGAAGATTTTGGCGCAGCGATTAAGAACAGCGGTGCAAAGGGGAAGAGCTACAATGTTATCGGTTACACCAGCAGCTTCATTAATTTTGTGTTTATGCAGCCCAAAGGCAGTATCACCCAATTGAACTTCATGACTCATGGATCGAGCAACAGTATTGGGCTGAAAGGGACGATCGAAGTTGGTGCTGTTTACTTCGACGAGGAACTGGAAGAGGCCGTTCTAGAGGGTTTCAAAAATAACGGGATATTGTTAGAGAGCGGTAAGATCGCCCCTTGGTCAGATGTAAAAGCTCGGTTTGCTAAAGATGCGCGGATTACCGTCTATGCTTGTAAGGCAGCATTGTCTGGTGAGTTCCTTCAGTATCTTGCGGACATTTTTGGCGTTACCGTGCAGGGTTTTACTAAAGAGTTGCTGTTTACTTACAGTGGAGAGGCGTTATCGGACGGAAAAATCAATCGGCTATTACTGAAGGTAGACGGTGAGTCGGACATCTCCAAACTCACTCCAAATGTGATGAAAGCCCCATCTGTGCCAACTCAAACCTCACCATCACCTCCTTAGAGCGTGGTCATGGTATTGGTGTCATCAGGTGCGAGCATCGTGAAATCAGCGTGAATTGAGGCTGTAAAAACAATTGTGTAATGAGCCTTCGCTGACCGGGATTCCCAGTTGATCAGAGAAATATTCTTGCACTCGCTTATAAGTTAATAATGGGTATTGTGAGAGATATACCGCATGCGCTTTGATCTTGTTGCCGTATTGAACTGCCTGAGTCACACCCTTTGGAAAAGGGGCGGTATGTTTTCTACCTGTTTCTTTGTTGATCAACACTTGCGCCTGATATTCGATAACGTATCGAGAAATATCAATGTCGAATACTTGTCTTGCCACGATGCCACCGTCAACATAATTTTCCTTGGGCAAAGTACGACGATCGATTTTCAACTCTTTAACATCATCAGGTTCTTGGGTTTGCTTAAGCGTTGTTCCATTGTGACCGACTTGCCCACCACTCTTTTTTCCAGAGCGATTGCTTGCTTTTTTTTCTTTCGATTTTGATCAGATGAAGGGGACTTGCTGCTATTGTGACTATTCAATCCCAGTTTATTAGCCAGTAGTTTTACAACAAGCATCAAAACAGTGATTGTCGACTTCAATGCTGGTGATATGTTTTTGTCTTCTTTTAGTAATCGCGCTAAGTCACTGAGCGTTGCTTCAATATCAATATTATCTACTGTCACGATAACAATCGGGGTTGATGTTAATTCAATAGCAGCATTCTATCATTGGTGCTTTAGGGGGAATTTTCCTTACTGTACAGGCTAATGCGGAGCGATAACTTTCTTACGTCGGTCGGCTATTCGTCTATTAGCTTGTTGTCGGATACGCAGTGTGAGGGGCAGGAATCAGGTGATTTGACAACAGAGTCGGGTAATTGTTGGCTCGCCAAAAAAACACAGAAAAACCTGTCAAGACTTTTCTTTAGATAATAGCGCTGAGTAGTTACCAACTTTTTTTGATTGTTTTTCAACAGTGAGAAAAACTCCGTAGACTCGACTGTATATTCGAGACTTCCCCGTATACATAATGCACCCTTTCTCTACCACTTTAGTCGCAACAGTAACTCCTAGTCCTCGAACAGTTAGCCCGTGAAGAGATCCGCGATCTAACACACATACAGCAATTTGATCAATCTGAGCTTTTGGTCAAACTTCTGACTGGACGCGCTTTTCGCATCTGAAAGAGACACTCATCACAATATGCACGATGCAATCACGCGTAAAAATGGCTAACACTCCCTCTGCTTTTCATTAGAAAATGAGCCAATAGCGCGCTACGCTGTATCCCTTTGGATATTAACAGCACTTTCTGCTTCAATCAGGAAAATATTCGCTTATTTTTCTTTTGCGCCTGTATCGTGTAAATGCCTCATATTCGCAACTACTTTCCATCATAAACCAGGTAACGATGGTTATTGCCATCCGCCACAATCAACTGATCCCCGACTAACAGCACTCCCGTTGGAGAACTCAATGTTCTAGCGCTAGGGCCGTTATCAGCATCACCATCCTGGTTATCATCATTTGGCGTATTATTGGTAAAAGAACCCTGACCCAGCACCACGTCGGCGGGAGAAAAGTTGTTTGTTGGAAAGCTATTCCACAGTAACAACCGATTATTACCGCTGTCGGCAATAAACAACTGTACACCATTCGAGTAAACACCATCGTAGGGGCCAGCCAATGTACGGTTAGAAGGCGCTAAATCAGCACGACCATTCTGGTCATCATCGTTTGCTGCATTGGTTGTAAAAGAGTTCTGCCCCAGCACTACATCAGCCGGTGTAAAGCTTTCTGTTGGAAAGTCATTCCAGATAAGTACACGATTGTTATCCTTATCTGAGATAATCAGCCGATTGCCATCACTCCACACCCCGGCAGGAAAATTGAGGGTTGCTGCTGTTGACTCGTCCACCATCCCTGCATTCTGTTGACAATTTATAAAATCCTGCTGCCCCAGGACAATATCAGCCGGTACACCGTTACGGCTCGGGATCGAATTCCAGATCAACACACGATGATTGCCAGAGTCAGTCACAATCAATTTACCATCGACTGCCCAGCCCGTCTCGGGAGAACGCAACCCAGTAGCACTGCAACCTGCTGTCTTCGAATCAAGATTAACCTGCCCGACCACCCAATCAGCAGGCACACCACCGCTGGCCGATCAACACACGATTATTGTCATAGCTCACCAAAAACATTTTGCCCTGGTCAAAAAACACAGTTTGTGAACCTGAAAATTCAGTCGCACTGAACCCCGATGCAGTTGTTGTAAAATCGGCTTGCCCCAGTACAAAATCAGCGACGGCATCATTTTTTGTCGGAATCTTAAGGTAACCCAATACGCGATTATTATTATGGTCAGGCAGGTAGAGCACACCATTATGGACGCCTGGGTTACCAAACGGTGCATCAATCGTCGTGGCATCAGCAACCCCGCCCTGATCACGAGCACC
>QIJH01000059.1 GCA_003232725.1 Chromatiaceae bacterium | reverse complement strand
AAGCCATATCAATGTCACTACTTAATCGCTCCTGCGCTATTCATCCACTGCTGTGTCACTGCTGATGCCAGATCACAAGCCCTTTCAGGCTCATCTCTTTTTGTAATTTCTTTTTCAAGGTGCTTGCTTTCTCTTTATCAGCGGCAGGGCCAACTCGCACACGATGGCTTAACTTACCATTCACATTCACACTATCAACAAAAGCACTAAAACCATTCTTGCGTATTTTATCACGTAAATCCTGTGCATTTTTTTCATTACCAAAACTGCCCACCTGCACCGTCCATCCTTCACGCGACAACGATGCCGACACTGGCTTCACTGCCGCCACCGCTTTAATTGGAGGTGGTGGCAATGCCTTAGCTGCAACCGCATCTGCAGTACGTTTCTGTTGCACCAACGGATGATTCGCTAATTTTTCCTCTACCGATTCACTTGCCGCTAACCTCGGCACGTTTGTCTGGGGCGTTTGATTTAACTCAAAGGTTTCAACACGCATCTCTTTTGGCTTCGGTGGGATATTAGTACCGTTAATCACCTGATCGTAATCCTTACGGAAATCGAGCACCATCGGAATAAAGATAACCGCCAGCGCTAGCAGAACAAGTCCACCCACCACACGCTGCTTAATCCTGTTTTCCTGCATTTTGTCGGCCTAATCCAGTTAATACCACTTCGTCAGTTGCACTTGCTTAACCATGCTCGTCATCCCGGAGCAGGGATTTTACCTCAATTCGTGGCGCAGCACCCGACATCCTCAAAAAAGGTTTTTGCCGCCGCCACCGTAAAAAATGAACCAAAGATCACTACGCGGTCGCCCGCGCAGGCATTTTCCAGTGCAGCAGTAATCGCGCCTGCCACATCGTCAAAAGATGAAACCGTCAGTGAGTCAGACACAGCCTGCAAACAGGCAACGATCGCCTCAGCGCTCGCTCCTCTTTCGCACACAGAGGTATCAAGGCTTGCCACATGCCAGCGCTCTATTACCGAGGTCATCGTCGCGATAACCGCGCCAATATCCTTATCTTCCAGCATCCCCACCACAGCATGGGTTTCACCGTCACACGGCCGCTCGGCCAGTGCCTCGCTTAAGGCCAGTGCGCTCGATGGGTTATGCGCCACATCCAGCAGACACTCAAGCTGCGCAAACGCCCCTCTAAGCAGAACCCGCTGCAGACGCCCAGCCACTTGCACCTGCTTAAGGCCTGATGAAACAGCGGCAAATCCTACTGGGAAACGAGACTGTAACAGCGTTACCGCCATCAACACACCCGCCGCATTTTGTAACTGAAAGGCACCACTCAACCCCAGCGGTGGCAATGCATCGTAGCGTCGCTCCTCACACTGCCAAAACCACGACCCATTATTCGCCTCACTCTCGAGACCATAACTAAATTGACCGTTTAGACCATAAAATTGCGCACCGATCGCCGCCGCATGGGCTACTAGACTACGGGCGGGCTCAGGCTCAGCGCAGATTGCCGGTAGATTGGCACGGTAGATACCCGCCTTTTCACGCGCAATCGTTTCGCGGTCATTACCGAGCCACGCTTGATGGTCAACATCTACCATTGTCACCAGCGCCACATCAGGCTCGATCACATTGACCGCATCCAGCCGCCCGCCAAGGCCAACCTCCAGCACACCGATATCAACCTCCGCCTGGTGAAAGATTACAATCGCCGCCAGCGTGCCAAATTCAAAATAGGTCAGAGAAATTTCATCACTGTCCGCACAACGTGCTGTCTCTATCTGTTCAAAGGCGCCACACAACAACGCATCATCCGCCTCCACACCATTCAGTGTGATGCGCTCGTTATAACGTTGAAGATGAGGCGAGGTATAAGTACCCACGTGATAACCAGCAGCGCGGTAGATCGACTGCAGCATCGCCGCACTCGACCCCTTGCCGTTCGTGCCAGCAATAGTGATAACCGCAAAACAGGGGGATGCCAGCTGTAGGCGATGCAACACAACCCGCACCCGCTCAAGACCCAGTTCAATCTCAGCTGGGTTGAGTTGCGCCTGCCAGGCAAGCCATGCATCAAGCGAATCAAAACGCATATCAGCGCGCACCCATGTGATGACAAGTAATAAAGTTTAAGCGAATTCTTGCGGTGTCAGTGGGATCGACATCTGATCACTGCTCGAAGGTCGTGCAGTCAGTATCGCCAGTAATGATGAAAGACGATCACGCATTTCACGACGATCCACAATCAAGTCAACCGCGCCATGTTCAAGCAAAAATTCACTGCGCTGAAAACCGACCGGCAGCGTTTCACGCACCGTCTGCTGGATCACACGTGGGCCGGCAAAACCGATCAACGCCTTTGGCTCCGCAATATTCACATCACCCAGCATCGCCAGGCTCGCCGAGACACCACCCATGGTAGGATCAGTCAATACAGAGATAAACGGGATACCGCGCTCACGCAACTTTGCCAGCACCGCACTGGTCTTGGCCATCTGCATCAGGGAAAAAAGCGCCTCTTGCATACGCGCGCCCCCACTGGCCGAAAAGCAGACCAACGGGATATTGTATTCAAGACTGGCATTGGCAGCCCGTACAAAACGTTCACCCACCACCGAGCCCATCGAGCCACCCATAAAACGAAATTCAAATGCCATTGCAACCAGTGGCACTGCATTGATCTGCCCCATCATCACGATCAGTGCATCTTTTTCACCTGTATTTTTTTGTGACTGGGTGATGCGGTCTTTATATTTTTTAACATCGCGAAACTTCAGAATATCGACTGGCTCAACATCATTGGCCAGCTCCATGCGAGGCTCTTCATCCAGAAAACTTTCCAGGCGACGGCGCGCACCGATGCGGCTATGATGATCACATTTAGGACAAACACCCAAGCTGCGTTCTAGCTCGGCACGGTAAAGGATCTGTTTACAGGAGTCACACTTGGTCCACAGCCCTTCCGGAATCGAACGCTTTTTGCTCGCCTCCGTTTTAATTTTTTCCGGGATCAGCTTTTCAAACCAGCTCATATCTAATGTCCTGCTCCAAATAGTCTCGCAAACCAACCCGCCTTTGGTGGATCAGCATCCATTGCCACTCGCATTTCACGCAACAGTGCCGCCACCGCTTCATTAATCTTTTCGGGTGACTCGGCGTTATCCGCAACACGATTCACAACCGCACTACCCACCACCACCGCATCGGCAACTGCCGCCACGCGCTGCGCCGTCTCTGCATCTCGAATGCCAAAGCCAACACCAATGGGCAGATCCGTATGCTGCCGAATCTGCGCCACCTTCGCCTCAACTGAGGCCAGATCAAGATTGGCCGCCCCGGTGACCCCCTTTAATGAGACATAATATACAAAACCACTCGTCTCAGCACAGATTTTGGCAATGCGCTTATCAATGGTAGTCGGCGCCAGCAGAAAGATCGGATCGATCGCCACCCCCTTCAGCGCAGCCAACAAACCACCCGCCTCTTCCGGTGGCATATCGACGGTTATCAAGCCATCAACACCCACTTCAGCTGCTGCCGTCGCAAACGCCTGATACCCCATCACCTCAAGCGGGTTCATATACCCCATCAACACCACCGGCGTGGTGCTATTGGTCTGGCGAAACTCACCCACCATCGCCAATACATCACGCAGGCTGGTACCGTGCTCCAATGCACGCTCGCACGCCTTCTGAATGATTAGCCCTTCCGCCATCGGATCAGAAAAAGGTACGCCCAGTTCCAGCAAATCTGCGCCCGCCTCAACCATCGCGTGCATCAATGGAACGGTCACCCCTGGGTTCGGATCACCGGCCGTCACAAACGGGATCAGTGCTTTTTTATTGGCCGCCTTCAGCGCTTCGAAACAAGCCTTAATTCTACTCATACTGTAATCCCCTCAAGTCCTGCCACAGTATGAATATCTTTATCGCCACGCCCCGAAAGATTGATAATGATGAGCTTGTCTTTAGCCATTGTCGGCGCCAGCTTCTTGGCATAGGCAAGCGCATGGCTCGACTCCAGTGCAGGCATGATCCCTTCAATTTTGGTGAGATCATGAAAAGCCGCCAGCGCCTCATCATCGCTTGCCGCAACATAGTTGGCACGCCCGATATCTTTTAACCACGCATGCTCAGGGCCAACGCCGGGATAATCAAGCCCCGCCGAAACAGAATGAGTCTCGATGATCTGACCATTGTCATCTTCAACCAGATAAGTACGGTTACCGTGCAACACACCGGGACGCCCTGCACATAGTGGTGCTGCATGGCGCGGCGTATCAATCCCGTCACCACCACCTTCGACCCCATACATTGCAACCGCTTTATCGTCGATAAAAGGGTGAAACAGGCCAATCGCATTGGAACCACCGCCGACACAGGCGATCAGCACATCCGGCAGACGCCCTTCCGCTGCCATCATCTGCTCTTTCGCCTCGCGGCCGATGATCGCCTGAAAGTCACGCACCAACATCGGGTACGGATGTGGGCCTGCCACGGTACCGATAATATAAAAGGTGTTATCAACGTTGGTAACCCAGTCGCGCATCGCTTCATTGAGCGCATCTTTCAGCGTTTTGGAACCAGAAGTAACCGGCACCACTTCGGCACCGAGCAACTTCATGCGATAGACATTGAGCGCCTGGCGTTTCACATCTTCAGCCCCCATATAGACGACACATTCAAGTCCCAGTCTTGCCGCGACCGTCGCCGCTGCCACCCCGTGCTGTCCCGCACCGGTCTCCGCAATGATGCGTGTTTTACCCAGGTGTTTCGCCAACAGCGCCTGACCGATGGTGTTGTTAATCTTATGCGCACCGGTATGATTGAGATCTTCACGCTTCAGATAGATCTTCGCGCCGCCCAGCTGTTTACTCCAGCGTTCGGCAAAATAGAGTGGTGACGGGCGACCAACATAGTGCGCCAGATCTTTGTCTAATTCGGCCTGAAACGCTGGGTCGTTTTTCAGCCGCCCATAGGCTACAGTCAACTCATCCAGTGGTTCCATCAATGTCTCAGCGACAAAACGGCCACCATAAACACCAAAATGGCCGCTGGCATCTGGCTGCGCTAATAATGCTGGGTCTGCTACTTCATTGTCCATCAAAACTCACTACTTAAATTAATATGAAAAAAACTGTAACTACTCAGCGAGTAGTCAAAATTAACAGTGACTGCTCAGATCGCTCATGAAATCTGCCAGGTGCAAGGCGAAAAATGTGAGTTTACACGTGTAAATGATCATTTTTTAACGCTGAACGGGTGGATTTCATGGGTTAGCTGAGTAGTTACAAAAAACTAAACTAAATTCAGTCCGACTCACGCACTGCGAACCGCCTCGACAAACGCTCCAATCTTAGCAATATCCTTAATCCCTTTGCTCGCCTCCACCCCGCCACTCACATCCACCGCATAGGGGCGAACCTGCGCAATTCCCTTAGCAACATTCAGTGGCGTGAGACCAC
>QIJH01000094.1 GCA_003232725.1 Chromatiaceae bacterium | reverse complement strand
TGGAACCGCGTAATGCGATGTCGCGAGGGATGCGGCAGGCGTTGGATGAATTTGATATTCCTGCATTAGAAAGCGGTCTACGACGTCGCGCTATCTACCGCAGTTCGGCTTTGGAAGGATCGAGTGTATACTGTATGGGGAAAAGTGGTGATCCCGCGAAGCAGGAAATTGATGCTCTGATAGAGGAAATATTGAAATCATGAAAAAAGAAGTCGGTTCTAAATTAGCAAACAGTGTGCGCCAGGCTAAAGCAAAGCAGCCGGTTATTCCCGTCACTAGCGCGGCAAAGGCCCCCTCAGCTCCGGCTGACGTGGTGATCGAGGCGCAGGTCGCATCGCCAATTTTTTCATCAAGACGCGTCTGGCCTGACTAATCGTTTTGATGTGAGTGTCATCTGGCACTTCATTCATCTCTCTTTGAGGTGACGTGGATTAAACAATCAGTTGTAACATGGATAAGTCTCTGCCCTGCGGGTTGAGGCTTTCTATTTTTAAGAGGATACCAATATGGCAAAAGGTTGCTACGTAGGAATTGATAAAGATGCGGATGGTGGTATGACCTCCGTTGGCAAGATAGTACGGGATGCCTGGGTGTTTGGGGTGTTGCCTGAAACGGAAACATGTGAAGGGTGGGATCTGGGGCGTATGGATGTGCTGTTGAATGAGGTTAATGATGAGTGGGATAAGTACGGTTGCATGGTGAGTAGTTTGCCTGGTGATCTACGTGAACGCCATCAGCGGATTTACACAGTTGCCATTGCACGTGCTAAAAAAGAGGGTTGGGATGGTGAAAAAGAGACCGAAGACGAGAGTTAATCGTTATCCGCATTTGTCATTAGACTGTGTACTTTGATGGACGGTTTCGCCTGGCATCATTTAAGGCAAGCCTAGGAGCCTGTTGGACTCAAAATGGCTTTTACCCAAAGGGCACCATGTCCGTAGTAGATTCATCCTAAGTCCGACAGGCTCTTAGGGGAGCGCTTGAAATGGCGATCGGATTCTTGGCAATTAGTGAATTTCCAGATGAATAACGATCTACAGCAAGCCGTGCTTGGCGCAACGCATAGCGTGCCATCACTGACCGGCAAGTGATTCAGGTGCTGTGGATGGAGATCGTACGCTTTACGCTTCAAGGAATCTGGTCGAGTCGGCACTTGGCTACACAGGCTCCTGGCATAGCGTTTGTTGGTTGCATTATTCTTCTGGCTGCAACACTCCCCAACCATCACTCTCACCCTGATGTGTCGCGGCGATTTTATCAAACGCGCGTTCGACTTCGATGATGTCATCATGCAGGGGGATCATTGCGATGGTGCAACATAGCACCCAGCCATCGTGAGTCTCGTTTTCATCTAGCGAGAAGATCGCTTCAGTGCCGTTGTTTTCAACTTCAGTCTGCATTTTTTCGGCATCTTTCTTTTTACCAAAATGAATAAAGAAATCGATGTTATGCGGGGAGGTGAGATCCATGCCTGCTTTATGCATTTCGCGCAGCATTTCACCGTCATCTGTATTGGGAAAGTCCATGGTAGATCCTAAATATGGTGTATAGATTGTTGTTGCCTGTTACGGCGTGAAGGAACTGAAGCCGTCGGGCTATTTTCTCATAAGATAGTGGCTCAGTGAACCATTACTATCGTGCTGGCACTGGTAGTTGATCCAATATGTTAAACAGTGATGTGGCGCGGAACTCGATGCCAAAGCGGGATGTGAAGCTAAGTTCGTTATGGTTGCTGTTGATATCGATCTTTTCCAGGTTGCCTGACGGGATATAAGCACCACATGCTTCGCCAGCCTCGCAGATATAGCCATTGTTATTAAGATCACTGCCGCCAATCAAATAGTATTCACGCCCAGTGGGGAATGGAACCTGATTCAGCTGGAATTGATAATGCCCACCGTCTACCGCACCTTGCCAGCTGTCGACCAGGCTGTTATCTGCGGCATCAATTAGTAGCACGTAATGATACCCTGCATCGGCATCGGTTGCTGTATGGGCTACCTGCATGATGAGCGGAACGGTAATATTGTTTGTACTTGAGACGAAATTGATCTCAGCTTGATAGTCGCCAGGCGTTAAGCCGGCGCGGTTGACAGTCGCGCGGTAGGTGCCGAGTTGAGTACCATCTATCGTGATGGGTATGATGCTCAGCCAGGCCTGGTTGCCGCTGACTGAGGTGATGCTAAGGCTGCCATTACCCGTATTGCTGGCAGTCAATGTTGCTGAAGTCTCCACCATTCCAAAATTAAGTGAACTGGATGAGACAGCCAGCAATGGGCTTTCAACGGAAGTGGCGGCAAGTGCCTGTGCCTCAAGCACTGCATCATATGCATTGATGAATCCGTGGCCATAAATATCATCGCGTCCAACAGCACCGAGGTCGTCAACGATTTTTCCATTCAGTAGCAGTGAGTCAATATCGACGGGGCTTAAATCACTGTAGATCGATTTCATTAATGCAATTACGCCGCTGACATGTGGTGCTGCCATTGAGGTGCCATGGTAAAAGGCGTAGACATAAGATAGTGGCCCACTATTATCGATGGCAAGCGTACTTAATACTCCATCGACATTGCCATCATTATCTAAATCGGCAGACATGTTGCCGCCGGGTGCTGCGACATCAATCGTAGATCCAAAGTTTGAGTAGGGGGCTTTCTGGTTGTTATAGTCAGTTGCTGAAACCGATATAACTCCGCTGTATGCGGCAGGGTAGAAGGCGGTGCTGCTATTCTCATTACCTGCTGCTGCAATGATAATCACGCCGGCATTACGCACTTCGGTGTAGACATCTTGTTCCATTTGAGAGAAACCGCTTGTCCGCCCCAGGCTCAGATTGATCACATCTGCTCGTTGTGAAGCATCTAATATGATGCCTGAATCATTGCTGAGCCCGGCTGAATAGCGCAGTCCCTGAAATATGTCGTAGCTAGTGCCACCTAATTGCCCTATCACTCTTACGGGCATAATTTTAGTGCCTGGTGCGATGCCCGCGACGCCAATGCCGCCGCCTGAAAAACTGGTGGCAGCGGCAATTGTTCCAGCAACATGGGTGCCATGAAATGAACTCCCTCCTGTTGGGTCATCGCCAGGGTCATCGGGATTGGCATCAATGCCGCTTTCAGTATCACCTGAATTGCTGTTGTCGCTAATGAAGTCGTAACCACCGTCTGCAGAAAACTGTCCCACCATATCCGGGTGGTCAAGCAGTACGCCAGTATCGATGACAGAGACAATCACATCTGCGCTACCAGTTGAGATGTCCCATGCGGCGGGTAGATTGATTTTTGGATAGTGCCATTGATGTCGATAAAAATTATCGCTGGGTACTGCATGTTTGCGATGAATATAGTTAGGCTCTGCGTATAAGACATCGGCGCGTTGGCGTAGTGCTTTGATGACCTGCATGGTGTCAAATTTGAGCTGCTTTTCGGGGTTATTGGTTTTATATTTACGCTGGGCTTTGCCGTTACCAAGTGAGACGCCTAATGCAGAAAATGTGTTATGACGGTTTTGTGTGTCGCCTAGTTTCACTAGTGATGGGCGATGCTTGTTGTGGCCATGCTTAAGGTTTAATCCCAGTTTTTTTGCTTTACTACTCGCTGTTTCTGTATTTAAAGTGCTTGAAAATCCGTCCCGAAATTTCACGATAACATCGCCGCCAACAAAATCATCGGTGGAGGCGAGTCCACCTGAAACAATCGAAGCGGTAGGCTGTCCAACAGTCAGTGTGTAGTTTGAATAGCCTGCCACTGCAGTTACTTCAATAAAGTAATCGCCGCTGGTACTGGCGGTGAGTGATTCAACGGTTCCGTTACCAGATGAGAGATAGTCTGGATTGTTGGGGTCGATGTTGTCATCGTCATAATAGAGCATCAGGTCAAGATCTGCGGTGGTCACATCACCGATAGTGACGTTAATAGATTGTCCGGCGATTAATGAAATGTGAAAATAATCGGAGGTGTCACCGGATAGGTATGAGTTGCCATTGGCTCCTGTCTGCGCGACATTCAGGTAGCCACCCACGACGACGGGATTGGGCAGTGATTGTGCGCTACTGTTGTTATTGTTTGATTTGTACGCAGTGTTTGGATCATTCACATCACTATCGATAACAGAGGCAAGCGCTGCACTGATGGTACCACTGAGGGTTGATGTTGTGATCACAGTGATGTTTGAGTGAGTGCTTGTCTCGCTGCCATTATCATCGGTTACTGTTAATGTGATGGCATAGGTACCGGGTGTATTGTAAGTGTGGCTTGTGTTGATGCCGTTGGCCGATGTACTGTCACCAAAGTCCCACTGATAGGACACAATGTCACCGTCCATATCGTTTGAACTTGAGGCATCAAATGAAACGATAAACGGCGCATTGCCGCTAGTGGCATTGGTGGCAAAGCTCGCTTCAGGTGGCCGGTTGGGTGCTTTGACATTGATGGTGACTGAGCTAGTAGATTGTGCGCCCTTATCATCGGTGACCGATAGCGTGATGGTGTAGATCCCCTTGGCGATGTATAGGTGCTCTGCATTTGGCCCGCTGCTTGAGTTGCCGTTGCCAAAATCCCATTCATAACGTGTTATGAGGCCATCGATATCAAGCGATTGAGAGGCATTCAGTTGTACCAGTAATGGCGCCTTTCCTGATGTTGCTGACGTAGTCACCGTCACCACTGGTAGTTTGTTAGCATTAATGGGTGATTCATTTTGGCCACCGCCACATGCAGATAGCAGTAACACGTAACAAGCATAGGCCATCTTGTGTATAGCATTGAATTTAAGAGGATTCGTAGAGTACGTCATGAAATTCCTTGTGCATCAGGCTTGTTCTGTTTTATTTCATTTTCGATACCTGATACTAGTAAGGTATATCGACTTTTGGGGTGAATAGTATGTGCGCTTTGTCACATTGTGTAAATAAAGAGCCATGGGGTATGTTGCTACGACGCAAGGTGTCGTTGGAGCGGGTGATTAATTGTCAGTCGAGGCCTCTTTGAGTTGGCAATGTGGCCGACTGACGTTTGTAGTTTATAAGTTTGGGGTTAACAGAGAAACTCCTGCGTCTGATGCAGGTAGGTAGCTTCCATCGTTACCGGTTTCACTATAAAGCCCGCCACATCGGCTCGGGGGGGCTTGAGAGCGAGTTGTTTTTCGGCACCTGAAAATTCCAGTTTATATGTGCCCTGAGCAGACTCAAATAATCATGATTTTTTGATTTATTTATTGTTTACT
>QIJH01000023.1 GCA_003232725.1 Chromatiaceae bacterium | reverse complement strand
AAATTGCTGCTCGAACAGCCACGTATTATTGGCCTTAGCGTCTATATTTGGAATATTGAGCAGACCACGCAGCTGGTCGCACTACTGAAACAGGTCAACCCAGAGACCCTCATCGTGCTCGGTGGGCCTGAGGTGAGCTTTGAGCATGAGCAACAACCCATTGTTGAGATGGCAGACTATGTGATCTGCGGCGCGGCGGACCTGGAGTTTGCCGAGCTATGCCGCGAGCTGTTGGCCGACAAACCTCCGCCACGCAAGATCATCAACGCAATTCCATTTAAACTGGCGGAATTGAAGATGCCATATTATCTCTATAGCGATGAAGATATCAAAAATCGCCTGATCTATGTCGAAGCATCACGCGGCTGCCCGTTTAAATGTGAATTCTGCCTCTCCGCACTAGATAAAACCGCCAAGCCGTTTGATCAACAGCAGTTTCTTGACGAAATGCAGATTCTTTATGAGCGCGGCGCACGTCATTTCAAATTTATCGATCGCACCTTTAACCTCAAGATTAAAGATAGCATCCGCATCATGGAGTTCTTTCTTGAGCGCATGAGTGATGAGCTCTTTCTGCATTTTGAGTTGATCCCCGATCACTTGCCTGAGGTGTTGCGTGAGATGATTCAGCGCTTTCCCGAAGGCTCACTACAGTTTGAGGTTGGCATTCAGAGTTTTAATCCCGAGGTGCAGACGTTGATTAGCCGTAAACAGGATAATGAAAAGAGTGCAGAGAATCTGAGCTGGATTCGCAATAATAGCCACGCCCATATCCATGCGGATTTGATCATCGGCCTGCCAAGTGAAGATATCACCAGCTTTGCGCAGGGCTTTAACCAGCTCGCCACACTCAACCCACATGAGATACAGGTCGGTATCCTTAAACGCCTGCGCGGCACCCCTCTGGTACGTCACACGACCAAGTATGCGATGCGCTACAACCCCAATCCGCCCTACAACATCCTTAGCACCAGCCGTATCGATTTCCTCACCATGCAGCGCCTCAATCGCTTTGCCCGTTACTGGGAGATGGTTAGCAACTCCGGGCGTTTCAAAAAGGCGATGACATTGATACTGGCAGATAATGCCTTCGAAGGCTTCATCAAACTCAGTGACTGGTTATTTGCAGAGACCGGGCAGACACATCGTTTGGCGTTGAAACGGCTGTTTGAGTTACTGCATCGTTATCTGACCGAACCGGCAGGCATTAGCAAGGAAGAAGCCGTTGCAGTGTTACGACAAGATCATCAGGCATCGGGCCTGAGTTCAGTACCTGCGTTTTTGATTGAGCAACAGAGTCAGCAGCAGCGGAAATCAAACAAGCGTAGTTTGGATAGTCGCCAGGCGAGGCATCGAAATTATCATTAACTGGTTATGCACTTATGACTTGAATTCAGGTCTATCTGGCACAGAGTTTTCAGCTTTTAGTACATTCTCCTCTCCTCAAATGGAGAAAACACTTCTTTTCCCCAAGCAAATGTTTCGATGACATTTAGCTTATAAAATAAGTGGCGAAAAATCTTAAACCGGTCATATCGCGTGCCTTTATCATTTACCGCTACGAAATCTTTTACATCAGGATGATGTCCGGGGGATTCATAAACAACCAGTCACCCCTGACCGGACTCTGAATTTTAATTGGCTCCATTTTTCTCGCTATTTATGCCTGTCCGCTGTAGCTATGGATTAAGCTATTTTATGCCACGCTGCTTAATAAAAATGCTATATTCCCAGTAACGATAGCCATGATATTTTTTCCCGTTCGGGGCTGCTTCCCCACTCCACCCGCTCAGTAACAGTTCTTTGGCTATAAGCCTATTCATAATCCCATGACCAATAAGAACTACATTATCATGCTCCACAGCTAAGCGTTCCAGGATGGAACAAGCAGCCCTAACTCGGCTTGATATTTCCTTCTTGGATTCTACATTTTTGGCCAAACCAAAAAACCAAAAAACTCGAAATATAATTGACCAAGTTTGGGGAGCCATTTTTAATAACGGCACGTTCACTACTGGAAGTTCTGCCTCACAAAATAATGCGTCAGTTATAAATTGTTCAACTTCTAATAATTTTGCAGAATGCTTTGATCTTTCAAGAGTACTACATATAACATAACTACCCTTTGCATGATTGATAGCTTCAGAACAAGGCTTATTATCCATGACTACGCCTGATTCGTTATAGCAATTAATCCATCTCGTCATTTCTGAAGAAGGTATTTTATTCCACTCGCCAATGTCTGGCTCTCCGTGCCTTTGTATTACAATTTTCATTTTAGAGTAATATCAGTGTAATGCTCTATTTCTGGAAAAGGATCATAAAAATGGTGGAGAAGCACCTTCCATTTTTAATATTGCGTAGACCCTCTAAAACCAATAGTATGATCTTCGATTGTTCACCATGTAGCTAACAAAATATATCGATTCTTCTTTTCGATACACTGCTTAAGTTGATGAGAAATATAGCCATCCATACTTGAAATGATTTTTTGTGCTCGACTAAATGCCATTCCAAACTTTCTCCCTGCTTTACATTCAAAATTGGTAACTACTCAGCGAGTAGTCAAAATTAACAGTGGCTGCTCAGATCGCCCATGAAATCTGCCAGTTCAAGGCGAAAAATGATCATTTACACGTGTAAATGATCATTTTTTAACGCTGAACGGGTGGATTTCATGGGTTAGCTGAGTAGTTACCAAAATTGCAACTTCAAGCATCACTAAGCACTCCGGCTTATGTGTTTTTTTCCACCATTACCGGTAGCAATTTTTATTCAGGTGCATATTTAGCAAAAACCTCTGCGCCTGTCATATTTTGGGTTTCATTTGAAAAACAGTAATAGCCTGGCTTTTCATCAATAAATATTTGATGATCAAACACTAGATTCTCATCATTTCCAAATATGCCTACTGGCATGATATATTGATTGCTTTCTTTCAGCCTGTAAAAAAGATGGTTACCGCAATTTGCACAAAACCCTCGCTCTGCCCATGCAGATGATTCATATGTTTTAATATTTTCAGCACCCTCAAACACAACATCAGCTCCACAATCTACGACCATCAAGGGCCCACCTGTCCATCGCCTGCACATATCACAATGGCACGTTCCGACACTGTGACTCATTTCATTGGCAGTAACCTTTACCTTCCCACAAAGACAGTGGCCATGACCTATGCTTGTATTAGACATTCACTTCTCCTCTTGAGTATTATGATTTTTTACACATAACGCCTGAAAAAATATATTGAGCTTATATAGAGATATGCAGTTAGCCCATGCTTTTACTAAAAGACACATCACAAGCAGGCTACGCCACCGCATACCGCGCTAACGCAGGCAAATCCCCCTTATACCCCATCGCATGCAACATAATTTGATTCTTCACCGCTGGTAGCTTATCAGTAATCGCTAGCCCTTCGTTGCGTAGCCATTTGAGTGGCAGGTTGTCGCTGCCAAAGAGTTTTTTAAAACCATCCATTGCGCTCATCATGATCAGGTTGTCACCTTTTCGCCAGCGTTCATAGCGACGTAGTACATGTATTGCACCGATCTCTTTGTTCTTTGCTGCGGCATCCAGTAGTACTTCGGCAAGCGCCGCGGCATCAAGCAACCCGAGGTTGACCCCTTGTCCGGCGAGCGGGTGAATGGCATGTGCGGCATCACCGATCAAGGCGATGTGGTTACCGATGTAGGTCTCTGCATGCTGGCGTTTAAGTGGGAACGCAGTGCGCAACCCGACTTCAATGACGTTACCAAGGCGCTGTTCCGAGGCGTGCGATAACGCCGTCATAAACGCTTCATCATCCAACGCCAGCAGTGCTTCGGCATCTTGCGGTGTGGTTGACCACACGATTGAGCTGCAGCCGTTATTAAGCGGCAGGAAAGCGAGTGGGCCGGTGGGCATAAAGCGCTGCCATGCGGTCTCTTGATGCGGCAGTTCGGTGCGAATCATGGTGACGATGGCGTTTTGATTGTAAGGCCAGCCGTTGGTTTCAATGCCTGCACGTTGACGTACGTGTGAGTTGGCACCATCAGCGCCGACGACAAGGCGTGCGGTAATTTCGCCGCGCTCTTTGAGTTGCAGGCGTGCTAGCTCACCACCGGTATCCTGATCTTCTAACATCTCGGGAGAGAGTAGCTCGACGTTATCGAAGTCAGCGAGACGCCGAGTCATCGTCGCCTGGATCACGCGGTTTTCAACGATATGGCCAAGCTTATCCTGCGCGATATCGGCGCTATCGAAATGGACTGCACCACTGCCTTCGGCATCCCATACCTGCATTTCGCGGAAAGGGCTGGCACGCATCGCGACAATTGCATCCCAAGTGCCAAGACCCGTGAAAATCTGTTGTGATGCGGCGGTGATGGCTGAACATCGCATGTCGATGCTTCCTTCTTCCCACTCCATCTCGGCCGCACGCGCCTCAATAACCGCTATTTTTAGGTCGCTATCGCCTAATGCGCAGGCGAGTGTAGTGCCGACCATGCCGCCACCGATAACCACTACATCATAATCAGCATTCATCGTTAATTCCTGTTTATCACTGAAGCGAAATGCCGCGCGCGAGTTTGGGTAGCTTGCCCGCAAGCCCCATTGTCTGGCGCATCAATACACGCTTAACTGGCGGGATGATATCCATTGCCAGCAAGCCGCTGTTGCGAGCAATCACCAATGGCGTTATCTGGTTTGAGAAGATACGTACTAGCCCATCCGTCAGACCAGCGATGCAGTCCTGGTCACGCTTGCGCCATTGGCCATACTGGTTTAGCACCGACAGCGCACCGATATCATTGTCCTTCGATTCAACGATCACCTGTGCCAGCGCAGCCACATCACGCATACCAAGGTTAAAACCCTGTCCTGCGATCGGGTGCAACACATGTGCGGCATTGCCAATCAAGGCGAGGCGAGGGCGGATATGCTCGTCCGCACGCACCAATGCCAGCGGGTAGGCACTGCGTCGGCCAACCTTTTGCAATGGCCCAAGGCGCATACCAAAGCGCTGCTGTAGCCGCGTAAGAAAGGTTTCATCACGCCACGCCATCACTTCATCAACCTTGTCGCGATCAACCGTCCACACCAATGAGCAGCGCCCGTCACTCATCGGTAGCAGCGCCAACGGTCCGCTATCGGTAAAGCGTTCATAGGCGATGTGCTGATGGTCTTTACCCGGGGTGACGTTGGCGATTACGGCATTTTGTTGATAGTCATCCGAGGTGTGTCTAATGCCAGCCAGTTGCCGCACCATTGAATGACCGCCGTCGGCACCGACGATCAGTTTGGTGGTTAAGGTCACTATCTCGCCGTCTCGCTCAATCACCACCTCGGCATTGTTGGCATTGATGGTGAAGCTTTTTAATTGAGCTGGACAGATCAGTTCAATATTAGAAAATGACGACAACTGTTTTGCAAACAGCTGTCCGAGGTCACGATTTTCAACCACATAACCAAGAGCAGGGTAACCTTCACGCGCGGCATCCATACGCGTGGCACCAAAATGACCGCGGTCAGAGATGTGAATCTTTTTGATCGGCGTCGCAATCTCTTTAACTTGTTGCCATAACCCCATCCCTTCAAATATCTTACGTGCACCATAGGCGAGTGCGATGCTGCGGTCGTCGTAACTGGGTTGCGATGAAGAACGAAACGACACCGCTTCGATCACCGCGACACGTAGCGGCTGGTTAGCCAGCGCGCAGGCAAGGCTTGCGCCAATCATGCCGCCACCGATGATTAATAGATCGTAATGCTGTGCGCTCTTTTCCATATCGTTTTTAATCAGTTATAGCCATCAGCGCTTCGATCTCATCCACTCTCTTTGGCACGCCATTACTTAAAATTTCATAGCCATCTTTTGTCACCAGTACATCATCCTCGATACGTATCCCGATGCCCCACCATTTTTTGGCAATCCCTTTGCTGCCACGCGGAATGTAGATGCCAGGCTCAACAGTCAATACCATGCCGGGTTCGAGTAACCGCCAGACGCCATCGATCTTATATTCACCCACGTCATGTACATCCATGCCGAGCCAGTGGCCGGTGCGGTGGACAAAAAAACGGCGATAGGCCTCTTCTTTGATCAGTGTACGCAAGTTGCCTTTAATTAGCCCTATTTTCTGAAGGCCTTTGGTGATGGCGCGCACCGCTGCATGATGCGGGTCATTCCAGTGGTTACCGGGGTAGACGGCCTCGATCGCGGCCTCCTGAGCCGCCAGCACGATCTCGTAGATCGCCTTCTGGGGTGCTGAGAAGACCCCACTCACGGGGAAAGTTCTTGTAATATCAGCAGCATAGTATTGTTTTTCGGCACCCGCATCGATCAAAACCAGGTCGCCATCCTGCAGTTCGCAATCATTCTTTATATAGTGGAGCACACAGGCGTTATCGCCGCCGCCAACGATTGACTGATAGGCCTGCTCGCGACAGCCATGCTGCGCAAATTCATGCAGTAGCTCTGCCTCCAACTGGTATTCCATCATTCCCGGCTTGCAGACTTGCATCGCGCGACAATGCGCCTTAGCCGAAATTTTGGCCGCTTCGCGCATAATTTTGATCTCACTGCGACTCTTGAATAGGCGCATCTCGTGCAGCAGATGGTCGAGCGCGACAAACTCATTGGGGGCATGTACGCCGACACGGGATTTTTCACGCACCAGGTTTAACCACTCCATCATTTTGTGATCGAACTCAGTACTAAAGCCCATGGTGTAAAAGACTTTTTCGCGATCTTCAAGCAAGCCGGACAGGATCTCATCGAGGTCGTCGATCGGAAAGGCGTCATCAGCACCATAGTCGATACATGCGCCCTCCTGGCCTGCGCGCGCCCCATTCCACATCTCCATCTTTTTATCGCGCTCCTGGCAAAAGAGGATGTACTCACCTTGTGGTCGCCCGGGCACCAGCACCACTACTGCTTCCGGTTCCTCAAAGCCACTGAGGTAATAGAAGTTACTATCCGGACGATAAGCATGCTCCACATCACGATTACGGATCAACATCGGTGCAGCAGGTAGTATCGCAATACTGTCATGCCCCATCATCTGCATTAAGCGGCGACGACGCTTGGGGTACTCTTTCTTATTCATCCAGTGGCAGGCCTTTCTATTTAAGTTACGGGCTTAGTGCAGCACTTTATCTTTAGGTGGCTCATTGCCACCGTTTGAATGCAGCTCTTCAAAGATCAACTGCACCCCTATGCGCACATATTCGACCAGTTCAACATAGGCAAATTCATCTTGCTCTGTTGGCTCTTCGTTGCCTGCTCCGGCCTGTGAGAATTCAACCAGGTCACGACTGATCTCACCCACCTGTTCTGGCAACGTTGAAAAGTCTTTAATGCCGCCTGCCGCCAGGCCAAATAGAAATGACTGGCACCACGCACCTAACTCCTCGGCACGTTCATCCAGCGGGACGTTATCATCCGGCAATAGCGGATAGAAATCACATTCACCACTGCTAAACTGACGCAGTGTTTCACGGTGTAGTGCGCGCAATAGCGTACCATCGTCACTGGCTTCAAGGATATCGAGGTGGGTACCCTTGGCTGAAATTAGCTCATTAGGGTCATCAGAGGTTAATTGGTCAAGGTTTTCTTCATCCATCAATGCAACCCACGCTTCACATTCAACGTAGCCACGCGCGCAGATCAGCCCACATAACAGTCCGTGACCTTCAGTTGCACTGACCATTAACCCAAGACGCGATAGTACATCTTCAACGCTAGCTGTATCCATCTCCACTCCA
>QIJH01000061.1 GCA_003232725.1 Chromatiaceae bacterium | reverse complement strand
GCAGGAGCGATTAAGTAGTGACATTGATATGGCTTGATTATGCGCTTGCGGGCGTGATCCTGATATCGATGTTGATCGGTGTGCTGCGAGGTCTGGTGAGAGAGGTGATGTCACTATTGGGCTGGGTGTTGGCAGGTTGGACTGCGCTACAATTTTCAGCCGAATTTGCCATTTTTCTGGAGAACTTTGTTAGCCATGACGGGCTACGTTTTGCACTAGCATTTATTGGCCTGTTTGTTGGTGTGCTGGTGGTGAGCATGTTTGTGAACCACCTGGTCACGAAATTGATTCATTTAAGCGGATTGAAAGGGATTGATCGCCTGCTTGGTTCACTTTTTGGTGCGTTGCGTGGCGCTTTGATCGTGGTGGTGTTGGTGCTGCTTGGCGGCATCTCTCCGATGGCGGCGGAGCCGGCCTGGTCGAATTCCATTGTGGTTGAGTATTTTGAACAGGCCGCAAACTGGCTCTCTGGTAATTTTGCAAGTCATATGGAACAAGGTATTAAGAGTCAGCAAATTGATCTCTAGTTAATTGCAGTGGTACAGATTTAACTATTTTATTTTTTGATGAGGGTTTTCTAATGTGTGGTGTGGTTGGACTTGTCCAGAAGAGTAACGTGAATCAGGCGATCTATGATGCGCTGACAGTATTGCAACACCGTGGACAGGATGCCGCCGGAATCATGACCTGTGATGATGGAAAGCTCTATCTGCGTAAGCAAAATGGCCTGGTACGCGATGTTTTTCAGACCTCGCATATGATTAACCTGCAAGGTAATGTTGGCGTTGGCCATGTACGCTATCCCACGGCAGGTTGTTCATCTTCTGCTGAAGCGCAGCCATTTTATGTGAATTCACCTTACGGTCTTGCACTGGCGCACAATGGTAATCTGACCAATGCGGATGAGTTGAAAGAAGCGCTGTTTCGTGATGATAAACGTCATATCAACACCAACTCTGATTCTGAAGTGCTGTTAAACGTATTTGCACATGAGTTGCAATGCGCCAATAAACTTCATATTGATGCTGATGATATTTTTGAAGCGGTGCGTGGTGTACATCGTCGTTGTAAAGGTGGTTACGCTGCCGTTGTAATGATCACCGGGATTGGTATTGTTGGCTTTCGTGACCCCTATGGTATTCGTCCGGTTGTGTTTGGCAAGCGTACCTCTGACGTAGGTGATGAGTATATGATTGCGTCAGAGAGTGTCGCATTGGATGCGTTAGGCTTTGAACGTATTCGAGATATTGAACCGGGTGAGGCAGTTTTTATTACGGTTGATGGTGAATTGAAAACAATGCAGTGTGCTGAAAACCCAGTGCATGCTCCTTGTATCTTTGAATATGTCTATCTGGCTCGCCCTGATTCGATCATCGATGATATCTATGTCTACCGTGCTCGCCTGCGTATGGGTGAAAAGCTGGCAGATAAAATTCAGCGTGATTACCCTGAGCTTGATATCGATGTCGTGATCCCAATTCCGGATACCAGCCGTACTGCGGCACTGGCATTAGCGAATAAGATGGGGATACGTTATCGCGAAGGTTTTATTAAAAACCGCTACATAGGTCGTACCTTTATTATGCCAGGACAGCAGCAGCGTAAGAAGTCGGTGCGTCAGAAGTTGAATGCTATTGAACTGGAATTTAAAGGTAAAAATGTTTTGTTAGTGGATGACTCGATTGTGCGGGGTACCACCTCAGATCAAATCATTCAAATGGCACGTGATGCCGGCGCGAAAAATGTCTACTTTGCCTCTGCTGCACCACCGGTGCGTTATCCCAATGTATACGGGATTGATATGCCGGCGGCGGAAGAGTTGATTGCGCATAACCGTACCAATGATGAAGTGTGTGCAGTGATTGGCGCCGATAAACTGATTTATCAAGATCTTGAAGATTTGATAGATGCGGTACGTGCGGGAAATCCTGCGGTTGAGCAGTTTGATACTTCCTGTTTTAACGGTGAATATGTGACGGGTGACGTGACCCCGGAGTACCTGAGCGGTTTGGAAAAGGCGCGTGCCGATAGTGTTAAGGGAAAAGATAAGCCTAAAGTGAATGTGATAGGGATGCATAATACGCCGTAGATTTTTCAGCGACTTGCACCCGGTATTGACAGTTACTGGGTGCGGGCGTAAGGTATACAGGTAGTACGACGGTGGGTAACCACTGGGCGCCGATTTGAAAATCAGCTTGCGGGCGCCTTAAAAATTCAGCTAAAGCGGGAAGAGCCTGCTTTAGTTTTCGACCTGGTGGGTTTTTTTGTGCCTGGAATTTCTTTCGGGCGCCCTATATTCGCCTCGCTTTAAGATTTAATTTTGTGGGGATGTAGTCATGACAGAAGATTTTAGTCAGTACGGTATCGGTACACGTGGTGTGCGTGCCGGGCAGCGACGCACGCAAGAAGGTGAACAGTCGGAACCGATTTTCACCACTTCCAGTTTTGTGTTTGATAGCGCTGAGCAGGCAGCTGCGCGTTTCTCAGGTGATGAACCGGGGAATATCTATTCTCGCTTTACCAATCCAACCGTAAATACTTTTGAGCGCCGTTTAGCGGCGCTTGAAGGCGGTGAACGTTGTGTTGCGACTGCATCAGGCATGGCCGCGATAACGGCGGTCTGTAGCGCACTGTTGAAGAGTGGTGATCATATTCTCTCATCGAACGGCATCTTTGGTAGTACCACAATACTATTTAATAAATACCTGTCGCGTTTTGGCATTGGGCATCGTTCGATTCCATTGACGGATCTTGCTCAGTGGGAAGCATCAGTCAAGTCGAATACTCGTATGTTATTTATTGAGACGCCTTCGAATCCATTGGCTGAAGTGGTCGTGATTGCCAAGCGACATGATTGCCTGCTGGTGGTAGACAACACCGTGTGTACTGCGGCACTGCAACGACCATTAGCACTGGGTGCAGACCTGGTGGTGGTTTCAGCCACTAAGTATATTGATGGCCAGGGGCGTTGTATCGGTGGTGCTGTGATTGGCAATGGTGAATTGATTGATGATGTTTACGGTTTTCTGCGTACCGCCGGGCCAAGCATGAGTCCGTTTAACGCGTGGGTATTCATGAAGGGATTAGAGACCTTGAAAGTCCGTATGCAGGCACATAGTGCAAGCGCATTGATACTGGCGAAGTGGCTGGAAACACACCCGGCAGTTAAGCAGGTGTTTTATGCAGGGCTTAAATCACATCCGCAACATAAACTGGCCGCACAGCAGCAAGATGGCTTTAGTGGACTGCTGGCATTTGAGTTAAAGGGCGGGCGAGATGAGGCGTGGCGTTTTATTAACGGTACAGCCCGCTAATCTGGGAGATGCAAAAACCACCATCACACACCCTGCCACCACTACTCATGGCCGCCTGTCGGATGAAGAGCGTGATATTGCGGGAATCCATCAGGGGTTGGTGCGTGTCGCGGTTGGGCTTGAAGATGTTGAAGATTTACAGGCCGATCTACAACGTGGTTTTGATGCGTTGTAAGTTGCGCTTTATAATGTCGCAGGCCGATAGAAAAAACCTGCCGGTCATCTGTTAATCGTTTTTTTGTGCCGTATAGCGGCTCTAATCGACACAAGATCAGATATCATCTACAGGATGAAAACTCGAAAGGGATGTGGGAATGATGAAGGCGAACGTCCATTTGGCGCAAATATCTCTACTGTGCACGGCAGTTCTATTGAGTGCTGGAGCACAGGCACAGCAATCCTGCGTTGTTGACCTACCACTTGAACTGGATCCCCTGCAAACACCTTTCGCAACGAATTCCATCTGGAACCGCACTATTCCAGCTGGCGCGATTTATGTGGATGTTCAAGATGCTATATTCGGCGATACTGCTGAGGCGCCAACACGGGTAAACCTGGATTTGATTACGGTGACTTACGTCGACCCAACTCAACCACTGGTAAGAATCGAGAATAATGCTGGTTATGGCTATCCTGACCGAGCATCTTCTTCCGGCAAGCTACTCTATGAAAGGCATCTGGCAGATAATGCGGCTATCGGTGTCTCCTGGAGCAAGAGCGGGA
This sequence comes from Chromatiaceae bacterium, assembly GCA_003232725.1. Taxonomy (GTDB): domain Bacteria; phylum Pseudomonadota; class Gammaproteobacteria; order SZUA-140; family SZUA-140; genus SZUA-76. The sequence continues at coordinate 5,066 of QIJH01000061.1, read as the reverse complement.
ATGCGTTGTTCACCATTATTGATCTTGCAACGGGCTATGGTGATGAAGGTGTTGGCAGTTGGCGATGTCCTGGGGAGCCATTATTGACCTTTAATCCTGATTCTCCATTCGGGCACCATATTGATGTTATCAACGGCCATGGAAGGCTGGGTTATGGTCGAGCTTCAAGGCTTCCATCCCTTGGTGGCGCGATCAGAATGGGCGAAATTAATACTGGAATATCCCACGCTGTTGCAGTTAATTTGTCATCCCTGCGCTATTCATCAACCAATCATTTTGTTTGGCCTGCTTCTGGTGCCGACGATTTTGCTACCAGCCCACTTAATGGTTACTTTGGGCCGAATCCAAATTATACGATAGGGGCACTGCTGGCGATTCCTCCTAACATTAACTTAAATTCATTTTCCTGGGCAACGCCACAGGGACGTATCCTTGCCCAGTCTGCTCAGGATTACGGTTGGTACATTACCGATTCTGCTACCGGCGGCCTGCCAGGAGGAGACTTGATCGCAATGGCGATGGAGGTTAAAGCAGCCAAGGTTGATTTTGGACTGGCTATTGATCCCGTTACTAATTTGAAAACAGTCGACCCATTACGCCTTGATGCCGCTGGTTTCAACCGCGATACATTGCAAATCCTCACATTGGTTAAAGCGGTAGTATCCAATATTCCTGCATTGTATATCACGCCTGTACCTGGCGCTACGGTGGTTGCCAATGGCTCAAACTTTAACTATACACCAGCAGTAACGGGTGCCGGGCCAATCACCTGGCGTCTGTTATCACCCGCTTTATTTCCTCCTGGTATGGCGCTTAACACCGCTACTGGAGAACTGACCTGGCTCGTGGACAGTTTAGCATTACCACTCACGATTACGATCCTGGCGACAAGTCCTAATGGAAGCGACAGTGTAACAACTACGCTGATTATGCCCTCTGGCACAGTTCCGACGCCTGTTCCTGGCCCCAGCCCTGCTCATGGCCCTATGCCTGCGAACCTGGATGCAAGGGTCGCTATTGATAGCGACCTTAGTTGGTCTACTGGCAGCGGCTCAATTTCGAGTAATGTACATTTTGGTAACACCAACCCACCTGCCTTTGTTCAGAACCAAACCGGAGCGAGTCATGATCTTGATACGCTTGCTTATAATTCAACATACTACTGGCGCATCGACGAGATCAATGAGAGCGGCACAACAACAGGCATGGTTTGGCGCTTCACAACAGAAACTGTACCCACTGGCCCAGAAACACTTTTATTTGATAATTTCGAAGATGGTAATTTTGCAACTGAAGGCTGGCTTACCGATTGGACCTATACCAGGGAAGCTGCAGTTTCCGGAATACAAGCTGCAAAAGGCACCAACAGCAGCAACGATTTGATTTCGCGCAACGTTGATACATCCGGTTGGAATACGTTGACCGTTTCTTTCTATTATTACGATGATGACATTGATAATAGTGACAATGTTATGTTCCAGGTTTGGAACGGAAGCCGTTATGTCAACGTTGAGGAGCTTGGTGTCACTTCTCCAGAGGATACATGGCAGTTCTACACCATCACTGTGAGTAACATCGCTGGCACCAGTCAATTTTTTCGGCCAGATTTCAAGATCAAATTCGAAGGCTCTTCTATCGATTTATTCGAAAATATTGGCATCGATGATGTCAAGATAGTAGTAGAGTAAACTGTAGCAGCTCAGACCCGCTCTGACAGTTATTCGTTTTCAAGGTGCCTGTTAGTTTAGGTTTGAGCTAAACTCTTTTCTGCCTAAATCGATTTATCATCAAGCAATATTTCCAGTGGCGTACGTCCACAGCACTGCTTACCTTGATGTGTTCGGTCATTGTTGGCGTTGATGCAGGCAAAGTCGAGAGCGTTTCTCGCCGTGAGCGGTGATTTAATTTCCACCGACTCAGCGGGTGAAATGTAATGGATTTGATGATTGACTGTATCCCTGTATTCTAGGAAAGCCAGCCTCTGTTTTAAAATGGTGCTGTGTATATACCCAAAGCGTTTGAGATTTAGGCTTTACTGCCGTCCTATTTTATCCATAACTTCGTTAAAATCCCTTGCAATAGGCCGACTATTACGCGTCATTTTGCCTCGCTATGAATAAAATATGACGGGGCACTAAATACCTAAATCTCAAACGTTTTGGGTATAGATAGATGTGATTAATGCCTTATCTAGTCTGCAGGATTATTAAAATGATCCGATATACTGAGTATTCCCTCCATCTGCTCCCCTGAGGCTTTTACAGTATATGAGCATTGAAAAACGTCTGTTAGTCAGATTATCTATCCAGGTACTTGGCGATGGTATTAATGCTTTATCTGATGAATTTTATCACATCCTTTTCCAGAGAAATCCTGCATTACGTGAGATTATGCCGCATGATACAGCCGCGTTAAATAAGAAGTTTTTCAACATGATGGCTGTCTTTAAAGGAGTTAAGCACTTAGAAAAGATTGAAGATTCAATTAAACAGTTAGGTAAACGTCATTTTCTAAAATATGGTGCAAAAACGGATCATTTTGATGATATTCGCACGGCACTCCTTTTGTCGTTAGAGACTGTATTAGTGTCAAAGTTTGATGACAGGCTGCGTGATGCATGGGAAGTCGTTTTTGATGAAGTGGCATCAACCATGAACGGAGAGCCACCAAGTGAGGGCTTAAGTGAGAAGCATATTCCCATAGCACCCGTTGCTGGTAATGATGACGGGTTATTAGCGGAAATTGGCGGCCGTGATGTTGTGTATGCAATTCACCAGCGTCTTTATGATATTTTATTTGATGAGCCATGGTTAGAGCGCTTTTTCTATGGCAAAGAAAAGTCGGTATTAGTGCGTAAGCAAACTGAATTTATGGTCGCAGCATTTGGCGGGGAAAATCATTATCAGGGAGATACGCCTGCCTTTGTACACATGCACATGATGATTACTGAAGAGCAGCTAAATATACGCGAGACAGCTTTATATAATGCAATGAAGGATGAAGGGATGTCAGATGATCTGATTGCCAGGTGGTTGCAGGTTGACCGTAGTTTTTGGCCTGGGTTAATTAAGCAGTCTGTCAGTGAATGTGTTTTAAAGTGCGCAGGCCAGCGTGCAATCGTGGTAGAGAAACCCCTAGGATATCATGCGCTTGAAAGATGTTAAGGTATGAATGTGAATCATAGGTGGTGACAGACTCTCTACATTCCTGAAAGAAAGCGTTCAATCAATTTTTCAGGAAACTTAAACCTCTCCATATCATCTAGTGTTCTTGCCATTTTGTAGAAAATTTTGTGGAACTTAATATCAAGCGTTTTCCGGTTGAATACGGCAAACTCAGCCTGCGGTACCTGACTCCTTGTTTTGCCAACTGATCCTGGGCAAACGAGAGATGCTCGATGATTAAGTGAAAATATCGGATCATTGCTAAGTTTATCACCTGTTATTGTTCGATAATAAACCGTCGAGAGATGTGAGTGGCCGTGAAAACATATCGGAATTTCACGTTCTTCTAAATTATTTAGATTGTCTTCGTATGTCATTTTATAGACATAGGCGTTGAAGAACGTTTTATCGATAGGGGCACCGTGCAGTGCTAGCCAGTTATCTTGTCGTATGTAGGCAGGGAGTTGCTCTAACCACTCTTTATGTTGAGCAGATAGCCGTTCTCTACTCCAGTCGACCACCCAGCGAGCATGGTGAGAAAAGCCTCTGGCGCTATTACCTGTGGCCACTGCGTTATCATGATTTCCCTTTACAACACTAAAACCAGATTCAATTAACAACTGTATGCAGGTGTCTGGATGGGGGCCGTAACCAACAATATCACCTAGTACGATGCCATTCTTGATGCCAAGTTGATCGAGTTTTTCGAGAACAGCTTCAAGGGCTGGTTGGTTACTGTGTATATCAGCAATAATAGCGATTAAATCATCCGTTATTTTGTTGGGTGCCTGCTTGTATGAGGCGGAAGTGTCAATGTTGTTGTCTGGCGGGTTTTGTTGATTCCGCAAGCTTTTAAATAAAGCCTGACGAGACCTCTGTTGTTGATCATTAGCAATAAAACTATCTTTAATCTGTTCGATGGCGACTACAATCCAGTGGCTATCGTTGAAGTTATTTAATATCTGTTTTCGAATATTTTTACCATATATGGACCATGCTGCTTCATCGAATTGATTTAGTTTTAGTAGCAGGTGGCTAATGCTGGCACTGAAGGCGGTGAAGTCATCCCAGCGATAGAGATCATCGTCCAGATAAAAAAGATTTCCAGTGTCATCAATAGCAAAATTTGATAAGCCAATATCGAGGCGTTTGTCATATTGCTTGGCAATATAAAAATAATGCTCATTTATGTTAGATAAGTAATCGATGAGTAACTTTGAACTGGCTGTTTCACAAGTGATATGAAGAGGCTCAAGAATAGGCATTATGTTGGCAATGATGCCACCTTTATCAGTATGAATAACAAACCATGTCTTTGCCGGGTGATAAATTTTATAAAGACGCTCTTGCTCGATTGTTTTAGAAATCCAGCGACGTGCTTCAATTACTTTGAAGTTGAATTCAGACTTTAATTTTACAATGTAATGTTCATTAGCAAATATCGGTGAACTTTTCGCCATGTTTAAGGTTTTCTTCTTTTTGGGAAAGTACGTCAACAATGTGTTCAACGTTAATCTGTGATTTGACATCTAGTGCACCGATTATCTCGATGTCATGACTGGAGGGTTGAATCATGGGGGGGGTGATCCTGGCTATGAAGAGAGGGAGATCTCCCTCTCTTCATTCTTATGCTAGTGACTGCTTCTGAGTAAAGAAAAGCAGCGTGCTATGGGCAAAGTGGTTCAAGGTCTGGTAGCGCACCTCGTAATGCAGCCCACCCCATGCCTAGATTGGTTTTATTTGAGGTGATTAAAACGGCTAATGCATTGGGTTTTCCAGGTACGGTTGACATATAATGGAATGTGTTGGTGGTTGACATCTGGACTTCTTTGATGCTGTTTTCCAGTGTCTCTCCACGTTGCTGAGAGATTAATTTTTCAACATTTTTGATTCCTTTTCCTC
>QIJH01000038.1 GCA_003232725.1 Chromatiaceae bacterium | reverse complement strand
GTGATTATTCGTCCACCGTTAGTTTATGGGCCTGGAGTGAAGGCTAATTTTCTGGCAATGATGCGCTGGTTGAATAAAGGCGTACCCTTACCTTTTGGTGCGATTAATAATAAACGCAGTTTGGTGGCGCTAGATAACCTGGTAGATTTAATTGCTACTTGCATTGATCATCCTGCAGCAGCAAATCAGACATTTCTGGTGAGCGATGGTGAGGATCTGTCTACAACAGAGCTATTGCAGCGAATGGCTACGGTGCTCGGCAGGCCCGCTCGGTTGCTGCCTGTGCCTGAATATATACTAAAAGCTGGGGCTGTGTTATTAGGTCGACGTGATATTTCTATGCGATTAATTGGGTCATTGCAGGTGGATATCAGTAAGACGAAGAAATTACTGGACTGGTCGCCTCCGCTCAGCATGGATGATGCGCTGAAAAAAACAGCTGAAGATTTTCTCTTACGAACATAACGTTGATGATTGAATGTAACGTAGGTGTGAGTTTTTAACGTGTTATGGCGTCGTTGTATTGTTAATAGGGGATGATGAGTGGTCTTAAACTTTGCTTCTAGTGGGTTAAAATAGAAGGAATTTCATGCAATTGGCGTAGTAGGTGAGTATAATTCACTCATGATAAGTATGCTGGTTGTTGTTCCATTTCTATTGTCTGTGTGCTTAACGCGCATCTTCATCAGTCCTGCTTCTCCATTGAGAGTGATGGACCATCCTAATGCGCGGTCTCTCCATTCTATTCCCCGGCCAAGAGCGGGAGGTGTGGCAATTCTGGTCGCCTTTTTCGTGGGCATGGGATTGCTGGCGCTGTTGCTAGAGAGCACGATTAGCCCATTTATACTCCTGAGTGTATTAATCATAGCAGCCATTTCATTTTTGGATGATTGTTATGCGCTTGGCGCTGGGCTTCGTTTTTTTATCCACTTTTGTGCGGCAGCCTTATTAGTTATGAGTGGTTTCGAGCTGGTGATACTGGAATTGCCTGGTTTTTCATGGCAGTGGCCCGAATTTATTGCGCTGCTTGTATCTTCTTTTTTTATTGTCTGGTTAATAAACCTGTATAACTTCATGGATGGTATGGATGGGTTTGCGGCAGGAATGGCGATTGTTGGCTTTTCTTGTTTTGCCCTGTTGGGCTGGCAAGCGCAGCATTATGCCTTTATGAGTGCTAATCTTATTGTTGTTGGGGCTGTGGCGGGATTTTTGTGGTTTAACTTTCCACCTGCCAAGATATTTATGGGGGATACGGGTTCATCCACATTGGGCTTGCTGGTGGCTGCTTATTCATTGTGGGCGAGCGTTGAGAGGGTTTTCCCTATTTGGGTTGCCTTGCTGGTGTTTTCTCCATTTATTGTCGATGCTTCAGCGACACTGACGCGTCGACTTCTTAATGGCGAGAGAGTCTGGGAGGCCCACCGGAGTCACTTTTATCAGCGCTTAGTTCAGCTTGGCTGGGGGCATAAAAAGACGGTATTGTACGCCTACCTGTTGATGTCGCTGTGTGGGTTATCATCGTGGTTTGCAATGCAGGTCGATATCGTTTTTCAATGGGTCATTATTGTGATCTGGATAGCCATTTATTGTGTGATTATGGTGGGCGTTACGAGGCTAGAACGCTAGCGTATGACGTGAAAAATAATATTTTTTAAATAGTCATTATTTATGTGTGTTTTATGGTGAGTTATCAATGAAGTATCAGAGTAGAAGACTGGCGGTTATTAGTCATGACTTAATCATGGTTGTGGTGGCTTGGGGGCTGGCATTTCTTACGCGCTATAATTTTTCTATGTCTGATGCCGCGTGGGCGATGGTATGGCAAACACTCGTGATAGTGATGATTGCTCAGGCGATTGTTTTTTGGGTAACCGGTTTATACAAAGGACTATGGCGCTTTGCTAGCCTACCGGATATGTGGAATATCAGCCGTGCGGCGGGTATCGGGGTGCTCTCGGTATCGTTGCTCTTATTCCTGTTTAACCGCATGGAAGGTATTCCGAGAACCATATTGCTGTTTTACCCCGTTTTCCTTGTTTTTTTTCTTGGTGTACCCCGAATTACATACCGGATGTGGAAGGAACACGGCTTAAATTTGAGAAATGTTGTTGGGCGAAAAAAAGTACTTATCGTGGGTGCTGGGCGTTCAGGTGAAATGTTGGTGCGTGACCTGTTGAGAGAGCGGGAATATTTTGTTATTGGCTTTTTGGATGATAATACGCGCTTGAAAGGGGCCAAAATTAGAGGCATTCCTGTATTGGGTACAGTGGCTGTTCTTCCGAGTACCGTTGAAGATAGTCAGGTCGATATTATTATGATCGCCATTCCATCGGCTACCAGTAAGCAGATGAGGCGGATTGTTGAATTGTGTGAGCAGTCAGGTGTTCCATTCAGGACGTTGCCAGGTATGCAGGATCTTGTTTCTGGTCGGTCGACGCTGACTGAATTACGAGAAGTGGCGATTGATGACCTGTTGGATCGTGATCCTGTGAAGCTAGACTGGGATGGTATTAATAAAGGAGTGACGGGTAAAACTGTATTTATCAGTGGTGGCGGTGGTTCTATTGGCTCTGAACTGTGCCGACAGATTTCCCGGCTGGGCCCAGCCAGATTAGTGTTGTTTGAGAAGAGCGAATTTAACCTGTATAGCATCGGAAGTGAACTTGAAAGTGAATACCCTAACCTGGTGTTCCATGCTGTACTTGGTGACGTTTGCGACGCCATTGCGGTTGATCATGCATTGGAACAATATCGGCCTGACGTTATCTTTCATGCGGCTGCTTATAAGCATGTACCGATGCTTGAGAATCAGGTTAGGGAGGCAGTCAGGAATAACGTACTTGGTACTCGTGTGATGGCACAGGCTGCTGCGAGTATTGGCTGTAAAACCTTTGTGATGATTTCTACTGACAAGGCAGTTAATCCAGCAAATGTGATGGGCGCGAGTAAGCGAGCCTCTGAAATATACTGTCAGGCGCTGAATGCGCGTGTTGATACTCATTATATTACCGTGCGCTTTGGTAATGTGCTGGATTCTGCTGGCAGTGTCGTACCGCTTTTTCGGGAACAGATTGCGCGTGGTGGCCCAGTGACGGTGACCCATCCTGAGATTACCCGTTACTTTATGACAATCCCAGAGGCAAGTCGATTGATTTTGCAGGCGGGTTCTATGGGGGCAGGCGGCGAAATATTTGTACTTGATATGGGGGAGCCACTTAAAATCAGTTATCTAGCTGAACAGATGATTCGTTTGTCAGGAAAAATGCCTGGTGATGATATTGAGATTAAATACACGGGCCTGAGGCCCGGTGAAAAACTGTATGAAGAATTGTTCTATGGGCAGGAAAGCTTGTTGACGACGATGCATAAGAAGATACTGCTGGCGCGTTCAACTAAGTCTGACTGGAATGAGATAGAGAATAATATGGGGTTATTACAGCAGGCGAGTGATGCTTTTGATGAAAGCCAGATTCAGGAGGTTTTGCATCAACTGGTTCCCGAGTTGAGGGAGCAGCAGGCGATCGCTTCGTTGAACGAGAGTAACGTGGTTGAATTTAGCCGCGCTTGATAGTGTCGTACTTTATGAATAAATTACTCTTGTTTTGGCTCTAGGCATGTCGTATCCCACCATTGAAAATTTTATTGGTGATACCCCGCTGGTGCGTTTACAGCGGTTGCCTGTTGATACAAGTAATGTGATTCTAGCCAAGCTCGAAGGCAATAATCCGGCAGGTTCAGTTAAAGATCGTCCAGCACTAAGCATGATTCAACATGCAGAAGCGCGTGGTGAGATTAAACCGGGCGATACATTAATTGAGCCGACCAGTGGCAACACGGGTATTGCACTGGCAATGGCATCGGCGATCAAGGGTTATCGTCTAATCCTGATTATGCCGGAGCATATGAGTGTTGAGCGCCGCGCGAGTATGGCGGCCTATGGTGCTGAGATTGTACTGACCCCTAAAGAGGGCAGTATGGAAGCGGCGATTGACCGTGCGCGTGAGATGGTGGTGAATGGTGAGGGGGTGATGCTGGATCAATTTTCGAATCAGGATAACCCTAACGCGCATTACAATGGCACTGGCCCGGAGATATGGCGTGATACCGACGGCAAGATCACTCACTTTGTGAGCTCGATGGGCACGACCGGCACCATCATGGGAACATCGCGTTATCTAAAAGAGCAGAATCCCGCGATTCAAGTGGTAGGTGTTCAGCCGATGGACGGCGCGCAGATTCCCGGTATCCGTCGCTGGCCAAAAGAGTATCTGCCGAAAATTTATGATGAACAGCGTGTCGACCGCATCATGGATGTCAGTCAGGAAGCGGCAGAAGAGACCACGCGGGAGCTGGCTCGACGTGAAGGGATTTTTGCCGGGATCTCATCTGGCGGTGCAATGAGTGCGGCATTGCAACTTTCTCAGGAAGTGAATGATGCAGTGATTGTGGTCATAATTTGTGATCGGGGGGATCGTTATCTTTCGACCCCTGTTTTTGCAATCCCGGAACTTTCAGCTTAAATAACAGGGTTAAGATGGCACGTAAACAGAGGCGCTCACGTAGACGCTCGTCAAATAACAATGGCCGAATAGACCTTAAACAGAGTGCTTATGCGGTGGTTGAATCACTGAGTTATGACGCGCGTGGTGTTGCACATATTAACGGTAAAACGGTTTTTATCGACGGTGCACTGCCGGGTGAAGAGGTACTTTTTTCTTATCTAAAGCGTAAAGGTAGCTATGATGAAGGTGGTGTAGCTCATGTGATAAAGGCGGCCTCTGAGCGTGTAAAATCCGGTTGTGCCCACTTTGGTGTGTGTGGCGGTTGTAGTCTGCAACATATGGCAGCAGCGACACAGATCCATGCCAAACAGCAGGTGTTGCTCGATAACCTCAAACATATTGGCAATGTTGAAGCGGAAGAATTACTGCCGCTGATGATAGGCCCATTGTGGGGTTATCGTCGCAAGGCTCGCCTGGGTGTTAAGTATGTGCATAAAAAAGAGAAGGTGCTGGTTGGTTTTCGTGAAAAGCACAGCTCTTTTCTGGCTGATATCGAAAGCTGTGAAGTATTGCACCCATCGGTAGGTAAGCAGATCAATGCGTTGAAAGAACTGGTAGGTGAGTTATCGATCTACATGAGAATTCCGCAGATCGAAATTGCCGTTGGTGATGATGGTACTGCGATGATCTTTCGTCACCTGGAGCCCTTTATCAGTAGTGATATCCAAAAACTCCGCGCCTTTGCAGAGCAGCACAGTGTCTTAGTTTATCTGCAGTCTAAAGGGCCGGATACCGTGCATCTGCTGTGGCCTGAGCAGGCGAAAGAGAGCAGTAAATATGCACTCTGTTATCGTCTGCCCCAGTATGATATTGAATACCGCTTTGGGCCGACGAACTTTGTACAGGTCAATGCCGAAATCAATAGCAAGATGATTGACAAGGTGATTGAACTGCTTGATCTGCAGCCAGAAGATCGCGTGATGGATCTTTTTTGCGGGCTGGGGAATTTCACCTTGCCGATGGCGCGGCGTGTTGCATCAATAGTCGGTATTGAGGGCGATGATGCATTGGTTGAGCTGGCAAAGCATAATGCCAAACACAATGGTATTGAGAATGCTGAGTTTTACACAGCCGATCTAAGTAAACCAGAATTGTTACCGCAGGCTGGTTTTGTGATGGATGGGCCGCGATTTGATAAGGTGCTGCTGGATCCCGCGCGTGCCGGGGCATTGGAGATGATGGCACTGCTGGCAAAACTGGCACCGCAGCTGATCGTTTATGTCTCATGTAACCCGGCAACCCTGGCGCGTGATGCGGATGAGCTGGTCAATAAACATGGCTACCGCATGACAAAAGTGGGGGTGATGGATATGTTTCCACACACCTCACATGTTGAGGCGATGGCACTGTTTGTACGTGAC
>QIJH01000119.1 GCA_003232725.1 Chromatiaceae bacterium | reverse complement strand
CCTTGCACCCGAGGGCATAAAGAAACTGGCAGATTTCATGGGCGATCTGAGCAGCCACTGTTAATTTTGACTACTCGCTGAGTAGTTACAGCAAAACAAGTACTGCTTTAGCCTGTCCGCTGGAGCTATTATTATGCCTTTATTGTTACTCCCACTCCGGTAGTTCTGAAAAATATTTTTTAAGCAGAGCCATAAATAGTTGCACTTTTGCCGATAAATGTCGCCGATGTGAATAGACCGCATATAGACCAAATTTTTCTATTTTATATTCAGGCAAAATCACTTTAAGTTGCTTAGATTTTATCGCCTCAGCCGACACAAAGATTGGACACAGTGCGATTCCATTATGAGCAATAGCCAACTCTTTTACCGCTATTGCACTATTAACACAATGTTGCCCTTGCACGTTAACACTTTGCTTATTTTCTTCTTTCTCAAAGTGCCAAACAGCCCCATCTTTATAGTTACTGTCAATAATACAGGCATGTTGCAAAAGATCTTCCGGGCAATGAGGTTCTCCATTTTTTTGCAAATAGCCAGGGGATGCGCAAGCAACGATGCTTATTGTAAAAAGATGACGCGCAATTAGACTTGAATCTGAAAGCGTCCCGATGCGCAATGCCAAATCAAACCCTTCTTCAACGATATCAACTGCCCTGTCCGTCAATACCATATTGACACGAACATCAGGATATTTTTCAGTAAACGCAGATGCAACCGGCATCAAATGCAGCTCAGAAAATGAGGTTGGCGCGCTAATTTTCAGTTCACCACGGGGTGTTGTGTGAATATCTTGGGTAATCGCCTCTAACTCATCCAGCTCCTCTAGCAGAGGAATGCAACGTTCATAGTACGCTCGCCCGACCTCGGTAAGAGAGAGTTGACGAGTGGTTCGATATAACAACCGAATATCCAGCGAATTTTCAAGTTGTGCCACGTATTTACTTAGTAAGGCTTTTGTTTGGCCTGACCTTCGTGCGGCACTGGAAAAACCTCCCGCATCGGCCACTGCAGTGAATGCCCTCATACAAGCTAGTTTATCCATTTTCAACTCCTACTGTATCCATATTGAAGACAGTTTATCAACAAATAGCCCAATTGTCCTCACGCGCCTTGTAGTCGATACTTAACAGCATGGCTAGAGATAAGTTTGGTTATTTTAAAACTCATTAATTCGGAGGTACATAATGACAACCCAAGCAACAACCCTCTATGCCGCCCTTGTTTTGCACATGAGCCTTGGCATCATGTTTATTGTCGATGCTCTACTGAAAGTTCTGATTTTCACACATGAAGGCCATTAATCCTCAGTATGAGCCAGCATTGAAAACTGGCTCATACTCAAAATATAGGAGAATAGTGCAATGCTGATAAATGGAAAGTGGAGTAAAAATTTTCACCCAGTTCAATCTAGTGATAAAGAAGGCAAGTTTCTACGCCAAGCATCACAGTTCAGAAACTGGATCACGCCAAATGGATCGGCAGGGCCGACAGGTAAAGCAGGCTTTACCGCCGAGCCTGACCGCTACCATCTCTATGTTGCGTTAATTTGCCCTTGGGCAAGCAGGACATTAATGGCACGTAAACTCAAAAAACTTGAGAATATTATTTCTGTGAGTGTAGTTGAACCATTTCTTGGGTCACAGTGCTGGGCTTTTGGCGATTACCCTGGCTCAGATCATGAACCTTTATATAACTACACCTATATTCACCAGCTTTATTCTCATGCCGCTTCAGATTACACAGGACAGGTTACCGTTCCTCTGTTGTGGGATAAAAAACGGCAAACTATCGTAAACAATGAATCAGCAGACATAATACGTATGCTTAATAGCGGCTTCGCTAATCTGGCAGATAATAGCATTGATCTTTACCCGGAATCGTTACGAAGTGAGATTGATCACATCAACCATTATTTATATGACAGTTTTAATAATGGCGTTTATCAAGCGGGGTTTGCAACAAGTCAATCTGCCTATGAGGAAGCTGTAAATAAGGTTTTTAAAAGCTTAGCATTTTTAGAGCAACGCCTGAAAGGACGCTCTTTTCTTGTTGGAGATAGAATCACAGAAGCGGATATTCGTACTTTCGTCACCTTGATACGCTTTGATGTTGCCTATTATGGATTATTCAAAACCAATATTGCACAAGTCCGTGACTACCCAAATGTTTTGGCGTATACGAAGCGGATTTATCACATTCCAGAAGTCTCCAATACGGTAAACTTTGACCATATCAAGCAAGGTTATTACTCAGTAAAGGCGTTAAATCCGGCAGGCATCGTACCCAAAGGACCTGACATATCCTTTTTAACAACACAAGGTGTATAGAATGGCCATTAATGGAGAAGTCAATCACGTCGTACTACGACGTTCAAAGTCTTCAACGAAGCTGTCGGGCACCTCTATTAATTCATGAACGCGCAGCTTAAACCCCAAATCCGCTACATCAGCGTTGTAAATTTTGGCAATAGTCCCGCTATTACCTGCTATTGACGCCTTGATGTAACGAATTTGGAATTCAATCTGACACGCCCAGAATTAATAGAGGTGCCCTGTAGAAAAACCCGTTTTGAACGCAACGAATTTCCATAGCATTTAATTATTTAAACATCCATTGCGCCTAATTATACTTCTTCCAGATTTACTGGATCACAACAGAAAAAATTACGTGAAGAAGGTTTTACCATGGGCCGTTACAAAGTCCGAAAGCCGATGGCAAAGCTGAAGTTAAAAAAAGTGTTCGGTATAACTTGACCAGTAGACGCCGAGTGGGCTCAGTAGCAAAGATCAATAATCTCAAATCGCTCGCTTAAAAAGCAGGTCCCATACACCATGGCCCAGTCGCTGCCCGCGCTGCTCAAATTTGGTTAACGGTCTAAATTCCGGGCGCGCTGCATACTCACCATTCGCAACACAATTTTCATAGCCCGGTGCCTCACTCATCACTTTCATCATCTGTTCCGCATAGGCCTGCCAATCGGTTGCCATATGAAACACGCCCCCTGGCTTTAATTTTTTACGGATCAGCGCAACAAATTCAGGCTGGACGATGCGTCGCTTATGATGACGTCTTTTATGCCACGGGTCTGGGAAAAAAAGTTGTAAGCGATCAAGGCTACCATCAGGAATCATCTTTGCCAGTACCTCCACCGCATCTTCACTGATCACCCGCACATTGGTTGATCCGTTTTCGCCGACCTGGCGTAACAGACTGCCGACACCGGGGCGGTAAACCTCAATCCCCAGGTAATCATTTTCAGGATGTGCGGCGGCCATCGCAGCGAGTGACTCGCCCATGCCAAAACCAATCTCAAGGATGCGTGGTACGCTACGCCCAAAGACTTGATCAAGATCAAGCATGTCACTGCCTGGCTCAATCCCGCAGGTTGGCCACTGTTCTTCCAGGCCACGACGCTGCCCTTCAGTAAAGCGGCCCTCGCGGCGCATAAAGCTACGCACCTTACGCAAGGAGCCATGGCCCGGTTTTGTTATCTCGTTGGTCACAGCAGAAGATCTAAAAATTTGGAGAATGAACTAGCGCAACAACGCCTTAGAAAAACGTGCCGTCAAGAGGGGATGATGCACTGGCAAAACGCTTGCGTGGAATACGACCGGCAAGATAGGCCTCACGCCCCGCTTCAACCGCCTTTTTCATCGCAGAGGCCATCAGGATCGGGTTATCAGCAGCGGCAATCGCGGTGTTCATTAACACCCCGTCACAGCCAAGTTCCATCGCAATCGCGGCATCTGATGCGGTGCCAACACCAGCATCAACCAGAATCGGCACATTAGCATTTTCAACAATAGTGCGGATATTATAAGGGTTACGAACACCCAGCCCAGAGCCAATCGGCGCTGCCAGCGGCATCACGGCAACCGCCCCCATCTCTTCAAGACGTTTTGCTGCAATCGGGTCATCATTGGTATAAACCATCACCTTGAAGCCTTCTTTGACTAAGATCTCAAGGGCTACATAAGTCTGCTGCAAATCAGGATAAAGGGTCTTTTCGTCACCCAGCACTTCAAGCTTCACCAGATTATGGCCATCAAGCAGTTCACGTGCCATGCGGCAGGTGCGTACTGCATCGTCTGCGGTATAACACATCGCTGTATTCGGTAGCAGGGTGTATTTTTCAGGTGAGATCACATCCAGCAGGTTCATCGTTATTCTGGCCAATATTGGTACGACGCACCGCAACTGTCACAATCTGTGCGCCACTCGCTTGCGTTGCCAACAGGGTCTCTTCAAGGTCTTTGTATTTACCACTGCCAGTCAGGAGCCGTGCATTGTATTCAACGCCATCGATCACCAGTGAGTCATTGCCAGATTGGGTAGAAGTAGTCTGTGCGCTTACGGTCGCTATGCTCATCGTTCCGGGCCCCGAATATTGATTGAAACCAAACCTAAATAGATGGTGGCTATGGGTGGACTTGAACCACCGACTTCAGCATTATGAATGCTGCGCTCTAACCAGCTGAGCTACATAGCCATTGTTTGATGATATCGCAGTATCGCTGCGAGGGCGCAATTATACGCCACTATTCTGCCAGAATGGAACTATCTGAGCGGGTTTTTTAAACAGTTTTCCACCTTCAATTAAACATTGAAGCGGAAATGGATCACATCGCCATCCTGAACAATGTAATCTTTTCCTTCAAGACGCCATTTGCCTGCTTCTTTGGCATCGCGATGTAATCATCATAACCCACCACCTCGGCACGAATAAAACCGCGCTCGAAATCGGTATGAATCACACCCGCACCTTGCGGGGCCGTCGCACCGACTTTCACCGTCCAGGCACGCACCTCTTTTTCACCGGCGGTAAAATAGGTCTGTAGCCCGAGCAGTTCGTAACCGGCGCGGATGACACGATCCAGCCCCGGCTCCTCTAACCCTAGATCGGCCATGAACTCACCCTTTTCTTCCTCAGAAAGCTCGGCAATCTCTGCCTCAATCGAGGCACATATCGCCACCACCACAGCCCCTTCACTCACTGCACGCTCACGCACAAGGTCCAGCCAGGGGTTATCACTGAAACCGTCATCCGCCACATTGGCAATGTACATCGTCGGCTTAATGGTTAGCAGATGCAGGTCATAGAGTACCGCACACTGATCAGCATCCAACCCCATTGAACGCACCGGCGCACTGGTGTCTAAATGGCCATGCACCTTCTCTAACAGCAACTTCTTTGTGATAGCCTCTTTATCACCGCTCTTGGCTAGCTTGCCAACACGGTGCAATGCTTTTTCAACAGAATCCATATCAGCCAGCGCCAATTCGGTATCGATGATTTCGATATCACGCAGCGGATCGATACTGCCTTCCACATGGGTAATATCATCATCTTCAAAACAGCGCACCACATGACCAATGGCATTGGTTTCACGGATATTGGCGAGGAATTTATTGCCCAGCCCTTCACCCTTAGAGGCACCCGCCACCAAGCCGGCGATATCGACAAACTCCATCGTCGTTGGCAGTACTTGTTGCGGGTTTACAATCGCCGCCAACGCATCCAGGCGCGGATCCGGCATCGGTACCACACCCACATTAGGTTCAATCGTACAAAAGGGGTAGTTAGCTGACTCGATGCCTGCCTGAGTCAGCGCATTAAAGAGCGTTGATTTACCAACGTTTGGAAGGCCAACGATGCCGCACTTAAATCCCATGGAGGTATCCTGTTTCTATTGAGAGGGGGCTTAATTTATTTAAGCCCGATTTATTAAGCACTCGAACGACTCAGCGCTCTGTATTACTAAATGCTCGCAGGCTTACGCAGCGGGCTTTTTACTATGCAAACAGTTCATTGCCTTTTCGAATTCACCATCCAGCATCAGCGGTATCACATCAACCGCCTCATCAATCGCATCGAGAACCAACTCTCGTTCACGTCGCGGCGGATCATCCAGCACAAAATCGGCAACCTGGTCGCTCTGTCCCGGGTGGCCAATGCCAATGCGCAGACGCATAAACGCGTTATTGCCACCAAATGCCTTAATGATATCACGCAAGCCGTTATGCCCACCGTGTCCACCACCTTTTTTAAAACGTGCCACACCCGGCGGCAGATCCAGCTCATCATGCACCACCAGAATTCGCTGTAGTATTTCGCCAGCGAACTCACTGATTGACCACAACGGTTCATATAGGTTGCTGGTTTCAACAACCAGCCACGATGGCCGCCTAACAAAGTTTTACAGGCATCGCCATGAAAACGCGCCTCTGATTTAAAAACACTCTGGCAACGCTGCGCATAGGTGTCGGCTAACCAAAAGCCCGCGTTATGGCGCGTTCCTTCATAAGCAGGGCCTGGATTACCCAGACCCACGATCAGATCAATATGTGTTGCCACGGCTGTCGGTCCTTTTTCAGCAGTAGAAAAACAGTCATACTACCAATCAATTTTTAGTATCTTCGCCTTCAGCTTCCGCCTCACCATTATCAGGAGCAACCGGTGCGTCAGTCTCAACTTCAGCGACTATTTTAGGCATGTGAATCGCCGCCACTGAAAGGTCATGGGCATCACCATGAGTCAGTGCAACCAACTCGACGCCCGCTGGCAGTTTAAGGTCAGAAAGATGCAGTGTTGCATCAAGAGCGACATCAGTCATATCTGCTTCGATAAATTCTGGCAGGTCTTTTGGCAGACAGATGATCTCAACATCATTAGCCAGATGAGAAACAACACCACCCGCTTTAACACCAACAGAGACATCTTCACCAATAAAATGAATCGGCACATGCATACGCAATTTTTCATTTTCATTAATACGCAGCAGATCAACATGGATCAGGCTAGGCTTGTACGGATGACGCTGCAGGTCTTTTAATACTGCTTTTTCAGCTTTACCAGCGACATTCACCGTCAGAATGTGCGAATAAAACGCTTCATTCTCAAGATTATGAACCAGCGTGTTGTGCTGTAAAGTCAAAAGAGTACTGCTGGAACTTTGTTATCACGACGCAGGCGGCGGCTCGCACCCTTCCCTTTGTCCTGACGGATTTCTGCATTTAGCTCAAAACTAGAAGCCATTTTATTTCTCCAAAATTAACAGACATTTTATAACTGTCTGACCACCGCCCCCGCGACCTGGGTTGGTGTTACCACAAAAAAATCAGCAACAGCATATTGCCACTGACCACAAATTCAAATATTGGCTGCCGTCACTAACAGCTTAGTCCATATACATCGAACTAACTGACTCTTCGGCACTGATACGACGCATCGTTTCTGCCAACATATCCGCAACACTTAGCTGACGAATGCGCGAACATTCACGCGCATTCTCTTGCAACGGAATGGTATCTGTAACCACCAGTTCATCTAGGTCGGAGGTTGAAATACGATCCACCGCCACACCAGATAAAATCGGGTGGGTACAGTACGCCACGACCTTTGCCGCACCGTGTTCTTTTAAAACACGCGCCGCTTCACATAAAGTGCCAGCGGTATCGACCATGTCATCCACCAAAATACAGGTACGGTCGCTCACGTCACCAATGATGTTCATCACCTTCGCCTCGTTCGGGCCAGGACGACGCTTATCAACAATTGCCAGATCCGCACCATCAAGGCGCTTCGCCAATGCGCGGGCACGTACCACCCCACCCACATCCGGCGAGACAATCATCTTGTTCGGATACTTCTGACGCCAGATATCGCTCATCAATACCGGCGAAGCGTAAACATTATCCATCGGTACGGTAAAAAAACCCTGGATTTGATCCGCATGCAGGTCAACCGTTAACACACGATCTGTGCCAACAGAGGTAATCATATCTGCCACCACCCGAGCACTAATCGGCACACGTGCCGCGCGCGGGCGTCGATCCTGACGTGAATAGCCAAAATATGGGATCACCGTCGTGATACGGTAAGCCGATGAGCGACGCAACGCATCCACCATCACCAGCAGTTCCATCAGGTTGTCATTGGTCGGTGCACAGGTCGGCTGCACAATAAAGACATCCTTACCGCGCACGTTCTCCATTATCTCAACGGCAATCTCACCATCACTGAAACGGTTAACATTGGCCTTACCTAATGGAAGCTGCAGGTAACGCGCAATCGACTGCGCTAGCTGCGGATGGGCATTGCCACCGAAGACCATCATGCGGTTATCAGAGGCATCATAACTGCTTGATCTACCGAGCAAGCCGAAACGTGATTTGGAATAGCCCAAGATGTTTACCTATATTGTTACTGGCCTGTCATGCCTTACTTGAACGGCTACATTATAAAATGGCTGGGGCGCCAGGATTCGAACCTGGGTATGCTAGGATCAAAACCTAGTGCCTAGCCTCTTGGCGACGCCCCATTTGTGGTCTGCTTCGACCGTACAACGCTTAACTTCCTTTTCTACCATCCACTTCAATATCAATAATAGAGTGGAGAGCGATTCATCCCTTTCGCTACAAACCCACACCACCCTTGTGGAAGCAATTCCAGCACTCCCTGAGCAGCCGCTCGTTCTTCAAACGGTGCAAAGACACATGCGCCGGTACCACTCATCCTTGCGGGGGCGTATTTTAACAGGAAATCCAGTGCGTTAGCTACTAGTGGAAAGCGTTTTTTTACAACCGCCTCACAGACATTGATCCCCTGCCCTGCAAGAAAGTGCGATATTGTGATGGGATGGCAATCACGTGTCAAATCTGGCGCATTAAAAACTATCTCTGTCGCCACCACACAAGCCGGTTCGATCACCAGATACCACGGCTCTGGCGGGGCCTGCTCACCCAACAGCGGCGTCAGCTGCTCACCAATACCCTCAGCCCATGCCGCATGACCACGTACAAAGACCGGCACATCCGCGCCAAGCTGTAACCCCAGAGCCGCTAATTCATCAATCGATAGCCCTAACTCACACAACTCATTGAGCGCCACCAGCGTCGTAGCGGCATTCGAACTACCACCACCCAGTCCGCCACCCATCGGCAAGCGCTTTTCAAGCGCAATCTCAACCCCTTGAGAACTATTCACATGCTGCAGTAACAATTTAGCCGCGCGCACCACCAGATCCTGCTCCGACGGCACACCAGGCAGTTCACTGCGACGTAGCACCTCGCCATCACCACGCAGCGTAAACATCAGCTCATCGCCATAGTCAAGAAATTGAAATACCGACTGTAGCTGATGATAACCATCAGCGCGGCGACCGATAATATGCAAAAAGAGATTGAGCTTGGCCGGAGCTGGCCAGCATTTACCAGTGCTCATGATAGCTAACGTACGTGAGAATGGATCGATAGCCGGTCATTTTCACCAGCAACGGCCTGTGCCGCTGCAATGGCCTGCCAACGATCAATCACAAACCGCACCCGCAGATCATTACGAGTTAACACCATTTTCTTAGGCACCTCTAATCTCCCCGCAGAACGATAACGCTGATACTCGATACGCCAACCCCCCTGCTCTAACCACTGTAATCGTCCCAACGCATCAAGCCCCATATTCAATTTTTCAGCAGATGCTAACGCTGGCGCTGGCAATCCCATCAGCCAATAGCGCAGACCCTCCATCGGCACAGACCAACCAAGCTCTGCATCAAGCAAATCAGAGACATTGGCCGCAGAAATCACCCTGTCATTCGGCAAATAGAGCGAGGACGCCAGCGCATCGCCTTTTAGCTGAGCTAAGCGCTGTCCCAGCATCGAGGAAAAACGAATATCAAAGGTCTCAGCCTGCTGCTGCCAACTCAAGCTAGCGCTCCATGAATCCTCGACACTCTTCACGGCAACTCGCCCCTTCATCTGCCACCCGACCAGCTCACTGAGCTGCGCATAGCGTGAATCCCACAGGCGCTCACGCGCCTCATCGTCAAGCAATGGTGTCGATGGTTGGATCGCACAGCCAGTCAAGAACACGGTCAGCAACAACGCAAGCAAACTCACACTATTCAGCCAATCTGATTTCATCAAAGAAAGCGTGTACATAATGACAGTATAAAGCAGGTTTAAGCTAAATAGGGTTTGGCGCCATCACATTTCAGTCGCAGCCAACCTTAATCACCAGGAAAATGGCCCCTACTTAATAAAGCGCTCCATAATATTGAGCAACCGCTTATCACCCGGTGTCGCCTCCAGTGCCTGACGCCAGATTTCACGTGCATCCTCTCGCTCACCGCTCACCCACAGCACCTCACCCAGATGCGCCGCCACCTCAGGGTCAAGCCTGATTTCAAGCGATTGTCGCAACATTTTGATCGCTTCATTATATTTACCAAGACGATATAACACCCACCCCATACTGTCGAGAATCGCATGATCATTCGGGCGCAACTGTAACGCCCGTTTCACATAGCCATAGGCCTCCTGATAACGATCAGTTCGATCAGCCAGGGTGTAACCCAACGCATTCAGGGCATCGGCATGATTCTCATCAAAGGCAATGATCTGCTTTAAATCATGCTCCGCGAGGTCTAGTTGATCAAGCCGCTCAGCCGCCATCGCGCGCGCATAGAGCAGGTGAATATCACCCGGCATCTCACTCAACGCATGATTCAACACCGCCATCGCCTCCTGATGACGCTCCGCGTTACGTAAAATCTCACCCTCAATCAAATACAGGCGCTGACGCTGTGCCGGCGTATTGACATGCAATGAATGCAAATAATTTCGAGCCGCCTCTAGATTGCCCTGCCGCGCATCGATCATCGCCTGACGCACTCGCGCCTCAATCAAATTACTGCCGCCAACAACATGGCTATAATGTTCCAGCGCAGCTGCCTGGTTTTCACGCAACTCCTCTAACTGCCCAAGGTAAAAATGCGCATCATCGCTTCGCTGCCCCGTCTCTTTGGCCAGACTAAGGTAATCATAAGCGCTATCTTTTTGATCCAGCTGTAATGCCAACAGGCCCAGCGCAAATAGTACATCGACATCCCCGGGCAACTGTTTCATGACGATCTGATATTGTGTAAAGGCCTCATCATAATCACGCGTGCCAACCAATTGGCGAGCGTAGCTCAAACGCAATACGCTCTCGCCAGGAAAGGCATCCACTTGCCGCGCTAGATACTCGACTACCGCAATTTTATCTTCAGAAGCTTGCAAAATTCGCATCTGCAACACAATAGCGCTGACATTATCAGGCGCTAGATGAAGACTACGTTTGACGCCTGCATCTGCCTTTTCAACCGCACCCGCCCTCAAAGCCAGATGAGCGTATGCCTGCCACGCAGAATAACTCTCCTGATGAGCATCAACCAGGCGCTCCATCACACTCAACACAGCCCGCAGGTCCTGCTCCCGACTCAGTAACGAAGCAACCAACATAAAACCCTCTCCAGCGCCATCTTCTTCCGTCACTAGAATGTATGCTAGATGCTCCAACGCAGCATCAGGGTTGCCACTGCGAATATAAGCAGCTGAAATGGCCTGTCGTGCCGCCAGATTAGTTGGATCAATATCAACCCACAACTTCGCGGACAGAAGCGCACTCTTATGATCTCGAACAAAAATAGCAATCCGCGTCGCCTTTGCTGCCAAACGAGGATCGCGCGTTCTCTCTGCCAACCTGAAATATTGAGAAAACCCCACTGCATAGTGCCCCCGCTGTAACGCGGTCTCCGCCACTAAAAGCTTATAAAGTGTATCGGGGGTCAGCGGCACCACCGGCAGTTCAACATTATATTCCGCACCCACTGAGCGGGCTTCGCTGGTAATAGTGGTGCTATCGGACACCTCAGCCGGTAAGCCCTCCTGACTCGGCGACACCGCACACCCACCTAAAACCCCGGATAAAACAAGCGGACATACCAGCAGGCAGAACGTTTTAATCGACAAAGTCATTCCTTTTCGCCTCATTTGAAGAATTTTTCATCAATAATCATACAATTTACATACCATACGAATAATTAATGGGGACAACCGCATCATTTTTCCATAAAATCGGTCAACTTTATTAGCGTAACAGGATAGTATTATCCTCCACTCGTTTAATTTAGTGAGTTAATTATTTTTATTGTGGTAAAAGCTAGGTAAACATGGCACTCCTTGCCGTCGGACTCAATCATAAAACAGCACCGGTTCAGATTCGCGAACGGGTGGCGTTCGCCCCTGAGCAGCTCCCGGATACCCTGCGTAATCTGGCCTCGCAGGCCAATATCAGTGAGGCGGCCATTCTCTCGACCTGCAACCGTACCGAGATGCTGTGCTGCGTCGATACCGCTGACAGTGAGATTATCATCGAGTGGCTACGCCAGCACCGTGAGTTTTCCGCCAATGAACTCAACCCTTATATGTACACCCACCCAGAGCAATCCGCCGTACGCCATATGTTGCGCGTCGCCAGTGGTCTCGACTCACTAGTATTGGGTGAACCACAGATTTTAGGCCAGCTCAAAGATGCCTATTCAACCGCCAAAGATGCGGGCACCATCGGCACCCAGCTCAGTAAACTCTTTGAATACACATTTTCAGTCGCCAAACAGGTACGCACCGATACTGCGATTGGCTCCAGCCCGGTCTCCGTTGCATTCTCTGCTGTTAGCCTCTCAAAACAGATCTTTAGCGACCTCAGTGAACATACTGCACTATTGATTGGCGCAGGCGAAACCATTGAGCTTGCAGCGCGCCACCTGAAAGAGAGCGGCATCAAGCGACTCATTATCGCCAATCGTACCCTCGCCAAGGCCGAGGCACTGGTTAAAGAAGTAGAAGGCTACGCGATTACGCTAGGCGATATTCCCGCACACCTCGCCGAGGCCGATATTGTGATCTCCTCCACCGCTAGCCAGTTACCAATCCTCGGCAAAGGGGCAGTAGAGCGTGCAATCAAGATTCGTAAACATCAACCGATTTTAATGGTCGATATCGCCGTACCACGCGACATTGAAGAAGAAGTGGGCGAGCTGGATGATATCTACCTCTACACCGTTGACGACCTACAGGAGATCATCGACGAAGGACTGCGCTCACGCCAGGAAGCGGCACTGCAGGCGGAAGAGATCATCGACACCCAGGTGACTCATTTTATGGGATGGCTACGCTCGCTCGATGCGGTTTCAACCATTCGCACCTACCGCAGCAAGATCGACGTAATACGTGAGGCCGAGCTCGATAAAGCCAAACGCATGCTCGCACAAGGTAACGACCCCGAAAAAGTGCTCACACAGCTGGCACGCGGCTTAACCAATAAAATCGTCCATACACCAAGCGCGCAGATGAAACAGGCCGGTTTCGATGGCCGTGCCGACCTGCTTGACGCCGCACGCGAACTGCTCGACCTCGACACTCCTGACAACTAGGCCAATGGTAAACCGATGAAAGAGTCTATCCTTTTTAAACTGGAATCGATCTCCGACCGCCAGCAGGAGCTTGATGCACTGCTAGCCGATCCAGATACCATCAACAACCAAAATAAGTTCCGCGAACTGTCGGTGGAGTATTCACAGATCACACCGATCGTAAATTGCTTCCGCCAGTACCAGTCAATTATAGGTGATATCGAAGCAGCCAAAGAGATGTTAGAAGAAGATGACGCCGAGATGCGCGCCATGGCTGAAGAGGAGATCAGAGATTCTCAAGTGCAGCAGAGCGAGATAGAAAAAGATATTCAAACGCTATTACTACCGGTTGACCCGCACGATAGCGCCAACGTCTTTCTCGAAATCCGAGCAGGTACTGGTGGTCCGCATGTATTCCTATTATGCAGAGATGAATCGCTGGGAAATCGAAATCATCAGCGGCAACGCTGGCGAACATGGCGGCTATCGCGAAGTTATCTCGCGCATCAGTGGTAAAGGGGTCTACTCAAAACTCAAATTTGAATCAGGCGTGCACCGAGTACAACGGGTACCAGCCACCGAATCACAGGGGCGCATTCACACCTCCGCCTGCACCGTTGCGGTATTGCCTGAACCCGATGCGATTGAAGAGACAGACATTAAATCAAGCGACCTTAAAGTCGACACCTTTCGTGCCTCGGGTGCAGGTGGCCAGCATGTCAACAAAACCGACTCTGCGATTCGCATCACCCACATCCCATCTGGCATCATCATCGAATGTCAGGATGAACGCTCGCAACATAAAAACCGTGCGCGCGCGATGTCACTTCTGCAAGCCAAATTATTGGCTGGCGCGCAGGAAAAACAGGCGGCGGAAACTGCGCAGGCACGTAAATCACTGGTCGGCAGTGGCGATCGCTCAGAACGCATTCGCACCTATAATTTTCCACAGGGAAGAATGACGGACCACCGCATCAACCTGACACTCTATAAGCTCGATGACATTATGTCGGGCAACCTGAACCAAGTGATCAATCCATTGGTCAATGAGTATCAGGCAGAACAGCTCGCCGCGCTGTCAGAATAAACCAACAGTGATACTGGCACCGTTCACTTTCACGTAATGACCTCAATCCGCAGCGCGCTCAATCTTGCCGCAACCACGTTAGCCGCTCGCCATGACAACGCCATGTTTGAGGCTGAGGTGTTACTCGCGCATGCATTAGAAAAGACCCGCACCTATCTGCACACCTGGCCCGAACGAGCATTAAGCGAAACAGAACTCAGCACCTTTAATCAACTAGTGAAACGACGCAATAACGGAGAGCCCAGCGCCTACATCACCGGCGAACAGGAGTTCTGGTCGCTGTCACTAAAAGTCACGTCTGACACATTGATCCCGCGTCCCGAAACTGAGTTATTAGTTGAACTGGCACTTGAACACATTCCAACAGATGCACATTACAAAATAGCAGACCTCGGCACCGGCAGTGGTGCGATTGCACTGGCACTTGCCAGTGAACGGCCTCACAGCAAAATCGTTGCGGTCGACTTTTCAGCGGGTGCATTAACAATCGCAGAACACAATCGTGAAAAACATTCACTCAATAATGTCACCTTTATACAAGGCGATTGGCTTGCACCATTAAGTGAATTCACCTTTCAGGTGATTGTTTCCAACCCACCCTACATCCATGAAAATGATGCGCATCTCAAACAGAGCGACTTGGAATTTGAACCACGCAGTGCACTGGTCGCACCCAATAATGGACTGAGTGATATTCAACGCATTGCCACCGACAGCAAAGCAAGACTCAGCGATGGTGGCTGGCTGCTCATTGAACATGGCTACGACCAGGC
>QIJH01000228.1 GCA_003232725.1 Chromatiaceae bacterium | reverse complement strand
TCGAGTTCAACACTATCATTGCGGTTGATAGTCGCGTAGCCGATCTTGACGCCAGTGATATCCTGCAATGATTTACTCAAGGCGTGTTTAGCCACAAATTCACGGCTGCGATGGTAGGTGAACCAGTTGGCGAAATTTTGCTGTATGGAGGCGTTCTGGTTTTTGATTAAAAACTCAGTCTCCTCACCATTGTCGAACAGGCCGTTGCTATTAGCATCACTCCAGATGTAATAACGAAAACCATCTGGTTTGCTGTCCCCATCACGGTCGCTGGTAGTGCGTACACCACCGCTACCAGCCCAATCTGAGTTATGCTGGGTCAGGTTAATCCATTCGGTAGGGTTATAGGGGTTGTCCGGTGCATTGGTGATTGGGGCGTTGATATAGGTGTCGCCATCGATATTGACCCCGCTCCACGGTTCATAGGTTTTGTCAGGGTCAAAATAGAGTGGGTTAAAGTCGTTGTTGCGAAAGCGCCATGCCTCATCATCGGCAGTGTTGCAGTCATCGCTGTCATCTGTATAGGTATTGGACTCAAATTCAACACCGTAAAGATAGCCACTGCCCCAGCCGGCGGTCCAGCCGGATTCAAAGGTACAGTTCGCTGTGCCATCATCGTTACTATCACGGTGTTTGACACTACCACTACTAGCCGGGTTGCTGCCATCTGGTTGGCTGCCTGTGAAGCGGCCACCATTATCAGCATCTCTGGACATAATTTCCCAGTCCATACTGCCGGAGTCATCATTGAGGATCATGATGTTAGATTCCACTGCCGGACCGACATAGAGTGGTGTCTGTTCAAGCGCTCCAGGCTCAGCGTAGCCGTTGTTTGCGAGTGTCAGCAAGAAGGGTAGTGTTAAGGTTATCAGCGATTTTTTTGTATTCATGATCGTGCTCCTGCTCATGCTCATTTTTCAGGTTGCCCTAGAAGGTACGGATATAGTTGGATTGAAGTAGAACGACGGCATTGTCCGATCGTCCCGTGCCACGCGCAGTGATTCGAAATGCGTACGGCATGCCGAGGGCATCAGCTGAATCGTAGCTGGCGATGTAAAGGGTACTATTTGCTGCGCCGTCGACATCACCGATGAGTTCAATAATAAATTTTGGTTGTGAGGTGACGCCGGGGTACGTGCGGCTATAGGTGATAGCATTGACCCACGTGGCATCCCCAAGAAGATTCGGATTAGCGCCTTCTTGATAAAGACCTAACTGGGTACCATTAAAGGCGACGACGAGTGAGTTGATGTTGTTTTCGAGATGACGCTCTCCGGCGAATAGCACTGTTTCTGATGCCTCCAATGCGAGCATTGAATCACGTGCGTTAGCGGACATTTTCTCCTCCAGTATGGTGCTGCGCATTGCGGTGACACCGATCAACGTCATGATGACCAGCATCATCAGGCTGACCACTAACACAGCGCCGGTCTGTGTGGAATGAAGTGGGGTGTGATATCTGTTCATAGTGTGATTGTCCTGTCCTGATGAAATGAGTCGGCGTTTATAAGAGACGATTGCGGATCGATGCAGTTGTGCTATAAGTGCGGTTGATGCGGCCAATGGTGCCATTAGCCGTGAGCAGGTCTCGCAATGTGATGAGTGTCAGGGTGATGCGAATGCTAACGACATTATTCATCACCTGCCCTGCTGCGCCAGCTACAAGATAGCGGTTGGCGGTCAGGTCGCCGTCTGTGTCTTCGCCATAGAGGATCTGCATATTCTGCACGCCTTCGACCAGTTCGACATTATTACCATTTTCATTTCGAAAGAGGGCGGGTTCGCCACTGGCACCTGTTTGAATCGAGTAGGTGACACCCTTGACACGATAAAGCGTACCGCTGCTATTGTATTCTTCCGGTCTAGTACTGTTACCAAAATCAGGGTCATTGCTGCCCACGGCTGCAATAACGATATTATCAACACCGGAGTTTGCAGTGGTTATCTCAATAACATCGGCTTTTCGACAGTCGGTAGCGATAACAAGATCGCCATTACTAAACCCATGCTGGATGGTTGAAAGGGTGAATGAGGATGTCGCTTGAGTATGTGTCTGGATGGTGATCCCTTCGCCGAAAGCGCCTTGTAAGGTGAGGGTGTCCGAGTTGTTGAGTCCGACATTATTGGTGCCAGCAATCGTATTGTTAACCCATGGATCGACAGGGTACGCTGCTGGTGTGGCCGGTGGGTTAGGTGGGTTGAGGTTATTGGTTACATCGGTGGCGGCATTGGCACAGCCCCAGAAATCAGCCATGCGGATTTCCCGAGTCAGAAAATCCATCAAAAAGCGCCCATTCTCCTGCACCCGTGAAAGTTCTTCAGTGACGCGATAGGTCTGTTTGTTGCCGACGAAGATCTGTACTACGCCAGCAAGCATGATGAGGCTGATGGTAATGGCAACCATCATCTCAACCAACGTCAGACCATGTTGTTTTTTGAATGTTGGGGAATTCATAAGAGTGTCAGACTCACTGCAATACATTGAAGATCGTCAGCATCAGCAGGGTCGCAACCAGTGCCGATGGCACCATTGCGCCGTTCATCCCAACGTACGGTGATAATGAAGTCAACGCTGTTACCGGTGACGGTTCCCGCACCGGCAGGCAGTTCTGCATTGAGCGTAGTGTTCCATTCAAAGGCGTCAAAAACTGCTATTTGAGCAGGGGTACAATCTACTGCAATGCAGCCTGGGTTGACTGGAATGCCATTAAGATTGTTGTATCTATTGGCAGCGACGCCCACTATATTGGCGCGCATACGGTCTGCCATGTCATTGGCCATTAGTGTCGCCTGGCTTCTGAGGTAGGCGTTGTGACTATTGACCATACTATTGGCTTGCAGGGCAGCGAGGCCGAGCAGGCCAATTGAGAAGATGACGAGTGTAATTAATACCTCAACCAGCGTGAAGCCGGCGTTCGCGTTCGATTGCTGTTTTCTGTGTGGCCTCATTTTTCTATCCTGTCGCTATCCCGGTTTGTTTAGCAGCTGGTAGCGGTGCCTACGACCGTAGGGTCATTGGCGGGTGCTGTTCTGAGTTGTCCTGATGCGCTGAGCACGATGGCACGGGCTGTTGCCCCCAGGCCTCGGCTATCGCACAGTACCAGGGTGCCGGTTTGCACCCCTCCGCCGACCAGTTCTGAAAAACCGTTGCTGGTATAGGAGATAAAGTTTGCGACATTTCCATCGACGCCGCTGAGAGTATAGCCTGCAGCCAATGGGCCGTATGTGCGTAGGATGACATCCGTGTTATTGACGACGGCATCATTGTTGGTATCGGTAAAGATAATCCACCCTTGCTGCCAGTCACCGCCAGCAATGCAGGTGGCATTGTCTGTGCTCTTACAGACGGTAACCCGGTTGCCACGTGTGACTGCTTCACTGCGCGCCATGTTCAGTGAAGTGACAAAGTCGTTGGTTTGAGTGGCGATGCGATTATTCTGTGTTATCTGAAGAAAGCTCGGTACCGCTAGAGATAAAAGAATGGCGCCGACAGCCAGTGTGACGATCAGTTCGATTAACGTAAAGCCTGTTTGTGTTTTGTTCATGAGATATGTTTTAGCATTCACGGTTTTTCTGGTCACGCGAAAGGCGACGAGCTGTTATATTTGTCCGATAAACGGTCGTTTGGGGTAAAGTTCCGGGGTTTAGGTTCGTTGTTGATGTATTCATCGGCGTCTTGGTGAATTTCTTTTATTAGTCGGTTTTTGGCGTTGTGTGGTAATACAGATGGGGATGTGATGGTGGGTAGAGCAGCAACTGACTGTTTAATCATCGGTGGTGGGTTGATCGGTATGCTTAGTGCGTATGAGCTGGTGCAGGCTGGTATGCGGGTGACGTTGTTAGAGCGAGGGCGGACGGGGCAGGAGTCATCATGGGCAGGCGGCGGCATTCTCTCGCCGCTATACCCTTGGCGCTACCCGGATGCCGTCAGTGATCTGGCACGCTGGGGACAGGCGCGTTATCAGGGATTAGCTGAATTTCTTTTTGAGCAGTCGGGTATTGACCCTGAATGGCAACCAAGTGGCTTGTTGATGCTGGCTGTTGCCGATCAGGCGGCCGCGCTGGCCTGGGCAGAGCATCGTGCGGTGACGCTGGAACGGTTGGTTGATGGTGAAATAGCACGCTGTGATGCTGCATTGCCTGCCTATAGTGGAGCGGCGCTGTGGATGCCTGATGTGGCTCAGATCCGTAATCCACGCTTATTAAGCGCACTACGTAAGGTGCTGGAGCAGCAAGGTGTGGTGTTTGAGGAGCAGACGGAAGTGCTGGGCTTTCAACAGCAAGCGGGGCGAGTCACAGCAGTTGAGACCACGCGAGGTGTGTATCAGGCGAGCAAGGTAGTGGTGGCGAGCGGTGCGTGGAGTCAAATGCTATTGGCTGATATTGGTGGCGCAATCGAGATTGAACCGGTGCGTGGTCAGATGCTGCTATATAAGGGTGAGCCGGGCTTACTTAAGACAATTGTGATGTCATATGGTCATTATGTGATCCCGCGTCGAGATGGTCACGTGCTGGTCGGCAGTACCGTTGAGTATGTGGGGTTTGATAAATCGACTACAACGACTGCCGCTGAGGCCTTGCGTCAAGTTGCGCAGACACTGCTGCCTGCGTTGACGGATGTTGAGGTGGTGCAGCACTGGGCTGGTTTGCGCCCGGGTAGTGCGAAAGGGGTGCCTTATATAGGCGAGCATCCTGATATTGCTGGCCTCTATGTGAATACCGGCCACTTTCGCAATGGTGTCGGGTTGGGTTATGCATCGGCGAAAGTGTTGGGTGATATTGTGCTTGAGCGCGAATCTGACTTTGAGGTCTCACGCTATGCTATTGAAAGGTAAGTGATAATATCTTTTCTGGTGAAGAAAGCAGTTGTTTAGCCGGACGCCTTCTTTTATACTTCCCGGCTTGTCTTGAGTGCTGGTTTTTTAGACATTGCCGGGGTAGCTCAGTTGGTAGAGCAACTGATTCGTAATCAGTAGGTCGGGTGTTCGATTCACCTCTCCGGCACCATTTTACCTATTCTCTGCCTGTGTAGCCAGATTCTTTGAATCCTTCGAGCACTTCGTCAAGGGCTTTTTGTGCTGCGGCTCTATCTGTATATGGTCCGTGGGATTCGCCGCCTCTGAGCAAAAAATACCAGCCATCTTTTTTTCCTTTACCATTTTGATTGACGAGTGATGATTGGTAGAAGAAACGGTCGCTGCGGTAGTGTGGACCATCATTGGCTGGTTCGGTGGTAGAGGGGATTTCCTCTGGACCAAAGAGCGATTCTTTTATCTTTTTCCACATCTATTTTAGACCTCAATGGCAATGTATGGCGTGTTTTGGAGGCTTGCTACGAAACCCTGATGTCGGTAATTGCCCCATCTCTACAATCTATAGCGTCATTTTTCAATCCGACTTCAGTTGTCATTTAATGGTTTTTTTCAGGGAAAAGTAGTGTTTGTGATCGGGCACCATTTTGAGGTGGATTAATTTTGAAGATGTGGCGATGTTGGTGATGTTGGTGATGTTGGTGATGTTGGTGATGTTTTGTGAGGAAAATAAACGTCAGTATGTGCGGCCAAGCGAGATGTCCGATTAACTTTTCATCGGTCGTTTTTGCAGCTTGCGTTGCAGCGTACGGCGATGCATGTTGAGCTGGCGTGCGGCGGCGGATATATTGCCGTTGCAGTCGCTGAGTACCTTTTGAATATGCTCCCATTCAACGCGGTTGACCGACATCGGTTTTCTGATGACGGGTGTATGGCTGTCACCCTCTTCTTTATAAAATGCTGCGACCACATCATCGGCATCGGCGGGTTTTGAAAGGTAATGTGTCGCACCCAGTTTAATCGCCTCAACGGCGGTGGCGATGCTGGCATAGCCTGTTAAAACAACGATGC
>QIJH01000214.1 GCA_003232725.1 Chromatiaceae bacterium | reverse complement strand
TTGAAGCGCTTGGGCTGTTAACGCCTCACTTGATCGCCGTGCATATGACACAGCTAACGGATGGTGAGATTGAATCAATCGCCACCGCCGGTGCTCATGTGGTGCATTGCCCGGAATCAAACCTCAAGCTCGCCAGTGGTTTTTGCCCGGTTCATAAGCTACACCAGGCAGGGGTTAATGTGGCGCTTGGTACTGATGGCGCTGCCAGTAATAACGATCTCGACATGTTTAGCGAGATGCGTACGGCGGCGCTACTTGCCAAGGCAGTGGGGCAGGATGCCAGTGCTATTCCTGCTGCGACCGCGTTGCAAATGGCGACCCTTAACGGTGCGCGTGCCCTTGGACTGGGCAAAGAGATTGGCTCACTCACCGTGGGGAAGGCCGCTGATGTGGTGGCCATTGATCTTAGCGAGCTGGAGTCGCAGCCGCTTTACCACCCCATTTCGCAGATCGTCTACGCTCGTGATAAAGTAAGCCATGTCTGGGTCAATGGTCGCCACTTGTTAAAGGAGCGCGCGTTGACCACGCTGGATGAAAACCATATCCTCGATAAGACGCGTGAGTGGCGTCAAAAAATCGCTGAGAGCGATCAGCAGTAATAATGCTCTGTTACCCTGAGTTTAGAGAGAATAAAGATGCAGCAAGCAGAAAATAACCTGAATACTGATTATGCCCCTGGTGACAATGTCGACCGTCACGAGGTTGCCAAGTTTGAAGCAATGGCGAGCCGTTGGTGGGATGTGAATGGTGAATGTAAACCGCTGCATGCAATTAATCCGCTGCGTCTTAATTATATTGATGAAAAATCTGGCGGAATTACGGGTAAAAAAGTGATCGATGTTGGCTGTGGCGGTGGCATCCTCAGTGAAAGTATGGTGCAACGTGGCGCGATAGTGAGTGGCATCGATATGTCGCAGCCGTCGATCGAAGTAGCGAAGCTGCACCTCTATGAATCAAATTTTGACGTTGATTACCAGCGTTCTACTGCTGAGGCCTTTGCTGAACTGCATCCACATTGTTTTGACGTGGTTACCTGCATGGAGTTGCTTGAACATGTGCCGGACCCCGCGTCAGTCATTCGTGCCTGTGCCAAGTTGGTTAAGCCGGGTGGACATCTGTTTTTTTCAACCGTTAACCGTAACCCTAAGGCCTATCTTTTTGCGATTATTGGTGCTGAATACCTGTTAAAGATGCTGCCGAAAGGAACGCATGACTTTGCTAAATTTATTCGTCCGTCAGAACTTAGCGCATGGGCCCGTGAAGCGGGGTTGTCGACACATGACATCAGTGGCCTTAGCTACAATCCACTCAACAAACATTATTCTGTTGGTAACGATATCGATGTTAATTACATGATGCACATGCAGCAAACTGCGCTTTGAGTGACGTGTGAATGAGCAACGGATGATGTTTAAACACATTCTGTTCGACCTTGATGGTACCCTCGCTGATACGGCGCAAGACCTCGTCTTTACCCTCAATAAGTTGTTACAAAGCGAGGGCCATCAACCGCTGCCATTTGAACAGGTGCGTTCAACTGTCACCCATGGTGCCAATGCGCTGATCGAGCTAGGCTTTGGCGAGCATCTGCCGGCGAAAAAATTTAAACAGCTGACCACTGATTTTCTCGATATATATCAAAACCATCTGACGCATAAGACAATCCTCTTCCCCGGTATGGCGGAACTGTTAGCGACAATAGAAGCACGGGGCGAACTGTGGGGAGTGGTTACCAACAAGCCGTCATGGCTGACTAACCCTTTAATGGAAGAGCTAGGGTTAGCACAGCGCGCTGCCTGTATTGTGAGTGGTGATACGGTTGAACATAAAAAACCTCATCCACAGCCGATGTTTTATGCATGCGAAGTGATGGGGGTCAGTGCCTCAGAGTGTATCTATGTTGGTGATGCCCGGCGTGATATCGAGGCGGGTCAACGTGCGGGGATGAAAACCATTGCAGCGCTCTTTGGTTATATTAATGATGGTGATGACCCCTCAACGTGGGGTGCCGATGGCTCGGTTGAACATGCCAGTGAAATCATTGAATGGCAAAAACGTTTTAATCAGGATTCGCAATAAAGAAATGAGCACCACCAGCTATATTATCATCGCTATCACCGCCGCTGTTTCACTGCTGATTGGCGCACTATTGGCACATCTGCGCGCACAAAAACAGATCGCTGAACTGCAACGCGAGAACAGTACGCTGACGACCACCCTGGAAATACAACAAAGCAATGCGAATGAAAAAATAGAGGCCCTTGAAAAAACCAAGGCACAACTCAGTGATACCTTTAGTGCGCTCTCAAGCGAAGCGTTGAAAAGCAATAACGAGCAATTTCTCAAACTTGCTCAGGAAAACCTTAAGCAGTTTAATGTGCAGGCACAAGGTGATCTGGCCAAAAAAGAGCAGTCGATTGAACATCTGGTCAAGCCGATTAAAGAGCTGCTGGCGAAGAGTGAGCAGCAGATTCGTGAGATCGAACATGAGCGTAAAGAGTCTTACGGCGCAATCACTAAACATCTGGAAAGCATGGCGCAGACCCAACAGATGCTGCATGGTGAAACCCGTAATCTGGTGAAATCGCTGCGTCGTCCAGAAGTCCGCGGGCAATGGGGCGAGATGACTCTTAAGCGGCTGGTTGAACTGGCGGGTATGGTTGAATATTGCGATTTTTTCGAGCAGGAGCATACTGAAACAGACGATGGCAGCATTCGCCCCGATATGATTGTGCGGATGCCCGGAAGGCGTGAGATTGTGATTGATGTGAAGACACCGCTGGATGCCTATCTCAATGCGATAGAGGCCGATAGTGATGAACTGCGTGATCAGCATCTGCTGCATCACGCTAAAAAAGTACGCGAGCGTATCCGGGAACTTGCGAGTAAGGCCTACTGGGGGCAGTTCAAACAGAGCCCGGATTTCGTGGTGCTGTTTATTCCAGGTGACCACTTTCTGAGCGCCGCACTCGAAAAAGATAGCGCGCTGTTAGAAGACGCGCTGCAACAGAAGGTGATTCTCGCCACGCCCACCAGTCTCGTGGCACTACTGCGTGCTGTCGCTTTTGGCTGGAACCAGCAGGCGATCACTGATAATGCCGAAAAAATTCGTGACCTCGGTGAAGATCTCTACAAACGGCTTTGCACCTTTACCGCTCATATGAGCAAAGTGGGCAAAGGGCTCAACAGTAGCCTGGAACACTACAATAAAGCCGTTGGTTCATTTGAGCGACAGGTGCTGAGTGGTGCCCGTAAGTTCACTGAAATGGGTATTAGTAATCATAAGGAACCTGAAGTACTAGAGCCGATTGAGAAATTGGCACGTACGTTGGAAGAACCCGTTAATAAGGAATAAGGTAACTATTCAGCTCACCCCTGAAATCCGCCATTTCAGTGTTAAAAAATGATCATTTACACTTGTAAACTCACATTTTTTGCCTTGAACTGGCAAGCTTTAAGGGCCATTTGTATGGCCACATGCTTATTTTCTACTATGTTGAATAGTTATGGAATAAGATGACAATCAGTATAAAAAGGTATCAATTAGTGTTAATATTAAGCTCAATTGAGCCGACACAGTAAGCGTACTGGTTAACGAGTAAAAAGGAGTCTGTAATGATTCAGGCGGAAAAGATTGCAGCGGTGATGGGTGTGAAGTCTCAAATTCATTCATTATTTGACCTGGCGGATACGGTGGCACTTGGCTTACCCAAAAAAACGTTACAAACGACAGTCAAACATCTCACGTTGGATCGTGAAATCGCTAAGCGTCTGAGTAACCAGATTGTCCCTCTTGCAACCTTTAAACGACGGAAGATTCGTTTAAGCCCACAGGAAAGCGAACGGGTAGAGCGCCTGGCACGGGTCTACGCTACGGCGCTGGATGTCTGGGACGACGACGACGATACCCGGCAATTCTTGTTTGCCCCTCATGCCATGCTGAATCAGCAGCGTCCCATTGATATTGCATTTACGGAGCTAGGCGCACGTCAGATTGAGCAAATCTTGACCAACATTAAATATGGTCTCCCCGCTTAAGTCCTCGTTTACCGCTTCCTCTGTCCCGCTCATCGCTTATCGCATCGCGGATAGTCGTTTTCCGATTTTCGATGGCCGCGGGGCGATGCTGGCGGGTGGCCGGTGGAACTCGCCAGGGCAGCCAGTGATTTACGCAGCACTGTCTCAATCTTGTGCCATGCTGGAGATTCTGGCACAAACCAATATTGGTAAAATACCGAAGTATCATAAACTGATCAGGATTGAAATCCCCGCCAAGCTCACTGTAGACACTGTGACGTCTAGCGACTTGGCAGGGTGGAATCACCGTAACCAAGGGGTTAGTCGTGCCTTTGGTGATACATGGATCAAGCAGCAGCGCGCCGTTGCGCTCCGCGTTCCGTCGGTCATTGCATTGCATGACCGAAATCTGGTGATTAACCCACTGCATCCGGGATTTACTAAAATCATGACAAGTGAACCCGAGAGTATCCAGTGGGATGAAAGGTTATTCGCTAGTCTGAAAAAATAGTAACTACTCACTATGATACTATGATAGGGGGTCAAGCCGCTTGTTTTATAATATAGGGTTTTCCAGGCTACGCGAATGCCTCGTCCTATCAGAATCGAATATGAAAATGCTTATTATCACGTGATGAATCGTGGTCGGAAGGGCGGGCGTCAACCACTATTCCACGATGATGCTTGCTTTATGGCTTTTCTCAATACTCTGCTCGAAGCACAAGCGCGTTTCAACCTGGTTGTGCATGGCTATTGTTCAATGACTAACCACTACCATTTATTGATCCAGACGCCTGATGCTAATCTGGCGCGTGCAATGCGTCATATTAATGAAGTACACACACGTTTCGTATGAAACGTACCGATGGCCTCCTGTTCCGTGGACGTTATAAGGTGGTACTGGTAGTGAAGTGGTACCCTCAAACTGGACAAGTTGTTAAACTCTGATATGCCAAATTAGGGATTACCATAAACTGAAAAAGATAAACAAACGATAGCTTATGTTCCGCTATAGTCCTTCCATACTAAAAATAGAAAATAAAAAAATAACATCATGCCAGAAAAAATCACCAACCAACTAGATCCAGCCTGGAAGGCTCATTTTGAACAGGAGTTCGCGCAGGATTACATGATTAAACTACGTGAATTCCTGAAAACTGAAAAACAGAACAGGCAGGTGATCTATCCACCGAATGATCTCTGGTTTAACGCTTTTTTACAGACTCCTTTTGATGAAATCAAAGTGGTGATTGTCGGGCAAGACCCTTACCACGGTGATGGGCAGGCACATGGACTAAGTTTTAGTGTGCCGGATGGGATCAAGATTCCGCCGTCGTTGCGTAACATCTACAAAGAACTTAAGCGTGATCTGGGAGTGGATATTCCAACGTCCGGTAATTTAGAGGCGTGGGCGAAACAGGGTGTGTTGTTGCTTAATGCCTCACTCACGGTGCGAGCTGGTGATGCCAACAGCCATAGCAAGCAGGGGTGGTTAAGATTTACCAACAGCTGCATTCAGTCTGTTAACCAACATAAAGAAGGGGTGGTGTTTCTGGCGTGGGGCCGCTTTGCACATGATGTCTGTTTGGTGGTGGATAGCGATAAACACTGTGTGATCAAGACTTCTCATCCAAGTCCATTAGGGGCGAATAAAACCGGTAAAGACTTTAGTGCGTTTTTTGGTTCGGGCTGTTTTTCTTTGGCGAATGAGTATTTAGCCGGGCATGGTGAAAAGCCTGTTCAGTGGGTGTTGTAGCGATAAATCGATTGTTTTTCTGGGCGTCGGCATCAGCTTGGGGTGACGAGCTAATGCAGTGGAGGGCTACCAGGCCTTTAGAGGTGGTTCCTATCCGTAAGATCTGCGCATCAATATTTTTTGAGAATAGACCATATTACTTAATGGTTGTAGTGATTTGAGATTTGGGCGAGTATTCATATGATTGAATAAACAATCAGGTAACTACTCAGCTAACCCATGAACTCCACCCGTTCAGCGTTAAAAAATGATCATTTACACGTGTAAACTCACATTTTTCGCCTTGCACCC
>QIJH01000116.1 GCA_003232725.1 Chromatiaceae bacterium | reverse complement strand
CTGTACAGGCTAATGCGGAGCGATAATTTTCTTACGTTGGCCGGCTATTCGTCTATTAGCTTGTTGCCGGATACGCAGTGTGTGGGGCCGGGACAAGGTGATTTGACAACAGAGTCGGGTAACTGTTGGCTTGCCAAAAAAACACAAAAAAACCTGTCAAGACTTTTCTTTAGATAATAGCGCTGAGTAGTTACCGAAAATCAAGCATTGATAATGACGGCCAACGCTATGGCGCAAAAGAACCACCCAACGGGCAGCCCTTTCACTGGTCACAACACTAAAGCGCGTTATTGTTTCTCCTGCACCTCAACCCGCTCAACACGTTGAAAACCACGTGGCAGTTTGTTGCCACGACGCCCACGTTCACCTTCATAGGCAATGAGGTCCTTGGCTTTCAGGTTTAGATGACGCTGGCCTGAGTAGACAACCAGGGTTGCCTTTGCAGGTACGATCACCATCGCGACCACATACTCTTCACGGTCGGCAACACGCTTGGCGGGAATGCCGATCACTTTATTGCCTTTGCCTTTGCTCAGCGCTGGCAGGTCGCTGATAGGATTCACCAGCATACGCCCTTCGGTGGTGATGGTGACCACAAGATCCGTTGCGGCATTGCGTATTGGTGCGGGTGCTAGCACCTCCGCCCCCTTCGGTAGTGACAACAACGCCTTACCTGCTTTATTTTTGGTCATCATGGTGCTGAGTTTGGAGACAAAGCCATAACCCGCATCGGAGGCGATCAGATATTGGTCATCCGCACCGCCCATCATTACCCCTTTAAAATTAGCGCCATCGGGCGAGTTAAGGCGGCCGCTCAGTGGTTCACCGTGACCACGTGCCGATGGCAAGGTGTGCGCCAGCACTGAGTAACAACGCCCGGTGCTATCGATAAAAATAGATGGCTGGTTACTGCGGCCACGCGCGGCCGAGACGAAGCTATCACCCGATTTATAGGTAATCGAGGTTGGGTCCATCTCATGCCCTTTGGCAGAACGTACCCACCCTTTTTCAGAGAGAATGACTGTCACAGGCTCTGCTGGTGTTAGCGCCGTTTCATCCATCGCCGCTGCGACATCACGTGCAACAATCGGTGAACGGCGATCATCGCCATACGCCTCGGCATCGGCAATCAGCTCTTTTCTAATCAGCGTTTTCAGGCGTGCCTTTGAACCCAGAGTTTTTTCTAATGTATCTCGCTCTTTCACCAGCTCTTCCTGCTCGGCGCGAATTTTCATCTCTTCCAGACGTGCTAACTGACGCAGTTTGGTATCAAGGACGTAATCAGCTTGCTCCTCAGAGAGTTCAAAGCGCTGCATCAATGCCTGTTTTGGTTTCTCTTCGCTACGGATGATGTGAATCACTTCATCCATATTAAGAAATGCAATCAACAAGCCATCCAACAAATGCAGGCGACGATTCACTTTATCAAGACGGTATTGCAGACGCTTGCGCACCGTTTCACTTCTAAAGACCAGCCACTCCACTAGCAACGAACGCAGACCTTTAACCTGCGGCTTACCATCGATACCAATAATATTGAAGTTAGCACGGTAGGTACGCTCCAGGTCTGTGGTCGCAAACAGGTGCAACATCAACGGCTCAATTTCAATACGATTTGAACGTGGTGTAATCACTAAACGAGTTGGGTGCTCATGATCCGACTCATCCCGCAGATCCTCCACCATCGGCAGTTTCTTGGCCGTCATCTGGCTCGCAATCTGCTCCAGCACCTTGGCACCCGAGACATGATGTGGTAGTGCGGTAATGATGATATCGCCATCTTCACGCTCATAGAGCGCACGCATCCGCACACTGCCATGGCCGCTCTGATACATTTTTAGAATGTCGGCCTTGGGCGTGATGATTTCCGCATCAGTGGGAAAATCCGGCCCTTTAATATGTTCACACAGCGCGGCCAGGTCAGCCTTTGGCTCATCCAACAGATGAATACAGGCACTCACCACTTCACGCATATTATGCGGTGGGATATCGGTCGCCATACCGACTGCAATACCCGTGGTACCGTTCAACAATACATTGGGCACACGTGCAGGTAAAACAGTTGGCTCATCAATGGTGCCATCAAAGTTAGGGGCCCACTCAACGGTGCCCTGCCCGACCTCAGAGAGCATCAGCTCAGAATAACGGGTCATGCGCGATTCGGTGTAACGCATCGCCGCAAAAGATTTGGGATCATCAGTCGAACCCCAGTTACCCTGACCGTCAATAAACGGATAACGGGTTGAAAATGGCTGCGCCATCAATACCATCGCCTCATAACAGGCAGAATCGCCATGCGGATGGAATTTACCCAGCACATCACCGACGGTACGTGCTGATTTTTTAAATTTGGCCGTCGCCGAAAGCCCCAGCTCAGACATCGCATAGACAATGCGTCGCTGTACCGGTTTCATCCCATCACCAATATTCGGCAGTGCGCGATCCAGAATCACATACATCGAATAGTTGAGATAAGCCGTCTCGGTGAAGGTTTTAAGCGGCATCCGTTCGATGCCATCATCTTCGCGCCCTGAAATATCACTCATGAAATATCACTCATCTACAATGCAAACCCGTTTTCTACTCAAATTAAAAATTGGCCTTATTATACGCAGCCGCGCAGCAAGGTACAGCGTCTAATTAATCTTTAAAAACACTCAGTTGAATTCAGATACCGCTTCACGTACATTATTCAGTCATAAAATCACCTCATCGACAATTATCAGAAAACTGGAGTAGTAACATGTCATTTAGCAAAAATATCATCCTTTTTAGCACCCTCACCCTTAGTCCAACGGCCTTTGCAGCCACCGGTGAGAGCGAATGGGGCGGCGAAGCAGAGCTAGGGCTGGTCACCACCAGCGGCAATACCGAGACCACCACCGCCAATTTCAAGGGCAAGCTGAAAAATGAGCGCGAACAGTGGCACCACCTGTTTACGCTCGCAACCCTGCACTCCAGCAACAAAGAGAGCAACACCGCCGAGCGCTATCTGCTCACCGCCAAATCAGATTACAAAATCAACGATGTCAGCTACGCCTTTGGCCGTTTTAGCTTTGAGGATGACCGTTTCAGCGGTTTTGAGTATCGCGCCACTGAAACCCTCGGTTACGGACGTCACATCATCCGTGAAGAGACGCTTAAATTTGACGTCGAAGGCGGCCCCGGTGTGCGCCAAAGCAAACCAGAGGTTGGTAGTAGCGACTCAGAAGGGATCTTTTATCTCTCGGGCAACCTGAAATGGAATGTCAGTGAAACATCCGTCTTCACTCAGGATCTGTTCAGTGAAATCGGCGAGGATGCCACCATCACCAAATCAGTCACCGCGCTTAAAACCCAGATTAATGGTGACCTTGCGATGAAGGCGACCTATACCATCAAGCAGACCTCTGAAGTGCCAGTTGGGGTTGAGAAGACTGATACTGAGACGGCTGTTACTTTGGTTTATAGTTTTTAATAACGGGCACTGTCAGTTAGAGATCTTTGCACAATTATTCTTTTGCCCGCTGGTGGCGTTAAAAGCGGTCTTAATCGATCATTTATCATCATAAACAGCACCCTCATTCCATCCGCTTTTACCTCGCCAGAGAATAAAATCACGCCTCGTGTAAAGGTCTCAGTTAATCTAGTTCTAGAGGGTTTGTCATTTTAACACCGCATATTTAATTGATGTGATTATATTCAGGATCGATACCTGCCAATAGCCAAACAGCCCTCCACCTCCACTCCTACTCTTATACGAAAACCATTATTCAAAATTGACAGGCATAAAAAAACCACCCAATAGTGGTTAATTTAGAGAGAGAGGGATTCGAACCCTCGATGGAACTATAAATCCCATACTCCCTTAGCAGGGGAGCGCCTTCAGCCGCTCGGCCATCTCTCCGTTGAGTTTACCCAGATAAACAGAACTTTCACATCTGAAGCAACAGCCTTTTGAACCCTTGTTTCAAGGTGCGCATAGAGTACCAAGTTTTCGCCTTTCATGCCAAAAAAAATGAGCCAAATATAACATTTAGCTCATTTTTTTCTATCTTTAACGGATTACATCTCTGTCATCTACGCCGCCAGGAAAAATGATGGTGACCGACACTACAAACAAACACAGAAAACCGGATTAGGTAGAATCCTCATCCGTCTTCTCTTTTTGAATACGCTCATAGATCTCTTCGCGATGAACAGTTACCTCTTTAGGTGCATTAACGCCGATTCGAACCTGATTGCCTCGCACTCCCAAGACAGTCACAGTCACTTCATCACCGATCATTAAGGTTTCACCCACACGCCTTGTCAAAATCAGCATTGTTGTCTCCTTACCAAAATATCTTTTAAACTTTCTCTTAATAAAAACAACCAACTTTCTATAAATTTCTTATCGACCACCCTATCATTAACTATAGAATTTTTCCTTATCCCTGGTTTGTTATAACGCTTAACAAATTAAACACCATCAAAAAAGGAGGTAAACCATCATTTACGCCAGCTGATCCAACCCAAAGGCCTCATGCAAAGCCCTTACACACAATTCCAGATACTTTTCGTCCACTACTACTGAAATCTTTATCTCTGATGTCGAAATCATACGAATATTGACACCTTCTTTTGCCAACGTCTCAAACATAGTGCTTGCAATACCTGCGTGTGAGCGCATTCCTACACCAACAAGTGACACCTTAACAATCTTCGAATCTCCCATCACCTCTCGCGCACCCAATTTATTGGCGGTCTCTTTCATGATCGCAAGGCTTTTATCAAAATCATTACGATGCACAGTAAAGGTGAAGTCAGTGGTGGCGTCTTCAGCAACATTCTGAATAATCATATCAAGCTCAATATTGCTATCTGCAATCGGGCCTAGAATCTTATGTGCAATGCCCGGCTGATCAGGTACACCTAGAATCGTCACCTTTGCTTCATCACGATTAAACGCGATACCTGAAATTAACGCCTGTTCCATCTCCGTTTCCTCAGCTGAAATCAATGTTCCCGTTACTGTATCTTCAAATGAAGAGAGCACTCGCAGTGGCACACCATACTTACTGGCAAATTCTACCGAACGAATCTGCAATACCTTAGCCCCCAAGCTCGCCATTTCCAACATCTCTTCATAAGTAATATGATCAAGACGTCGTGCCTCAGGGACAACTCGAGGATCCGTGGTATAAACACCATCAACATCCGTATAGATCTGACATTCATCCGCCTTCAGCGCAGCCGCCAGTGCCACTGCAGAGGTATCTGATCCGCCACGCCCTAACGTTGTAATATTACCCACTTCATCCATCCCCTGGAAACCAGCCACCACCACCACGCGCCCTTGTTCCAGGTCTTTACGAATATGCTTATCATCGATATCAACAATACGCGCCTTGTTGTATACGCTATCAGTCCGAATATGCACCTGATGCCCAGTGTATGAGCGCGCAGCACAACCGCGTTTCTCCAACGCCATACTCAGCAGCGCAATCGTTACCTGTTCACCGGTCGACAACAATACATCCAGTTCACGCGGAACTGGCTGCTCCTGAATTGTTTTAGCCATCTCAACCAGGCGATTAGTTTCGCCACTCATTGCCGACAAAACGACCACGATATCGTGACCATTTTCACGCCAACCCATCACTTTATCAGCAACGTTTTCGATACGCTCAACAGTACCGACCGAGGTACCACCATATTTTTGTACAATTAAACTCATCTTGTTTCCGTTACCAGGCCGCGCTATGCGCTACGCTTCTCAATCCATCCCTTCACTGACGCCAACGCGGCATCCAGTCCAGCCGGTTCTGTTCCACCGGCCTGTGCCATATCAGGACGACCACCACCTTTACCACCCACCTGTTGTGCAACATGTTTTACCAGATCGCCCGCCGTCACCTGCTTGATCAAGTCAGGGGTTACACCTGCGGTCAGTGATACCTTTTCACCCACGACGGCACCCAGCACAATCACCGCCGAACCAAGTTTATTTTTTAATTGATCAACTGTGTTACGCAACGTCTTGGCATCAGCCCCCTCAAGCTTCGCCGCCAACAGTTTGATACCATTAATCTCAATCGCCTGCTCTGCCAGCTCAGAACCCTGACTACTCGCGAGCTTGCTTTTAAGCTGCTCCAGCTCCTTTTCTAGCTGACGGGTTTTATCTGTCAACTGCTGAACCTTGTCCAGCGTATCATCTCGACCACCTTTAACCAACTCAGAGATAGAGGCAAAGTTAGACGCGAGCTGCTCCAGCCAAGCCACCGCATGCTCACCCGTCACCGCTTCAATACGACGTACACCAGCAGCAGTACCTGTCTCTAATATAATCTTAAACAAACCAATATCACCTGCACGCGCGGCATGAATGCCACCACACAGCTCGGTTGAAAACTCACCAATGCTCAACACGCGAACCTCTTCGGTATACTTTTCACCAAACAGCGCCATCGCACCTGCTTCAACGGCATCGTTGTAATTCATGAGTCGTGTCTGAATCTCATTGTTGGCGCGTAC
Organism: Chromatiaceae bacterium; assembly: GCA_003232725.1. Lineage (GTDB taxonomy): Bacteria > Pseudomonadota > Gammaproteobacteria > SZUA-140 > SZUA-140 > SZUA-76. The sequence goes on along the minus strand of QIJH01000116.1, from coordinate 3,155 downwards.
CTCAGCATTCACCATGCGTTCAATCTCACTTATCTGATTTTTAGTCAGCGGCTCATAATGCGAAAAATCGAAACGCAGACGACCCGCTTCGACTAACGAACCCTTCTGCGTCACATGCTCACCCAGTACTCGGCCCAGTGCCGCGTGCAATAGATGGGTCGCAGAGTGATTCAAAATAATTGCCTGACGACGCGTTTGATCAACATTCGCAGTCAACGTCATACCAATTTTGATTTCACCAGCATTCACTTTGCCGATGTGGCCATTCACACCACTCAGCTTACGTGTATCAGAAACCGGGAATTCAACACCCATTGCAGACAAAACACCATGATCACCCGCCTGCCCACCCGACTCGGCATAGAATGGTGTCTTATCGAGAATCACCATCCCCTGTTCACCTGCACTCAAACTGTCAACCCGGGATTCACCACTAATCAGTGCAACTACTTTGACCTGTCCCTCAACAGACTCATAGCCGGTAAATTCTGAGGCTGCATCAATCTCAACAGACGTGGAATAATCGCCCCCAAATTGACTCGCCGAACGGGCACGCTCACGCTGCACTTCCATCTCACGTTCAAAACCCGCATCATCAATAGTCAGGCCCCGTTCGCGTGCGATGTCTGCGGTAAGATCAGCAGGAAATCCATAGGTATCATAAAGCTTGAAGATGGTTGCACCCGGAATCTCTTTTTCTGCTAAATCAGCAATGGCAGCTTCAAGGATCTTCATCCCCTGATCCAACGTTTCAGCAAAACGCTCTTCTTCTAATTTCAAAACCTTTTCAATCTGCCGCTGTGCCTTCGCTAGTTCGGGATAGGCTTCACCCATCTCCATCACCAACGGCGCGACTAATTTGAAATAAAAGGTCTCGTTAACCCCTAATTTATAAGCATGACGAATGGCGCGACGAATCACCCGCCGCAATACATAACCGCGCCCTTCATTCGACGGCATCACGCCATCGACAATTAAAAAGGAACAGGAGCGGATGTGATCTGCAATCACGCGCAATGAGTTATTTTCGAGATCGTCAGTATGGGTGACCTTAGCAATCACCTTAATCAGATTGGCAAACAGGTCAATTTCGTAGTTGCTATGCACACCCTGCATCACAGCGGCAAGGCGTTCCAGCCCCATACCAGTATCAACCGATGGCTTCGGCAATTTTGTCATCGTGCCATCAGCACTGCGGTTGTATTGCATGAAGACCAGGTTCCAGATCTCGATATAGCGATCACCATCTTCATCAGGACTACCCGGCGGGCCACCCACAACATCAGCACCGTGATCATAAAAAATCTCGGTACAAGGGCCACATGGCCCGGTATCGCCCATCGACCAGAAATTATCGCTTTCGTAGCGTTTACCACCCGGCTTGTCACCGATACGCACTAACTGCTCAGCAGGAACGCCGATCTCTTCAAGCCATATTTTAGCGGCTTCATCATCGTCATCGTAGACCGTGACCCACAGACGCTCTTTTAATAGTCCCAGGTCTTGCGTCAGAAAATCCCACGCAAAACAGATCGCATCATGTTTGAAATAGTCACCAAAACTAAAATTACCCAACATCTCAAAAAAGGTGTGATGACGTGCCGTGTAACCAACGTTTTCAAGATCGTTATGCTTGCCGCCCGCACGCACACAGCGCTGCGCGCTAGTCGCACGAATATAAGGACGCGTTTCCTGCCCCAGGAAGGTCTCTTTAAACGGCACCATACCGGCATTGGTAAACAGTAATGTTAGATCATTGCCAGGCACAAGCGGGCCACTCGCGACTATTTCATGCCCCTGCCGGGCAAAGTAGTCGAGAAATTTTTGTCTTAAAGCTGCTGTTGAAGTCATCTAGGTAATTACACTTTAAAAAAGATGGATCACGAGCAAGGTTTTAATTCAGCGGCTCGATCCATTCCTACAGTTGATTATTGTTATTCCGTTGTTTTTGCATTGTCATATCAGTTTTTTAACACACTTTATCAGTAGAGAGTATAAACCTAATTAAAGTCTTTAAATATATGTTTTGTCTGATCCGAGGTAAAACCGCGATATTGCAGGAACTGCAACTGCTTTGCACGCGCCGTCATATCTTCCGGGAATTCACCACCAAACCGTTTTTGCCACGCATTTCTGGCTGTTTCGCTCCAACATCGATCTTGAAAATTGACATACTCACCCACTAATTCACTTGCCACGCCACGCTGACGTAGCTCTTCACGTATCCGCACTGGACCAAAACCTTTATCCATCCGAAAGCGCACATAACTCTCCGCGTAACGCGCATCGCTAAGTAATCCATCGTCCACCAACTGAGCAAGGGCTTCATCGACAAAAGTCCCATCAAAACCCTTGTTAACCAGTTTACGGCGTAATTCCGCCACCGCATGCTCACGCCGAGAGAGTAGATCCATCGCACGTTTACGCACGCCCAGAACGTTATTATTGGCCTCGTTCTGAGCGTTATCGCGAGAATTTCGCTGTTGAATTAGCCCTTCGCCCCAGACTCACCGCCCTCTTCATCTTCAACTGCCTCACCAGCCACAGGCAGCAGACGTGCTCGAATTGCAGTTTCAATTTCATCCGCAGTTTCTGGATGCTCTTTCAAATAGTTACGCACATTTTCTTTACCCTGACCCACACGGTCACCGTTGTAGCTATACCAGGCACCCGCCTTATCAACTAACCCCTCTTTCACACCCAATGAGATAATCTCACCTTCACGCGAGACACCCTCTCCATACAGAATCTCAAACTCAACCTGCTTAAATGGCGGCGCGACTTTATTTTTGACCACTTTGACGCGGGTCTCATTACCGACCACCTCATCTCCCCGCTTGATTGCACCGATACGGCGGATGTCAACGCATTCCCACCAGTAGTCGTTTCAGGATTGCCAAACATCACACCAATCTTCATGCGAATCTGATTAATAAAAATCACCAACGTATTGGAACGTTTGATGTTACCAGTCAATTTGCGCAGCGCCTGAGACATTAGGCGTGCTTGCAGTCCCATATGAGAATCACCCATATCACCTTCGATTTCAGCCTTTGGTGTCAGTGCCGCTACCGAATCGATGACGATCACATCAACCGCACTCGAACGTACCAGCATATCGGTGATCTCCAGCGCCTGTTCACCGGTATCCGGCT
>QIJH01000096.1 GCA_003232725.1 Chromatiaceae bacterium | reverse complement strand
ATCGCTAAAACTGGGCGAGAGAATTGACAAACACTTCCCACTCCCTAAAAGCAACCGAGGTTTCAAACCCTCAGCCTTCATACAAGCCTTGACGATTGAGGACGGTGGCCCGAATGATATGGATGGGCAGACGAATCGAGTGATCAAAGATCCAGCGCAGATTGGTGCCATTGCGGTTGAGAAAATCGCCCCGGTACCGGCTGGCGGCGGTGGTACATTGCATCCGCTCTGGTTACTGGTGGTGCTGAGCCTGCACGGACTGCTCATTTCGCATCGGCAAAAGAGGATCAAGGTTTGCTAGTTTGATATCAACGTAAGTTAGTACTAACGAGGAAAGGTGTATGGTCAAACATACGCCTTTTTTATTGGCTGCCTGACGGGGAAATAAAAAAACGCATGGATCGTAAAAAGGAGGGGGGACAGATCCATGCGTATACAAATCTGCTCGAGATCATTTGAGGAGGGTAGAGAATTCCCGAGCAGTGAGGCTATTATGCATGAGTTGTTTTATAAGTGATAATAAAAGTATTTTATGTTTATCATAGATTAATGTAGATGTATTTTATGGTGGTGGTATGAGGGGATGCGCTGGGCATTGTCAGGCAATTGGCGTATGCTATTCCGTGGCGGGTAATCTATGGCTATGAAAATAAAGGATAAAAAGATACGCGCATGGGCTGCAAAAGGGAGGGGGGCAGGCCCATGCGCGCTAGAGAGTTGACCTAGTCCCTTTATAAGGGGGGAGGGGACTAAACCAACCAATACAGTATGGTATGTTTTTCATATAAACGATAATCAAAAATAATTATACTATGTATCGATTAAATACAATATTACTCTAGGTGAATCATGATTAAAATTAGAAATGCAACCTTCCGTCAGCTACAAGTTTTTGAAGCGATTGCGAAAAATGGCTCTTTTACCGCTGCGGCAGGGGAGCTTCATCTAACCCAGCCAACACTGTCAATGCAGGTTAAAAAACTGACTGATATTGTGGGAATGCCGCTTTATAATCAGGTGGGTAAGAAAATCTATCTGACGGAGGTTGGGCTGGAGCTGCTGAAAACATGTAAAGCCGTGTTTGATAGCCTCGCTGAGTTTCAGATGACCGTGTCAGATATTCAGGGGGTTAAGCAGGGTAACCTGCGCATTTCCGGAGTCACCACGGCTGAGTACTTTGCACCAAGGATTTTAGGGTCGTTTTGTAAGCAGTACCCCGGGATTAATGTTGCGCTTGAGGTGATTAATCGTGAACGTGTGTTAGCGCGTTTAGAGCAGAACCTGGATGATATCTATATCGTTGGCCAGGCCCCAACGGGCGCATCTATTCACCGCATTCCCTTTTTAGCGAACCCCTTGGTCGTTTTGGCACCGCCATCGCATCCGTTGGCGAATGAACGCAATATTCCGGTGAAGGCACTGGCCAGCGAAAACTTTATTATGCGTGAGCCGGGTTGTGGCACGTATGGTTCGATTGGTCGATTGATCAAAAACCGTGATTTCTGCTTTAAGGGCAGTATGGAGCTTGGCAGTAATGAGGCGATGCGCTGACACATGAACTGCAGTCGGGAGAGTTGGTGGTGCTTGATATACAGGACTTTCCGATCGAAGATCAATGGTATCTCTGTTATCCAAAAGGGAAGCAGCTGTCTGTTGTTGCGCAGGTCTTTTTAGAGTATATGTTGAATGAGGGGCGTGAGCTGACATTGCAGTCGCTGCCTGATCTTAATCACTTAAATTCCTAGTTCGGCAAAGAAGTCTTTGCCTTTGTCATCAACGATAATGAAGGCGGGGAAATTTTCAACTTCAATGCGGTGAACTGCCTCCATGCCGAGCTCGGGATAGTCAATGATTTCTACTTTACGGATGCACGCTTCGGCAAGGCGGGCAGCGGCACCGCCGATCGAGCCGAGATAGAAGCCGCCCTTTGATTTGCACGATTCGGTGACCGCGCGACTGCGATTGCCCTTGGCCAGCATCACCAGCGATGCGCCGTGTTGCTGGAATAGTTCGACATAGCTATCCATCCGCCCGGCAGTAGTGGGGCCAAAGGAGCCTGAGGCGTAACCGTCGGGTGTCTTGGCGGGGCCTGCGTAGTAGATGATGTGATCTTTGAAATAGCGGGGGATGCCTTCACCGTTATCAAGGCGCTCTTTGATTTTCGCATGGGCAATATCGCGTGCCACGATGATCGGGCCGCTGAGTGCAAGGCGGGTCTTAATCGGATATTGGGATAACGTTTCACGGATTTTTTCCATTGGCTGGTTAAGGTCAATGTGAACCACATCATCTGACAGGGCATCTGTTTTCACTTCTGGCAGAAAGCGCGCTGGATCTCGTTCGAGTTGTTCCAGCCAGACACCATCACGGTCAATATGCCCCAGAATGTTGCGGTCAGCAGAGCAGGAGACGCCAATGCCAACGGGGCAGGAGGCACCGTGGCGAGGCAGACGTATCACACGAATGTCATGGGCAAAGTACTTGCCGCCAAATTGCGCACCGATACCGAGTTGTTGTGTCAGTCTCAGTACCTGAATTTCCAGCTCGGTATCTCTAAATGCCTGGCCAAACTCATTGCCACGGTTCGGCAGGGTGTCGAGGTAATGGGCGGAGGCGAGCTTAACCATCTTCAGGTTAGTTTCCGCTGATGTGCCGCCGACCACAATCGCGAGGTGATACGGCGGGCAGGCAGAAGTCCCCAGCATCTTTAATTTTTCAGTTAAAAAGGCGAGGAGGCTTTTGCGGTTGAGTAGTGCTCGGGTCTCCTGAAACAGAAAGGTTTTATTGGCAGAGCCGCCGCCCTTGGTCATCAACAAAAACTTATAACTACCGCCTGCTACTGCATCAATGTCGATCTGTGCAGGAAGATTAGTGCCGGTGTTCTTTTCATCAAAAAAGGTCAGTGGCGCCATCTGTGAAAAGCGCAGATTGTGGTTGTTGTAAGCCTGATAGACGCCGCGTGAGATCGCCTCGCGGTCATTGCTGCTGGTCCACACCTGCTGGCCTTTCTTTCCCATGATGATAGCGGTGCCAGTGTCCTGGCAACCGGGCAATACCATGCCTGCGGCGATGTTTGCGTTACGTAGCAGCTCCATTGCAACGAAGTGATCATTCTCAGAGGCCCTGCTGTCATCCAGGATATTACGCAGTTGCTGCAGATGGCTACTGCGGTAGAGGTGTGAAATATCTTTAATGGCACTCTCAGTGAGTAGCGTCAGCGCCGCTTCCTCTATCTTGAGTATCGGGTACCCTTCAAATGCGCCAGTTGACACATGCTTGTTACTCAGCAGGCGATATTCTGTTTTATCATCGCCAAGCGGCAGTGGATTAGTGTAGTGAAAATCAGCCATTATTCATCATAGCCCAGAGCGAGCGAGATGGTAAAGCATTCGCTGTTTAGCGAGTGGAATAGTCGTAATGTGACATTTCACAAAGACGACTCGTAGTGCGTTTGAAACTGTTGGTGTGATGTGTGCCTCTGTAAAGCTGCTGTGGGATAGCCGCTGCGGTGGTGATCAATACTACCTTGCTGTCATAGATCGCATCAATGAGGTGAATAAAGCGAATCGCGGCACTCTCCAGTGCCTCATCCATGGTCGGTATGTGGGTAATCATCAGGCGTTGGTAGCGGTTTGCTATTTCGAGGTAGTCAGCGGCTGCGCGTGGGGTTTCACACAGGGTGTCGAAATTGAACCATATTAAGTCGTCATGTTCTGCAATGACGGGAAGTTCACGGTCGTTGATCTTTATTGATATTGCTCGTGCTGCAAATATGTTGCCAGTTAAGTGTTGAAATTGTTGGCTCATTAGTTCTTGAGCACTTGCGCTGCCGCATATTTGATAGCGCTTAGCGGCTGTTTCGGCGGCTGTTTCATGGCTAGCTTGCAAACGATAATCGTCGCCCTGTTCCATTGTTACCAACTGAGTGTGTGCCTTGATCAGCGCAATGGCCGGTAAAAAACGCTCCCGTTGCAGTCCGCCCCGATAAAGATTGTCAGGTATTGTGTTCGAGGTTGTCACCAGTATTACCTGATTGGCAAAGAGTACCTCAAGCAGGCCTGCGAGCAACATTGCATCACCAATGTCGGCAACATAAAATTCATCCAGACAAAGAATGCGGGTCTTTTCAGCAATACGTTTGCCAATCACCGCCAGCGGCGTTTGCTGGTTATTGATGGTCGCTAGTTCTGCGTGCACATTGCGCATAAACTGATGAAAGTGCAGACGCTGCTTTTGCTGGATTGGCAGGTGGTGATAGAAGAGATCCATCAGATATGTTTTGCCGCGACCAGGGCCGCCCCACAGGTAAAGCCCTTGTGTCGGCTCAGCAGTTTTGTTTAATACATGACTAAGAAAGCTTGTTGCCTTTGGCAAGGTGAGCAATTCAAGAGAGAGGCGCTGGAAATGGTCAATGGCATTTGCCTGCTCAGGGTCTCGCTGATACCCCCGTTCTGAAATAGCGGCTTGATAGTGCTGTTTAATGCTCACAATTAAATAGCGGTAATATCACGAGATGGATAAGGCTGTCAAGCAGACTATTTTGCAGCATTCTTTTGTCTGATCTTTCGTTTGATCATAAAATAGAGCACAAAAATTCCGCCGACACAGGCTGTTGCCGCCACGCCAATGATGGATAGAATCACCAGCATATTTTCTCGTAACCAATCACTTTGCATAACACTTCTCTTTAAAGTTGTTGTGATACCTTTGTAGGATTGTTCATTTGTCCTTTGGCAGCGATAAACTCCCTCATTCCGTGCGCTTTTTCCTCGCCTAAAGCGCCTACTGTTGGTGCCAGAGAACAAAATCCCTGCTCGTGCAAAGGTCTCGTTGTCGTTTGTTATCAATCGGCTGGGTAGCGTTTCGTAATGTCCGTAATTTCATCCTGGTTTTCAAGGAAAAGATCAACCAGCGTTGGGTCAAAATGTTTGCCACGTTGTTCCTTTATCCATGAGATGACACGGGCTGGTTCCCATGCCTCTTTATAGACCCTTCTGAATGCCAATGCATCAAAAACATCTGCTAGCGCGGTGATGCGGCCGTAGATGTGAATCTCTTCTCCTTTCAGTCCTTGTGGGTAGCCGCTGCCATCCCACTTCTCATGATGTTGCAGCGCGATGATGCCGCCAGCCTTGAGGATGTCGCGTTCGGAATGGCTTAACATGGTATAGCCGATGCGAGTGTGGTTTTTCATGATCTCATACTCTTCATCGGTGAGGCGTTCAGGTTTCAATAGAATGCTGTCCGGAATGCCTATTTTCCCAAGATCATGCAGTGGTGCCGCAGCGGCGATCAGGTCGATTTCGTGGTCTGACATGCCTGATTTTCGTGCCAGTAATTGGCTATAGAGTGATACCCGTTGGGTATGATTACTGGTCTCTTTAGAGCGCTGCTCTTCAATCACCCCCATGGTGAAAACGGTTTCACGCAGGGTCTTTTCTATTTCATTGTTCAATGCGGTCAGCTCACTGTTTTTCTGCTGCAGGAGATCCTGATGAGCAATGATTTTCGAGTTGAAGAGGTTTATCTCATTGGCAACGTTACTAAACTCCGCTGTTGCAAACTGGTCGGGGCTGACCGGTTTTTTTTTCACGTAGGCATCCATCGCTTTATCAACCAGGGTGTCGAGTGGCCCCTGCACATGACGTTGAATCGTGCGCCTGATATTCATTACAATTAATATCATGAATACAAATGAGACGATTAACATCCCGGCGATAACCACCAGTGAATGGTTGCGGTATTTCGATGCGTCCATCTCAATATCTACCGCGCCGAGCACGGTTCCTTCCGCAACGTTATGGCAGGCAAGGCAGTTGAGCGAGCCGACGGGTGAGGCGATGTACGGCACGACCGCGCGAATCGTCGGGTTGTATGAAAACTCGCTCAGCACGAAGACTGGTTCCATCGTTTCAAAGGCCCTGCGGGCGATCGCATCCACATTATCAACTTCATCTTCGATGGCGCGACCGCGACCGAACTGATCGCTTACTTCATTACTGCGAATCACGGTGAGACGGTTAACCTGGTGTAGCTGCTGGATCTCCGCCAGAAAATAATCGCGTTTATCCATGATGTCCGCTTTCATATGGGCAGTCAGACCGGCACGAACCAGTTCGGCATGAGATAGCGCCTGATCTTCCAGCGCCTGTATTGATAGCGCGCGGAAGTTAAGCCCGGTGATGATCAGCATAATGACTGCCAATACAAGCAGGAAGTTGACCAGCGTTCTGACGGTGATGGTTTTAATACTGGGTTTCATAAAATAGACACTACATATGATCCAACTGCGATATTAGCAGATCGGCTGATGCAGATGAAAACTAAATGCTAAGTGAAGAAAGCCCTGTTTGGTGTAGTCAAGTATCATGGGGTAATAACGGATTGCAGCTCCTTCTTACAAGGTTAGACCAAGTATGATTCCACCGGAAATGAACCATTGACCATTAACACGTCGCAGGTGGATGGTTTCACGCATTTTTGTGGATTTTCCAGATGGGGTCAGTTTGTACTCAATCATATGAATCACGCGAGCGCTGTTCATTGCGATTGACGGTGGTGCTTTCTGGTAGATGAACTCAATCTGCTCTTCGGTTGAAAAGAGCCGTTCGAGGTCTCCAATGACATTGTCGAGTGGTACGCCACTGCTAGAATATTCTGGTAATAGAATGGATTTATAAAGCGCCATGTCTTTGTTTTCGATCGCCTGTTTGCGTATCTCCAGTATTTTATCGACGCCCGCGATCGACTCCTCAACTGGCACTTCAACCTGGCAACCACTTATAAAAAACAGTGCGGTGAGTGCGTAAAAGAACTGGCTGAAACCATTAAGTGTTTTTTTATCAGTGGCGGTACGGTGAAACATACATGCAGCTCCTGTGGTCATTAGTCATTTTTACTCGTGCATTGTATCGTGCAAAGGTCTCTATATGGGGGTTATTTTTCATCGCTAAGAAATAACGCCGGGTCGACACGCGCATCATTCAGGCTAATGCCCCAGTGTAAATGCGGGCCGGTGACACGACCGGTGGCACCTACTGTGCCGAGTACATCTCCCTGCTGCAGAACATCGCCCTCTTTGACATCAATACGATCAAGGTGCAGGTACATCGTGGTCGATGAAGACTGAGTTGCCATTGAAGAAATAGTCACCCACATTGGTTACCGTGCCCGCAATCGGCGTGATGACCGGGGTGCCAGTAGGGGCGGCGATATCCATTCCGCTATGCGGTTTACGTGGTTGACCGTTGAACACACGTCGTAGCCCAAACGAGCTACTGCGCCGTCCTTCAACCGGTGTGATAAATACCAGATCATTCAGCTCGCGCGGATCCCAATGGGCGAGGGTTTTTTTTGTGCGTTTTTTTTCTGTGAGGATGCGCTCCATATCTTCCGCATAAGGGTTCACCTTGCGTTTATTGGTGACCGTGAGGCGTTGTGTTTTATAGGCTTTATTGTTGACGATAAAACGGTGGCTAATGGTTTTGCCTGATGCGCTCTGTTGTTCGATTTGTTGTGCGCCAATCGTTGCGGTCAGTGGTATGCCGACGACCGCCAGCCAGCGGTTATCTTTCTTGAGCACTAACAGTGGCTTTTTATTGAAGTAAGCAGTGGGGTTTTCTCCTGCGTTGTCCGCTGCCAGTTCGATCACTACCACCCCACCCGGTACGGCAGACACTTTGGGTAACGCATGCGCAGCACTGAATGAGAGCGCAAACAGTAACGTGACGGCGTAGTGAGAGGGTGGTGGAAATAGTGCTTTATTCATCATTAATAGTTTCCGTGACTTCACACAGTAGCCGCCCTCGTGCCAGGGTTGTTTCGATGGTGTCACCAATGGCGGCATCTTTTATGTCACGCAAGAGGCGTCCATTGTGGACGTTGCGTGTAATCGAAAAACCGCGCCCGAGTGTCGCCAGTGGGCTCACCGCATCGAGTGCCCGTGTGACACCTTGCAGTTGCTGCTGGCGCTGTTGTAATTGCTGCTGAAGTGCGCGTTGCAGACGCGTGCCAAGTTGTTGTTGAGTGGCTTGCAACTGCTGGATACGACGTTGTGGGTTGTGCAGCTGTAGTTTGCTGGCAATGTGGGCCAACTCGCCATGGCGTTGCAGTAG
>QIJH01000131.1 GCA_003232725.1 Chromatiaceae bacterium | reverse complement strand
ACGACATGGCTAAGAATATCGTTTTGTGGGTGGTTATCGCGGTGGTGCTGATCTCCGTGTTTAATAATTTTGGGCCACCACAGGCACCTGCGCGGACACTCTCATACTCAGAGTTTATTGAGGATGTGAGGAGTGGTGTTATCCGCGAGGTAGAAATTAAAGGGCGCAACATTCGCGTCACGACTCAGGCCGGTGAAAAATTCATGACCTATAGCCCTGGTGATAACGGGTTAATTGGTGAGCTGCTTAACAACCGTGTCTCTATCCAGGCACGACCCGCAGAAGAGCAGGGCGTCTTCATGCAGATCTTTATCTCATGGTTCCCAATGCTGCTGCTGATTGGTGTGTGGATCTTCTTTATGCGTCAAATGCAGGGTGGCGGCGGTGGCGGCCGCGGTGCGATGTCATTTGGTCGCAGTAAGGCACGTATGTTGGGAGAAGATCAGGTCAAGACAACCTTTGCGGATGTTGCAGGTGTTGAAGAGGCCAAAGAAGAGGTGGGCGAATTAGTCGACTTCTTGCGCGATCCCAGTAAATTTCAGAAGTTGGGTGGCCAGATTCCTCGCGGTGTTCTGATGTGTGGAGCACCAGGTACGGGTAAAACGCTGCTAGCCAGAGCGATTGCAGGTGAAGCAAAAGTACCATTCTTTACAATTTCAGGTTCTGACTTTGTTGAGATGTTTGTGGGTGTGGGTGCCTCGCGTGTGCGAGACATGTTTGAGCAGGCTAAAAAGCATGCACCTTGCATCATCTTTATTGATGAGATCGACGCGGTTGGCCGTCATCGTGGTGCAGGGCTTGGTGGTGGCCATGATGAGCGTGAACAGACCCTTAATCAGCTGCTGGTTGAGATGGATGGTTTTGAAAGCAATGATGGTGTGATCGTGATTGCGGCGACTAACCGTCCTGATGTACTAGATCCTGCACTGTTGCGCCCTGGTCGTTTTGATCGCCAGGTGGTGGTGCCACTACCGGATGTACGTGGGCGTGGTCAAATCCTTCGTGTTCATATGCGCAAGGTGCCCGCAGGTGATGATGTTGATGCAAAGATTATCGCACGTGGTACGCCGGGTTTTTCGGGTGCTGATCTCGCAAATTTGGTGAATGAAGCGGCACTTTTTGCAGCTCGTGGCAGCAAACGTGTTGTCAGCATGGATGACTTTGAAAAGGCAAAAGACAAGATCATGATGGGTGCAGAACGTCGCTCAATGGTAATGAACGAAAACGAAAAGAAATTGACTGCCTATCATGAGGCCGGTCATGCGATCGTCGGGCGGCTTGTTCCTGCGCACGATCCAGTGCACAAGGTGAGCATTATTCCACGTGGTCGCGCGCTGGGCGTCACGATGTTTTTGCCGGAAGAGGATCGCCTTAGTTATAGTAAAGAGCGACTTGAAAGTAACATTTCCAGCATGTTTGGTGGTCGTATTGCGGAAGAGCTGATTTTTGGTAAAGAGGCTGTTACCACTGGTGCTTCAAATGATATCCAGCGTGCGACTGAGATTGCACGTAACATGGTGACCAAATGGGGTTTTTCAGAGAAGCTTGGGCCGTTGATGTATAGCGATGATGATGGTGGTGAAGTCTTTTTAGGTCATTCAATGGGACAAAGTAAGAGTGGCATCTCTGATGAGACCACTCATATCATTGATAAAGAGATACGGGCATTTGCTGATCGCAACTACGCTCGTTCCGAAAAAATCCTGAAGAAGCATGAGAAGGAACTCCATATGATGGCCAATGCGCTGCTGAAGTATGAAACCATCGATAGCAGTCAGATTGATGAGATAATGGAAGGTCGTGATCCTGGGCCACCTAAAGGCTGGGGCCAGGACTCAGATTCACCTGATGACTCTGGAAATGCACCAGATGTAGAGGCGTCAAGTGATAGTGATGACACGACTAAGACAGATAAAAAAGATGCTGCTGATAGCAAATTAGGTGGTGCTGCAGAGCAACACTAGCGAGTTGATTTATCGCTAATAGCCCGTTTCATCGCTGATATGTATTCATCCGGTGGAATGGGCATTTTAATGTATGTTGATGCTTGAAAATCTAAATTGCCCAGCGGTAATGGGTATCCTGAATGTCACCCCCGATTCATTTTCTGATGGGGGTGATTTTTTTTCGCCTGAAAAAGCACTCAATCATGCTCGTGAAATGGTTGAAGAGGGGGCGGCGATTATTGATGTCGGTGGAGAATCGACTCGTCCCGGTGCTGCAATTATCCCGGTTGATGAAGAGCTTGATCGGGTCATCCCCGTGATTGAGGCGATTCGCGCCGAATCAGATATTCCAGTCTCAATCGATACCAGCAAGCCAGAGGTGATGCGTGCGGCTGTCGGAATCGGTGCTTCGATGATTAATGATGTGAGAGCGCTACAGGAAGCAGGCGCAGCAGAGATGGCGGCCGAGTTGCAAGTGCCCGTGTGTCTGATGCATATGCAAGGTGGGCCGCAGACCATGCAGCTTGAGCCTCAATATGCTGATGTTGTTTCGCAAGTGAAAGATTTTCTGCGGCAGCGAATTGGGCATTGCATTGCGGCAGGTTTACCGCGGGAGTTGATTGTCATTGATCCTGGTTTTGGCTTTGGAAAAACGTTAGCCCATAATCAAGCCCTGTTGCGCGGGCTTGATCGACTACTCGAATTTGAACTGCCTCTTTTGGTCGGTGTTTCCAGGAAATCGATGATTGCGCATATGTTGGATTTGCAGGTTGATGAGCGCCTTTATGGTAGTATATCCCTTGCATCTATAGCGGTATGGCAAGGGGCATCTATTATCAGAGCGCATGATGTGGCGGCAACATTGCAAGCGATACAGGTCAGTTATATGTGTAGAACAAAAGGGAATTAAGGCATGTCTGAAGCAAGAAAAAAACGCTATTTTGGCACAGATGGGATTCGTGGCAAGGTGGGCGAGTACCCGATCACGCCAGAGTTTATTTTAAAACTAGGCTGGGCCATTGGTCGAGTAATGAAACGTGATGGTAAAGATGGCATCCTCATCGGCAAGGATACGCGTATTTCTGGCTACATGTTTGAGTCTGCACTGCAGGCAGGGCTCTCTGCCGCCGGTGTTAATATTAGTCTGTTAGGGCCGATGCCAACGCCAGGCGTGGCTTACCTTACCCGCACCCTGCATGCGCAGGCCGGTATCGTTATCAGTGCATCGCATAACCCTTTTTATGATAACGGCATTAAGTTCTTTTCATCGGAAGGGACAAAACTTCCTGATGAGCTTGAATTTGCCATCGAAGATGAGCTTGATAAACCGATGGAGACTGTCGATTCTAAGCAGCTGGGGAAAGCCGGGCGTATTGTTGATGCGGCGGGGCGTTATATTGAGTTTTGTAAAAGTACCATTCCATCAAAAATTGACCTAGTTGGGATGAAAATTGTGGTTGATTGCGCCCATGGTGCGACATACCACATTGCACCGAATGTTTTTAAAGAGCTGGGTGCGACTGTGATTACGATTGGCAGTGAACCGAATGGGCTGAATATCAACCTCGATTGCGGCTCAACAAAGCCTGAATCACTGCAGGTGGCGGTGCTTGAACACCAGGCCGATATTGGCGTCGCGCTAGATGGTGACGGTGATCGCTTGATTATGGTTGACCACAAAGGGGAAGAGGTTGATGGCGATGAAATTTTATTTATCATTGCCGAATCCCGCCGTAAGACCGAATCGCTAAACGGTTCAGTGGTGGGGACTGTGATGAGTAACCTGGGGCTTGAGCATGCGCTGCAGGAGCGCGGTATTGGTTTTGAGCGGGCGCTAGTGGGCGATCGCTATGTGATGGAGGTACTCAAAAAAGAGGGCTGGGTGATCGGTGGTGAGTCTTCAGGCCATATTTTATGCCTTGACCGTACCTCAACTGGTGATGGAATCGTATCTGCGTTACAGGTGATTTCTGCAATGTTCGAGACTGATAGCACGCTTTATGAGTTAAAGTCCGGTATGAAAAAATACCCGCAACACCTTGTTAATGTTGCCGCTGATAAAACATTTGATCTTTCTGGTAGTGATGTCATTAATCAGGCGATTCGAGATGTTGAAGCAGAGCTGGCTGATTCTGGACGTGTTTTGCTGCGCCCTTCTGGTACGGAGCCCGTAGTGAGAGTGATGGTAGAGGGTGAAGAGGAGGTACAAGTGACCCGGCTCGCGAATCAATTGGCTGAGGTGATTGTCGAAGCGCAAAAAAACAAATAAATACAAAAAGATGCCTTTTGTTTTAAATGTGAATTCTTGATAAGAATAGCGTTGTTTTTCTCTTTGTTAGGATTAAGAATAAGGGTTTTTTTTAGTTAATTATCCAAAGTTTACATTGATTTATCCGGCGCAGAGCGGTAGTCTTTTGCGCTTCGTTTTGACGTGGCAAGTTTATGAAAGGGAATAATGATATGCGTCGACCACTCGTCGCTGGTAACTGGAAAATGAATGGCACCCAGGAAGGTGTTATTGAGCTGATTGATGGCATTAAATCCGGGCTTGATGGCATCAATGTGGAAGTATTGGTCTGTCCACCGGCTATTTTTATTGGCTTAGTCGGTGCAAGACTTGAAGGCAGTAAAGTAAAGCTTGGCGCGCAGAATATATGCCAGCAACCTGAATCTGGTGCGTTTACCGGTGAACTCTCTGCCGCAATGCTAACGGAATTTGGTTGTCGTTACGCTATTATTGGTCACTCAGAGCGCCGCCATGTCTATGGTGAGAGTGATAAATTGATCGCTGAAAGAGTTGCGGCAGCAGTTGCGGGCAATGTGACACCGATCTTCTGTATTGGGGAGCTGCTAGAAGAGCGTGAAAATGGCACGACTGAACAGGTGATCGCACAGCAGTTAGATGCTGTGCTCAATCTTGATAATGGCATTGTGCTATTGAAAGAGACAGTACTTGCATATGAGCCAGTATGGGCGATCGGGACGGGTAAAACAGCCTCACCAGAGCAGGCACAGGCCGTACATGCCTTTATCCGTTCTCACCTGGCTAAACAGGATGAAGCACTCGCGGCAGGGATTAAAATTCTTTATGGTGGTAGTGTGAATGCTGCTAACGCAGAAAAGCTGTTCGGTATGCCTGATATAGATGGCGGCTTGATTGGTGGCGCATCACTGAAGGTTAATGACTTTTTGGCTGTCTGTAAGGCAGCGGGATAGTCTCGGTATTTATCTACCAGTGCTGACTCAAATGAGTTCAGCTCTGAATTTGTTAAGGCAGAAGCAATGCAAACAGCTTTATTAGCAGCACACGTCATTATCATGGTCGTACTGGTCGGTCTGATATTGATTCAGCGTGGGAAGGGTGCCGATGTCGGTGCCGCATTTGGTAGTGGTGCCTCGCAAACGGTGTTTGGTAGTCAAGGCTCCGCCTCGTTCTTAACCCGCACAACTGCCGTATTAGCGACGCTCTTCTTTTTGACGAGCTTGACGCTGGCTTACTTCTCGATACAGAGCACAGACCAGGGCAGTGTGACGGATAATGTGATGCCATCGACGGCGGTTGAAGTGCCAGCGATGGCAATAGACTCTCCAACAGATGTACCAATGATGCCGGGGCAAGGTGCAGATGTCAGTAGTGATGTGCCCGCGATAGATACAGCGCCAGCAACACAATAAAGCTTTGGCACAATAAATATCAAATTAGAGAAGATGTGGTGAAATTGGTAGACACGCCGTCTTGAGGGGGCGGTGGCGCAAGCTGTGCCGGTTCGACTCCGGCCATCGGCACCAAATTGAAGTGTACTGAGTGGTAGAAAATAAATTCCTTATAAAAATCATGATTATAATAGATAAAGGGATGATTGGTGGCTTACAAGAAGACTGCTTGACAGAGTATTAATCACTAGCCTAGACTCAAACGATCAGGTTCGCGCTATGGGGGCGCGATGATTAGAACTTTCTGATCAAACCAGAAGCAACATAATATAAAATAATAACGATTATCTGATCACTTATAAGATTAAGTGTTCGGTATCATACGACGCGGGTGACGACTACACATGTTAGAGAATTACCTTCCTATACTTGTGTTCCTGATTATGGGAGCGCTCTTTGGGCTGATGCCGATGATGGCCGGTTTTATGGTGGGGCCCAACCGCCCCGATAGCGAAAAGCTATCTCCGTACGAGTGTGGCTTTGAAGCGTTTGAAGATTCGCGCATGAAGTTTGACGTACGTTATTATCTGGTTGCAATCCTTTTTATTATTTTTGACCTGGAAATCGCCTTCCTTTTTCCGTGGGCGATTGTGCTCGATGAAGTAGGGATGTACGGTTTCCTGGCAATGGTTGTTTTTCTGGCGGTATTGGTCGTCGGCTTCATCTACGAATGGAAAAAAGGGGCGCTGGAGTGGGAATAGAAGGCATCTTG
>QIJH01000035.1 GCA_003232725.1 Chromatiaceae bacterium | reverse complement strand
TGGCGGGCACAGAGTTCATAGAGGGGTTTTGCCCACGGTTTGGTGGCGATTTTTAATAGCTTGAACAGGCCACGATATAATGTAGGACTGAGTTGATGAATTTTTCTTAACCACGGGGCAGGTGACATGATAGGTGGATCGTAGACGGATAAAAAAAACATTGGTGCCAGGATGGTGGATAACCAGGGGATGTTTTTGTCGCGGCAGACGATCGGCGTGGCGTAAGCGAGAGGATTAGCGATGACTAAATCAACTCCTTTTGTGACGTTGAGAGTGTCTTGATAGGTTTCTTCTATACGTGCCATCATTTCTAGGACTATGCGCTCGCCACCTTTTGCGGGGTTGAAGATGCTCTGTAAAAACTTGCGTATTGACTCGGGTGTGGTGTAGTTATCAAGGCTGCTACGCAGGTGCAGAAACGGAATTTCTTCCGCCTCGATTTGAGCCTGGTAAATAGCAGTACTAGCAATGGCAACCTGGTGGCCACGTTGTTGTAATTTTTTGGCCAGGGCGAGGTAGGGATAGAGGTCGCCATAAGAACCAAAACAGGTGAAGAGTATTTTCGTCATGTTGATTTC
Organism: Chromatiaceae bacterium; assembly: GCA_003232725.1. Taxonomy (GTDB): domain Bacteria; phylum Pseudomonadota; class Gammaproteobacteria; order SZUA-140; family SZUA-140; genus SZUA-76. The sequence continues at coordinate 8,726 of QIJH01000035.1, read as the reverse complement.
CTATTTGTTTCCAGCACCTTTGATGAAACAGTCGACCGATTGGGTGAGTCGTTGGTCGAGTGAAAACAGGTTAATGTTCGAAAACCAGATCAAGCATATTGAGGTGAAATTAAGCATGCTCTGCATCGCCAGTTCCGCTGCAGGGATATCGCGACGGATGTCGTTTTCGGCTTGTCCGGCTTCCATTATGGCGGTGAGGAAGCGGGTGAAATCGTTGGTAACGAGCGGTTGTTTGCTTTTGCCGATTTGTTGGAATTGATAGCCAAAGTGGATTCGGGCGAATTCGGGTTCAGCTTTAAAGCCCTCAGCGGCATCTAGAAAAACGGACGTTAGACGGCTGTGTGTGCCTGGGTACTCAGCCAGTAGTTGCGGCAGCAATTCACGCTTTTGTTCTACGTTGAGAAGCCAGAAGGCACTGACGATTGCCTCTTTAGCAGGAAAGTAGCTGTAGAGCGTGCGTTTAGCGACATCTGCTTCTTCAGCGATGGCTTCCATTGTGGTGTTGTCCAGCCCGTCTGTTCGATAGAGTTTCATGGCGCAGTTCACAATATGGCGCTGGATTTCGGCCTTTTTCCGCTCGCGTCGGCTTGAGGTGTTTAAATTGATCATAGCTTAAATTTTAAAGTATACGACGTATAGAAATATACGATGTATATTTATTTTTGTCAAGTGACTAAGGAATTATCGAGGAGTAGAGGGAGGAGGGGCTGTTTATTCAGGAGTGGCCCTGGTCAATGATGTAATATGCGGTGGGTATATTGTGGTGTTGGATAGAAGTTCATTCCTGTTTTTTCAATGCCTTCTGGCTACGGTACTTGGCTAACGCCGCCAACAACCACTGCCGCGTAATAACCGTCTTCCCATTCCCACACCGCACGGTATAAGCCTTTCCGCTAAACGTACTCTGACTAGCCGAAAGCTCAATAAACTGTTCAGTTGAGAAGATATCATCCCGATAATAGGCGTATTTTTTTTTGATATGCGCTAGCGCTTCCGGCCCGTTATGCAGGGAGCCGTTGCGATTGATGGTGCAAGGGGTATTGGCGATGAAATTTAGCAGATGTTCCACTTCATGCCGTTGCTCAAAAGGCACATCGGCAGAGGCGGTGGTGAGGTGGCCAGCGAAAAGCAGTGCGATGGCGAGGTGTTTAGCGGGCATTGCCAGGGTCAGTAGCGGCCGTGCTGTTTATTGATGTAGTTTGAAAGTTCAACATGGCTGTTATTCATATTTTTAACGATGCCGTGAATATCGCGCACAATCGAACGCATGACCTGATAAACGATGGTGGGTTCTGATGAAATCAGTGTTTCGAATTTTGTTTGTTCAATACAGAAGACCTGCGTGTCGGTCAGTGCGCGCAGGGTCGCGCTATGTTCTTTTCCATCAAGGAATCCCATCGCTCCTGCCAGCTCTCCTGGCACGAGTATATGTAGCTGATCTTCCTGCCCGCCACCTGCGTCTTTAACCACAGAGATCTTGCCGCTGATCGGCACATAAAGGGTGTGATCCACATGGCCTTCAGAAAGCAGTTCTTCGCCTTCTTTCAGCTCGCGCACTTCGATGATGCTGGCGAGTATTTCGCAATGTGCTGCGCTGAGGTCTTTTCCGAGAGGGGAGTTTTTAATGAGTTCGATTTTGTTGATTGCATTCATGATTTGACGGTGTCTCTATAAATTAGGCTGCTAACAAATGGTGTAACTATTCAGCTCACCCCTGAAATCCGCCATTTCGGTGTTAAAAATGATCATTTACAGTTGTAAACTCACATTTCTCGCCTTGCACCCGAGGGCATAAAGAAACTGGCGAATTTCAGGGGAAATCTGAACAGTGACGTCCCACTTTCAACTATGCTGAATAGTTACCAAATGGTTTACATTACGTTTCTATTCATCCTCTCTATCATAGTCCTTTCTACCCTGTTTTTCATAGGGCTTTATTACCGATAAGTAGAATGGATATTACTTTGTGCAATCACCTTCTTTTTTCAGAAAATACCGCTGGCAGTTGTGCCAGTGCAGGCGGCGGGATGAGTTTAAAACCATTACGTACAGGATTATCTGCATAGTCGAAATCGAGGCTCATCGGTGAATTCAAAACAGGCCACTGCCCTTTGGCAACGTTGTTGCCTTCATCACCTTCAAACGCGAGGTAGCTGTATTTGCGGTAGTGCGGCAGTTTGCGCGCAAGCGCTGGCACCGCTGCGGCGCGACTGGTGGCGAGCCATACCAATGTTGCCGCGCTATTGTCGGGGTGGCGTGCGGTGAGCATTGCCGCATGGTTAGCGATCGGTAATGACTGCTCTTTGAGGGTAAGTGTCGTGCCATCAAGTGATACCCCCTGTTCTTTGAGTGCCGCTTTAACGGTGTTGCTAAACAGGTTGTTCCAGCCCAAAATCCATACTGCACGGTCACTTGGTAGCGATTCGATTTCACTATCGAGTTTAACCTGCCAGTTGCCCGGTTGGCTGCGTGCCCATGCGTGAGCCATGGTGCGGTATTCGTTGAGTAATGCGCTATCTGCTCTGGATGGTAGCAGCATCAATACCCTTTCTGCTCCAAATCCTTGTGACAGTGCGGATGGAATCTCTTTATCGTCGAGGCGGCGAAAGAGATCAAACATCGGGTCGACTTCGATGCGTAGCGGACGTGCCTCAAAGGTGAGTGATACGTTCGCTTGTGCGGATGCCATTGTCACCATCTCGATATGCGGTTCATTTTTCCCTTCAAGATAGATCATGATGGGGATCTGTAATGTAAACGGTATACCGCTCTGTTGTTGCATCAGTGATGCGTTTAAGCGGTAATGCTTGTCTTCTTTACTGACGGTAGCATTACCCAGTTTGAGGCTGGGTGCGCCTGCGCGTTGTACCCACTCGAGATCCTGCTCACTCACCTGACTAAAAATTGCCTCGACATCCTGGAAGCTTGTGATGGTGAAGCGGTGCTTTCGATAGAGGGTGGCGAGTGCGCGCACGAAGTCCCGGTTGCCGAGTTGCTGGCGCAACATATGAAACAGCATCAGTGTTTTACCGTAGCCGACGGCCGCTGTCGCGGCGCTATGTCGTGAGCGGAATTCACTGAGTGGAAAGTCGCGCCCATCGGTCACGAAGTCGCTATAGCGTTGCAACACGTCACGTCGATAGTTGATCGCCCTGCCGCGCTGTTCGGCAATCAGATGGTCGGCGAGGTAAGTGGTGAGTCCTTCTGCCCAGTTGCCTTTGTCGTAATCGACAAAGACGCCGTTACCCCACCAGTTATGCAGGATTTCATGTGGATATGATGAGTGCAGAATAAACGGAAAGCGAATCACGCGTGGGCCAAGCAGGGTGAACGACGGCATGCCGTAGCCGGTGTCCCAGAAGTTTTCCACCATTGCGAATTTTTGATAAGGGTAGGGGCCTAGCAGCTTGTTGTACATCGCGAGATATTGTGCGGTGGTATCGAGGTATTTTTGTGCCAGCGTTTCATCGGCATCGCGCAGAAAGACCATTGCCTCAACCGCACCGGCGCTCTGGCCATATTCATGAAAGCGGTTGGCGATGATAAAGATATCATCCTGCGGTTGCCTCTCTTGCCACTTAACCTTTGTCCAGCCGGGAAGTGCTTCAAGAAGCACTGGAATGCGCGATCCCTGACTGATCGCACGCCACCCCTCTGGTAGCGAGATGGTGAGTTCAAAGTTTACCAGCTGCCCCGGCACCACCGGGTACCACAGAGTTGAGCCTGCGAGAAATATCCCTTTTTTATCGATTAACCCTGGTGTCTCTTTAAAGCTGTGTGCGTACTGTTCACCTGCGGCGCTGATTGGGTGGTTGATGACGCCGCTGTATTGCAGAGTGATGGGCTGGTTGTCTGCTTTGAGTTTTACGCGGTAATGATGCTGGATAGAGTCTGGTGGTGTCGCGATGGTGACAATTGTGTGTGTGATGGATTGAGGGTTGAGGCCTGCATGTAACCTAAATTCAAAGTAGGGCTGTGAGGCCAGGCTGTTGGGTAGCGTGATGGTATCTTGTGCCGTGATTGTTGATGTTGTCGGTTCGAGTGTGATGTTCAATGCGTGATGGATAATATTAGCTGTATCGCTATTGGCGTGAGCGGTTGTGGTGATGATGCAGGTGATCAGTATCAGTAGTAGGCGAAGCGCCGGGCGTTTCATCATTGAGTCCGTCCATCATTCATTGTGATTGTGGTTCGATCATAGCCGAACTGTTGGCGTAACAAAAACGGTATATTTAAGTTGACGGTCTTTTTGCAGCACGCAGGGTGGATTAGCGATAGCGTCATCCACCCTGCAAAAATTCTCGTTGTCTTTAATCTTGCGAAACCAAAGAGTAGGCGTACTCCGGTCCAGTCGGTCGAGAGACAGTTATAGAACACTCCTCGCAGCCATCAGCATTCCAAGCAATAACAACGCATAAGCAAATCCCTTCTGTAAATGCTTTTGCGGGATTTCTTTCAACAACATACCGCCAGCGATTGCGCCCAGGCTGGCGGCCACGACGATGCCGACTGTTAAAGCAACATCGATATCAATCGCTGCGGCGTAACGTGAACCTGCTACGACTGAGTTAAGAATAATCAATACCAGTGAGTGGGCAACGGTAATTGGCATCTGTGAAACGCCCAGCCAGATCAGCGCGGGGACTAGTAAAAATCCGCCACCAACACCGAGAATACCGGTGAGGATACCGATGGCTACGCCGATACCTGCGGCAAAAATATAGTTGAAGGTTTTTTCTTTGTGCGCCACTGAATCTGGCTCTGCTTTTTTTAGCAGTAACCAGATGGAGACGATCACCAGTAGTAGCGAAAAAAACATCGATTGCAGCGTTTCTGAAATCATGATGCCGAGGCTGGCACCAGCAAAGCTGCCGATGATTCCGCTGATGCCAAAGGTGATCAGCAGCTTCATGTGCAGGACTTTCCACACCCGCTGATGGATGATGGCGGTTAGGCTCACGCCCGCCACTACCCACAGGCTCATCGCAATCGCTTCTTTAACTGGAATGTCACCAAAATAGATCAGCAGGGGGACAGTGGTCATGCCGCCGCCTGCACCAAATAACGCGAGGATAATGCCGACTACAAAGGCGAGCGGCCACAGTAGTAGCGACATGCTTTATGTTTCGCCGCAGGCGAGGTTGGCGGGTACGGCTTCCATGATTTTTTTTGGGTCAGGCAGGTCTAATGCGGCCATTTTTTCGATAAAGTGATCACGTGAATGTTTCATTCGCGGGTTAAATTGCTTCTCTTCGCCAATGGTTGAGGTGGTGTTGCCACGATAGTCATGTCCAGGATAGACGATGGTCTCATCGGGCAGGGTATAAAGTTTATTGCTAATGGAGTCATACAGCTTGCCTGCATCGCCCTGTTGAAAGTCGGTGCGCCCTGTGCCACGAATGAATAGTGAGTCGCCACTGAAGACAATATTATCGACATGAAAGCTTAGGCAGCTAGCGGTATGGCCGGGGGTGGTGAGTACGTGTAGCGTGTGGCTGCCAAATTTAATTTCATCACCGTCATTCAGTGCGAGATCCGCACAGGCAACATCGCCACCGATACCAACGCCTGTTTTACAGCCCGTTGCATCTCGTAATGGACCTGCGGAGGTGATGTGGTCGGCATGGACATGTGTATCGACTGCGTAACGCAGTGTTAGGCCTAGCTCTTCGATCAGTTTGAGATCGCGAGTGAGCTGTTCTTTCACTGGGTCGATAATGATGGCGTCACGACTGACCTCGTCGGCAATCAAATATGTGAAGGTGTAGGTTTCGTGGTCGAACAGTTGACGTAATATCATGATGAACACGCCTGTCGTTTTTTATTCCATGGCATATGCCCAAGCAGGATAGCCATTCCGCACCAGCCTGAAAGCCCTGCGAAGGTGAGTCCGGCACCGACAAAAACTGCCAGCCAGATGAGTGCCGGAGTCAGAAACAGTGAGCCAAGGGTGCCAATGAGTATTAATATACCGGCTGCAATCTGTACCTGTCTCATAATAGGCAAGATACCTTTTACATTTCTGGTGGGTAACTTGTTTTCTTTCCAGTCAGCGAGTCCGCCATCTAAACTATAGACGTTGGTGAAGCCTTGTTTAACCAGCGTCTCTGTGGCGCGTGAACTGCGATTGCCTGATGCACAGAGTAGAATAATTTGACTCTCTTTAGGCAGGTCGAGTGTGCTGATCTTGTTCAATGGAATATTTCGACATGTGGCATCGATACTTTCAGAATTAAATTCAGGGCGGGTACGGACATCGATCAGGTGATGGCTTTCACCTTGTTCGATTTTATCCTTAAGCGCTTTGGATGTGATGTTACTCATCAGTAGCTCCTTTTTAGTCTGGGCAATAGATTTTTTTCAGTGCGTTGATCACTTCTCCCCAGTCGGGGTTTGCAATGCGGTATTGAACAAAATTCCCTTGTTTTTCAGTTTCCACCACTCCTAGCATGCGCATCTTTGAAAGGTGTTTGGAGAGGTTTGTCTGCTCAGTTTCCGTGGCCTTGAGCAGTTCGCTGACGGTCATTGGGCCTTGCAGAAGGTGGCATAGGACGGTGAGGCGGATTTCATGTGCAATGGCCTTGAGCCCTTCGCTGGCGGCTAATACATCTTCTTTGGCTATTTGATTCATACCGCTTACTTTATGGTAATATGATCATATTGTCAATTATATTGAGCGGTGCTGCTAAGTGCATGTCAAATTAGGATTAATTAAAGCAGTGCCGGTTTAATTAAGGGGCGCTAGTGTGCCGATATAATAGGTAGACAGTATGAGTGAGAGGCTATTCTCCTAAACTCACCGGTTCTGTGGGAAATAATGATGATCATAAATTCGCAGCCACCCATTTCACCCGCTCTTAACAGGGAGCCAATCCGCTCTCAGAGTAACGCTGATTCATCACCTGAAAGTACGGTGATTCAAGATCAGAAAGTAGCCCCGGTGCCGGATGTGCGTGTCGTGCAACAGAGTAATGAGATTGCAAATAGTCATGGACTGAAAGATCCCAAACTTGATCGTGAGCAAGCGGCGAAATCACCGCCGCTGGCTGTTGAAGAAAAACAGGTTGCTGCAGCGGGGCAGGAAAAAATAAATAGTCAGGTGACGTTAACTGAGAGCGAGCAGCGCCAGGTGCAGCAGTTAGCAGGTCGTGATCGTGAAGTGCGTGCGCATGAGCAGGCGCATCTATCTGCTGCCGGTAGTCGCGCGACCAGCGGTGCCAGCTTTGCTTATACCGATGGCCCGGATGGTAAGCGCTACGCGACAGGTGGTGAGGTGAGTGTGGATACCTCGCCAGTGCAGGGTGACCCTGAAGCGACCTTGCGAGCGGCTGAATTGATACAGCGTGCGGCACTGGCGCCTGCGGCGCCTTCAGCACAAGACAGGACGGTAGCTGCTGCTGCCAATGCGATGGCGCAGGTGGCGAGTGCTGAATTGAGCCAACAACGAGTGGCAGAGTCTCAGGTGCGTGTCTCGGGTTCGTCTGAGTCTGAGTCAAAATCGCCATCATTAGAAGGTGCTACCGAGATGACAGGTGAAACGGTTGTAGCGGCGGCCCCAGGTGTCAGCAGTGAGCAGTCGAGCGCAGCGGCAATGGACAGACGTGATCACCAGATTCAGCATCGCCAACAACTGCTGGAAGAAGTTTTTAGTGCGGTACAGCGAGGGTTCAATGATGGATCGCTTGGTACGAACATAGATAGTTTTAATCCTATGGCACAAGCGGGCAGTGCAGTTCAGTCGTCAGCGGTGGATGTTTCGATGCAGCCCCGCCAGGGTGATGTGGCGGTGAATACTGCGGTACCGCAAGTTCGTTCAGTGCCTGCTCATATAGAGGAGGGCGGTCAAGTGGATGTGTCGAGAGAAACATCGCTTCTGTCAGGTGAGGTGGCGTCATCCAGTACAGTAACTAAGTCATCTGCTGATGCTGGCGATGCATCGCCTGATGTTGCACTGGTTGATCAGCGTGATGAGCAGGTGAAGAATAGACAGCAGCAACTGGAAGGTGCCTTTAGTGCGGGTGCGCAGGGAGTGGGTGGCGAGCCAAGAGGCGCAAATTTAGATTATTTTCTTTAATGCTTTACTGGCGAGAAGAGTGCATTTAAAAAAAGAGCTGGCAGTTTTTCCAGCTCTTTTTTGTGTAACTACTCAGCGAGTAGTCAAAATTAACAGTGGCTTTGCGCTAAAAATTTTATACGGATTGTCTTCTCGCTAAAGAATATAGCGGGTGATTAGATTAGTAACAGCGCAATATTGGCGGTTATTGAGATGAGTGCCAGTGTTTTCCAGAAGGCGACGGGGTGGCGCTCCATGAGGGGTTGAAAATCTTTTTTGATGAGGTCGTGATTGGGTTTTTGTAAATCATGAATAAACTCAGATAGCAGTTGATAGCGTCGCTCTGGATCAAGGTGGGTGGCTTTTCTGAGTGCGCCATCAATCCAGTCTGAGACGGATCGATTATATGATCTGGCTGGGATATAGACGACATGTTTGAGTACGTCTTTTGAAAGCGGCTTGCCGTATGGTAGCTTTCCACCGGTGAGCATTTCATAAGCGATGACGCCGAGAGAAAAGATATCAGAGCGGTTGCTGGCTGCTTTGTCTAAAACATATTCGGGCGCGGCATAATCGTATGTGCCTAATAATTTTCCACGTTCAATGGGTGCATTAATCTCTTGAATACCCGCGATGCGGGTGGAGCCAAAGTCGACAATCTTAACGGTGCCAT